>CANHFG010000001.1 GCA_947459875.1 Ignavibacteria bacterium
AGTGACAAGTGACGAGTGACAAGTGACGAGTGACAAGTGACGAGTGACAAGTGACAAGTGACGAGTGACAAGTGACGAGTGACAAGTACTTCTGTAATTCTGTACTTCTGTAATTCGGTAATTCCGTACTTCTGTAATTCCGTACTTCCGTACTTCCGTACTTCTGTAATTCGGTAATTCCGTACTTCTGTAATTCCGTACTTCCGTACCTCCCATCACCCGTTATTCATTACTCGAGTGCAACCGCCTGTACACGCCATCGCGTGCCAGCAGCTCGGCATGCGTGCCTTCTTCGACGATATGACCGTTGTCGAAGACCAGAATACGGTCGGCGTTGACGATCGTTGAGAGGCGGTGCGCTACGATGAGGGCCGTACGACCAACGAGGGCATCGTCGATCGCCCCCTGAACCAGGCGTTCAGATTCCGTGTCGAGAGCCGATGTGGCCTCATCGAAGAGCAGGATCTGGGGCTGACGGTAGAGAGCACGGGCGATGGCGATGCGCTGGCGCTGCCCGCCAGAGATACGCACACCTCTGTCGCCGATGACGGTTTCGTACCCATTTGGAGTTTCACGAACAAACCCGTCAGCATGGGCAATGCGTGCCGCCATCTGCACGCGTTCCATATCGACCTCGTCATCGCCAAGCGCGATGTTGCGGGCGATGGTATCGTTGAAGAGGAGCGATTCCTGGGAGACAACACCAAAGAGTCGACGGTAGGCACCGAGATCAAGCGTGCGAACGTCCGTTCCGTTGATACGGATGCTACCCGAGCTCGGATCGTAGAAGCGCATGATCAGGTCGAGGGCCGTCGACTTCCCGCTGCCGGACGCACCGACAAGCGCTACTTTTTCTCCCGGATGAATGGTGAACGAGACGTTGCTAAGCACCTCGCGGTCGGCATACGAAAAGCTCACGTTGGACGCTTCGAGCACCGGCAGCTGGGCAGGGGGCTCGGCAGTTCCGGTCTTGATACTTGGCTTCGTGGCCAGTGCTGCAGCAACATTTGCGCCGGCGGCAATGCCTCGCTGCATGGCAGCGATCGTGTTGACGATGGCGCTGATGGGTTGCATCAGACCGAAGAGCAGGAAGAGGAACGTCATCAGGCTCGATGGGGCGATGACTCCAGCCGCCGTGTCCATGCTGCCGATGTAGAAGACTGTCACCAGGGCCATGATGCCGAAGGTATCGTTGACCATGGGGATGAGTCCCATCACGCGTGCGTTACGCGTCGCCCTGCGCACGAAGGCAGCCGTCTGCTCGGCAAAGCGATTGGTCACAAAGCGTTCGATATTCATCCCCTTCACCACTCGGATGCCGAAGACCGTTTCCTGAAGCGTAGAGGTGTAGTCGGCCTGTGCCGCCTGCAACCTGGCTCCGTAGGAACGAAGAAGCCTGGTGGCCGTACGGATCAGGAGAAGCCCAATCATCGACACGCCAACGGAGATCACCGTGAGCTTGATGCTGATCAGACCCAGCAGTGTTAGGTAGATGATCACCGTGGAGACCTCACGCCACATCACGGTAATGGAGTTTATGGTTGCGTGGTTGAGGATGTGAACGTCATTGGTCAGCAACGACATAATGTCGCCTGCTTTGCGCTTGGAAAAGAAGTCCAGCGATTGATCCGAGATATGATTGAAGAGTGCATCGCGCACCCGTTTCATGATCCCTTCCTCGAGGCGCGTCGAGATCACCGCGCTGACGTACTTGGTCAGCCCCCTGATGACAAACAGCCCAACGATCACCAGACTGATCGAGCGGAGGGATTCGCTCCGGTCAGCCGAGGTGATAAACCCACCGAGCGTTTCGTTGAATACCTTCATGAACCCGGATACAGCCACAGTTCCGGTTGGCAGGGGGCTGGAGCTGGCGCCGAAGAGCGTACGGAACACCGGCTCGACCACGGCCAGAATGAGCGCATTGGCCGTCGAAAACGTCAGGTTGGCAAGCGTCGAGAATACGACGAGCCTCCATGCCGGACGCACAAAGGGCAGCATGGTGCGGGCAAGGCGGCGTACCGTAAAGTCAGCGGCTGTGGTTGTGGGTGATGACATTCCGGGTCAGCGATTAAGCGTTCGTTGGTAATCCCGAGCATACCGGGAAATGGCCTTTGCCAGTGCCGTAGCGATGGCACTTTGCCCCTTGTTCGAGGCAAGATACTGCGCATCGCCGGTGTTTGAGAGGAAGCCTGTTTCGACCAGGACGTTTGGCATGCTTGCACCGACGAGCACAAAAAAGCCCGCCTGGCTGACGCCACGGTCAGCCAGAGGGCAGCTGCCGGTGACCTCGCTCTGGATCGACGAGGCAAGCGATTCGCTGAAGCGCACAAACGATCGCTGAGCCATGGTGGCAACGATGATCTGATCCTCGGTCATGGTCTGATACTGCTTCGTTGAGCTTTCGAATCGCACGGAAGCATTCTCTCTCTGCGCCACGCGTGCTGCATCGTCGTTGCGGCCCGGACGTAAGATGTATGTCTCACAGCCGTGAGCCGGATGGGGCTTGCTGGGCATGCTATTGCAGTGAATGCTCATGAACAGTTTACCACCGGCATCGTTGGCGATCTCGGTCCGACGATACAGCTCGATGAACTCGTCGGTCTCACGCGTCATCACGACCTTGGTCATTGGTAGTTCTTTTCGCAGCGCATCGCGAAGCTTGCGAGCAATGGCCAGGGTAACGTCTTTTTCATAAGCGCCATTGACGCCTTCAGCGCCGACGTCCTTGCCGCCATGTCCGGCATCGATCACGATCACGTCAAGCGACCAGCGGCCGCCGGTAGCAACC
Organism: Ignavibacteria bacterium; assembly: GCA_947459875.1. Lineage (GTDB taxonomy): Bacteria > Bacteroidota > Ignavibacteria > Kapaibacteriales > Kapaibacteriaceae > UBA10438. The sequence goes on from CANHFG010000001.1 coordinate 2,792, forward strand.
CCGGAAGCAGGTTCCTGCATCATCAGTGCGGGTGGCGCCGTTCGACGGCGCACGCAGAGCAGGGCAAGTTCATTCGCCCCCTGACGTCGAACGATGAGCGTGTCGCGCAGGGCCGTGGCGATGCGCAGCACGGCGAACGTGCGGATCTGCTCAATGCTGCAGCGGACCTGTTCGGTGCGTGCCGATGAATCCACGACGGTCTGCGTGCACGAGGCCGAAGGAAATCGCAGCAGCCAGCCCGAGGGGGTCTTCTCCGGACGCTGATACTGGGCAAGGGGCGAGGCAGTGCGCAGGACGATCGTGAGCGTATCGGTGCCAATCGACGCGCGCACGGACTCGATGACCACCGTCTGAAGCAGCGGCTCGGAAGCGCGTAGCTGCGGCGCGCTATGCCCGATGAGACAGCCCACGATGAGGGACGTCAGCGCGACACAACGAAGCACAGCATGAGAAGGGGTGGTGGCCATGTAACTTTGCGGCTTCAAAACTAACCAGGCAGACAATGAAGCGGGACCGAATTCCTGTCGACGTAGAGATCACCATCGATGCTTTAGGCTTTGAGGGTGTGGCCGTAGGACGCATCGACGGGCATGTTCACTTTGTCAAAGGGGCTCTGCCCGGCGAGCGTGTGCGGGCTCGTATCACCGGACGTCAGAAGCGGCACATCCTTGCCGAGACCGTGGAAGTTCTCGAGCCATCGGCCCTGCGCCGCCAAGCCCCCTGTCCGCACTTCGGCGTTTGCGGTGGCTGCACCTGGCAGCATCTTGAGCATGCCGAGCAACTCCTCTGGAAGCGTCAGCACGTGGTGGATGCCTTTGAGCGCATTGCCAAGGTCCCCGTCGGGGAGATCGCACAGACCTTAGCCTCGCCTACCGAGTACCGATATCGTAACAAAATGGAGTTTTCGTTCGGTGCCTCGCGCTGGCTCACTCGCCAGGAGATTGACAGCGGTGAGGAGTTCACGACATCGTTTGCCCTTGGACTTCACGTGCCGGGACGCTTCGACAAGGTCCGTCACATCAACTCGTGCCTGCTGCAGAGCAACGTCGGCGATGTGATCCTTCAGCACACACATTCGTGCGCCGAGCAGTTCGGCATAGCCCCATACCATCAGCGCAATCATACTGGCTTTGCGCGCAGCCTCGTCGTGCGCACGAGCGCCAGCACTGGATCGGTGATGACCGTGCTGATAACCACAACGCCGCAGGCCGAGTTTGAGCACGACTTCATTGCCGAATGGATGTCACTGCATGCGCAGCTGCCGGCCGGTTCTTCGATGATCCACGCCATCAACGATACATGGTCTCCTGTGGCCGTCGGCACGATCACAACGGTGAATGGTCCAGGCTACCTCGAAGAGATAAGTCACGGCATCACCTATCGCATCTCGCCATTCTCGTTCTTTCAGACCAACACCACGCATCTACCCAATCTCGTCGGCGCGGTGATGCAGGGGGCCGGCATCACCAAGGACTGCGTGGTGTGGGACCTATACTGTGGCACCGGCACGCTCACGCTGCCGGCGGCAAAGCTTGCCAGGCAGGTTATCGGTGCTGAGCTTGCTGAAGGCTCGATCCTGGATGCCCGTGCAAACGCACAGCGCAATGGCATAGACAATGTCGAGTTCCAGGTTGTCGATCTGCATCGTCCTGCCGCACTGGAGCTGCTGCGAACCTTCCCGAAGCCCGATGTGGTGATCGTCGATCCTCCGCGCAGCGGCATGCATGAGCAAGTGGTCAGCCACATCCTGGCTGTTGCCGCGCCCACGGTCGTGTATGTCAGCTGTAACCCCGGCACGATGGCCCGCGACTGTGCGATTCTTTCGTCGACCTACGACGTTGCACACGTTACCCCTGTTGATATGTTCCCGCAGACCTACCATGTAGAGGCAGTGGGGGTGCTTCGAAGACGGGGGTGAGGTTTGGGGTGTGAGGTGTTAGGTGTTAGGTGTTACCGGACAATGCCGATGGGAAAGAGGCGGGAGCTGCGCGCCGTGGTGAGGCGCACGAAGTAGGCACCCTGAGCCACGTCGGGGAGTGTGATCGTGACGCTGTGATCACCACTGATGACGTCGGACTCCGTGTGAAGCACGGCGACCTGTCGGCCGGTGATGTCGATCAGATCCAGCACGACATTACTTGGAAGTGTGAGCGAGTAGACGATCTCCGCCTCGCCACTTGAGAGAAGCGGAGAACCGGCAACGTGTTTGATGCCATCGACCAGCGGGATAGGAACGTAGGGTTGGACTTCGACACCTTGATCAGTTGCTGCGTTTCGCATGCTGGTAAGGCCCTTGAGAAGATCCGAACGACTCATTCCCGCTGCGATGATCCACGCGATCTGCTGAGAAGATCCTGGACTCAGCGAGAAGGGGCCTGCCCCGATGACCGTCGACGCGTCGGTGGGTGTTGATGTGCGCCGCCGCAGGCCCTGCGACATCATGAACCACTTTTCGGCGCGGGTGAAGTCATCGTAAATACTCGGGCAGTCGATCGCCCCGTCATTATCCACGGCAAAGCCGTTCAGTGGAAGGGGAGAGATCATCGTCATCGCCACTCGCGGCAGCGCGGACTCGACAACATTACGATGCATGAACGCCCCGAGCTCACTGTCCCATGAGCAGACGTTATTCGCACCGTTCGCGCCGATGTCAAAGTCGAAGAAGTATGCCGCGTAGATGTTGTCGATGCTTCTGTCGGAGGCGTTCGTCACTGTGAGCACAACAAGGATGCTGTTCTTGAGTGAATCCTCATCGCGCGCATAGACGTTTTTCATGACCGTCAGACCCAGGCCATCTGTGCTGCGGTCGTCCGTAAAGGCAGTCGCTACGCGCGCGCCGCTAACGACGCTATCCGTGCGAAGACTTGCTGCACGAGAGCTTTTGAAGGAGTTGTCGCGCACGTTTGTTTCTTCACCGCGTGCAACATTCGGAAGAAGCGTCGGCGCTGTGCCGATCATGAGAGCCCCTTCAAAAAGCAGAGACGGCGACTCCTTGTAGCGGAAGCCCACTCCCTGCTCGTTAGCCGAGTAGTCGTTATAGCCGATGTTGCCCGAAGAATTCACCGTTGTGGCAATGTCGTTAACACTGATCGTGGCATACGTCGGATTGGCCACGGTACTGATGACATCGCTTCCAACAACGCCACCGTCATCGAAGACACGCACGCGCAGATCGATACGCTGATTATCCGACAGCGACTGTTTGAGACGAAACCGCAGCGGACTCGGCAACGTCAGCTCCTGCTGCGCAGCCAGCGCGCCAAAGGAGATCACCGAGTCGATCATCTCGACGCTGCTGTCGAGACTCTGCAGCACAACACGTGCGTTGGCAAGGTCACTCAGCACGTTGCGAAGCGTAATGGTAAGATCGAGTGCGTCGCCGTTGCGAAAGATGCCGTCGGCATCAACGTCCGAGATCAGATGTCGCGTTACCACGCACCAGCGTGTAGCCAGACCTGAGCAGGCACGGTAAGCGTTGATACGTCCCATGCCAAACTTGCCAACGTAGGCACTATTGAGCGTATCGATGTCCTCGCACGATGAGACCAGCGCTGCACGCACCTGCGACGGGGTATACGATGGGAAGCACTGCGTGATCATGGCAGCGACGGCCGAAACGATCGGCGCGGCCATCGACGTGCCGTTGTACGACGCGTAGGAGTTGCCGGTAATCGTTGAGAAAATGCCGACGCCAGGAGCGCATACATCGACCGTTGAGTGGATGTTTGAGAAGGGGGCGAGGCGGTCCGAAAGATCCGTTGCTGCAACAGAGACGGCCTCTGCATACGCAGCGGGATAAAAGGCCTGGTCCGACGCGTCATTCCCGGCAGCGCCCACAACGAGGCTCCCCAGTTTTGTGGCCGTCTGGATCACGTCGACATCGGCAAAGGTGGGCGAGCTGCTCCCGAAAGAACAGTTGATCACGTCGGCACCCATGGCTGAAGCATACAGGATGCCGTCGGCCGAGCGCGCAACGGATTCCGAGTTCGGATCGTCGCGACCCACCTTGACGGCCATCACGCGCACCTGGCGAGCAACACCCGCCATGCCGATGGCGTTGTTGACCTGAGCTGCAACAATGCCGCCAACGTGGGTGCCGTGACTGTTTCCCGGTAGGGGGATGTTGTCCTGCATCGATCCGTTACGTCCAACAAAGTCCCATCCAAACCAGTCGTCGACAAATCCGTTGCCGTCATCATCCTTGCGGTTTGTGCGCTTATCCAGGCCGGAGTCATCAAGCCCCATTTCAGCCGAGTTTTTCCAAACGCTTCCCTGCAGATCTACATGGGCGGTATCGATGCCCGTGTCGATGATCGCCACCAGCGCGCTTGCTGAAGGGGGAAGCAGTTCCCAGGCACGAAAAACATCGATGCGGGGAAGGTAGTACTGGCGCTGTAGCTCCGGATCATTCGGCTGTCCCACGATCCGCTGCTCGGGCAGCACCTGGGCCTGCAGGACCAGCGAATTCTGTCGGAGCTTTGAGGCCAGGAGGGCGGCATTGCGCGGACCGTGCAGGGTGATCACGGCGTACCGCTGCAGACGCTCAATGGTCGACTCCAGACGGGTCTTTGCCGATGATGACCTTTCGATAGCCTGCTCGACGCATTGCAGCGTGGAGCTGAGAATGTAGGGGGCTGTGGTGTGCTCACCAAGCAACGACCTAAGAGCGTCAATCTGACCTGATCGGCCGCTGCGGAGCCATTCGGTGTAGGACGGAGTGTTGCCGTTAAATTCGATGACGATCGACGGCTGCTGAGAGGCAGCACGTCCGGCGCTGAGTGCCAGCAGAAGAGCAACGACCACACGCTTGACTGCGCGTCTCATCGGGCATTCCACGTGATGCGTTTGCGCATGATGCGCTCGCGGCCCAGACGCACTTCGGCTATGTACTCACCCGTCGAAACCGGCTTGCCGTCCTGTGCCTTGCCGTTCCAGGTGATCGTGTACGTTCCCGGTTCCTGTTTGCCAGTAAAGAGTGTAGCCACGATCATGGCCTGCGTCGAATAGATCACGATCTCCACGTCCAGATAATCGTCAACCACATAACGGATCACCGGGCTGACGTCTTCTCCAATGCCGAACACCTTGGCGATGTCCGAGAAGTTCACCTGCAGGTTGCCGGTACCCATCGGTCTGAGCAGCACACCTGGTACGTACATCGCATTGGCGATCGTCAACTGGTACTGCGTTACTTCCTGATCGCGCGGCTTGAAGATCGACGCTGGAATGTCCATCGTTGCGTCGATCTGATCCCAGATCGTGCGTCGGGCATTGGCACGGGACATCGCCAGGAGCATCGCCGAAGTTTCCCTTGCGGCCATTGCGAAACGTGCCGGAGCCGTGATCTGCAGTTCCATAGCCTGACGGTAGAGACTATCCTGCTCGCGTGAGGAGGGGGCTTGCGCCTGACCCGGAACACCCGGACGCGTAGCCTGCGACGTGTCCGATGTCATGAACTCCGCCGGCGAAAGCGGGCGCGGCTGCTGCAGCACCGACGTGGGTTGCTGACCGCGCAGCATCAGCGTCGTGCCGAGCATGGTCAGAACAATGCAGAACAGTACCGATGTGTTTCTCAGGATCATGAGGCAGGCAAATTACCACATAGCAGTGCGGAGAAAAGAAAACGCCGAAACCTCGTGAGAGATTCCGGCGTGTGATCGTCGAATGCTTGTTGTAGGGATGACTTACTGACCGAGGCTGGATTTGTCTGCGTCGCGCAGCAAATCACCGAGGGTGACGCCCGGAGATGGCGGTGCAGGCTCGTGACGCGGCTGTGGACGCTCACGGTCGCGGTCACGGTCATTATCACGCTGACGTCCGCCGCCCTGCCAGTCATTTGACTGCTGTCCAGCAACCGAGCCATCTTCGTTGCGCATTGCAAGAATGAGGCTCGCGTTTTCTGGGCTGAGGTCGACCACGACGCAGGCCAGCGTGTCGCCCACGCTGAGCGTGGTCTTGCCACCGCGAGCTCCGGCCATCTTTGAGCGTGGCATGAAGCCATCGAATGTGTCGCGCACACGAATAACAGCCCCCTGCGTGCTTACGCTTTGCACGGTGCCTTCGACGTCGCTGCCCGAGGGGAGTTCAGTCGAAAGCGTCAGCCATGGATTTGGCTGTGTCTGCTTGTAACCCAGAGCGAGCTGGTGCTTTTGTTCGTCGGCGGAAAGGACTTCAACGTCTATCGTCTGGCCTACAGAGACCACTTCTGACGGGTGCTTGACGCGGCGCGTCCAGCTCAGCTCGCTGATACGCAGCAAGCCTTCGATCTTCGGGCTGACCTGGACGTAGGCGCCAAAATCAGTGATGCGCTGAACCGTACCCTGGATGCGCTTGCCGGCCGGATAGGCCTGTTCGACGCCCACCCATGGATCGGCTTCGTGCTCCTTGTGTGAGAGGGCGATTTTCTTCTTCTCGCGGTCGATCTCGACGATCGTCACCTTCAGCTTGTCGCCCTTGCGCACAACGTCCGATGGGCTTGTCACGCGCGAGCGCGACATCCGTGAGACGTGCAGCAGGCCTTCGACTCCGCCGATGTTGACAAACGCGCCAAATGCCGTCACCGACGATACCACACCATCGACCACGGCGCCAACGACGACCGTGTTCCAGAGTTCGTCGAGGAGGATCTCGCGTCGGGAGACCACTGCTGACTTGTGACCGGCATCATCCGATTGCAACTCGTGCACCTTCACGCGCACGGTCTGACCAACCAGCTGTTGCAGCTCATCATCCGACACGTTCTTGCGAAGACCAACCTGCGAGGCAGGAAGGAACACGCGCAGTCCCTGGAAGACGCCACGCAAACCACCCTTGACGCGCTCACCAATGGTGATCTCGAAGATCCCCGCTGCTTGCTTGAACCCCTCAAGCGCCGCAAAAGCCTCATCACGCTGCTTGCGCTCTTCTTCCTTGCGCTTGCGTTCTTCTTCACGCTTGCGGGCCTGCTCTTCACGCTCCTCAGCGCTCATGGCCGGTGCTGCTTCAGCCGGAGCTTCAGCCGGAGCTTCAGCCGGAGCTTCAGCCGGAGCTTCAGCCGGAGCTTCAGCCGGAGCTTCTGGAGCTGGTTCCGGCTGCACGTCGACAGCGGGCTCGGCAGCAACCAATTCGTCTGGTGCTTCTGGTGTAGCTTCCGTTGCCTCAGGGGCAGCGGCTGTTGGTTCTTGGGCGGACTCGCCTGCGGTCAGATCGGTGTTTTCGGCACCGTCAATTGGCTGTTCGGACATCATTGCACGACAAAAGTGGAAGGGAGATTCAACATCTACTGCTCGCCATGTGGCGATCGCTGTCCCCCGTTACAAGGGGGCCGTAAAGATACGGCAAATTGGTATTGTCCTGTGAATATCGAAGGCCTCACGGCAACCATTACCGTAGCGTTACATCAGGGGGCGGAATGGCTCGCCCCCTTCACAATGGAAAAACTTGGGCTTGGCAGTTTGGGAAAACCGACCTCGTGCCGTAGGTTTGCAGGCTCTGACGAAAACAATTCACCCCTGTCGACGGTCTGGACGCCGACGACTGCACATCGCAACCACAGGAGTTCCACATGAGCGATCGTCGCTTGTACGAGGCCACATACATTGTCAATGCCGTTCTGGAAGACAATGACGTTGAGGCCGTAATCGCCCGCACCACAGCCTTCCTCGAAGAGCACGGTTCGACGATCGTTGAGCTAAACAAGATGGGGCGTCGCCGCTTGGCATACCCGATCAACAAGAAGTTCAACGGCTACTACGTGTACGCAGCATTCGAGTCGGCGCCTTCGACCCTTCCACTGCTGGAGAAGTTCTTCTTCCTTGAAGATCAGGTCATCCGCCACCTCACCGTTCAGCTTGATCCAAAGCTCCGCGAGTTCCGCAAGGTTCGCGCTGAAGCCCAGGCTGCCCGTGCTGCTGCCATGGCTGAAGCTGCCAAGACCGGTGCCACCATCTAAGACCCTTTTCCAGAGACCAAACCTTGTGGCGCAGAGCGCCCTCTGAATTGAAGGAACCGACATGAAAATCATTCTTCGACAAGACGTAGAGAACCTTGGCAACATCGGCGAGATCGTGACCGTCAAGGCAGGCTTTGCCCGCAACTACCTGATCCCGAATCAGCTGGCGTATTTCGCCACGGACGGTGCCATCCGTGCACTGGAGACAGAGAAAAAGCAGTACGAAGCGCGCATGGCCAAGGTCCGCCAGGAATCTGAGGCAACAGCAGCGCAGCTGTCCGAGCTGCAGATCACGATCTCCATGCCTGTTGGCGAAGAGGGCCGTCTCTTCGGTTCGGTCACCGCACCGATGATCGCCCAGGAACTTGAGCTTCGTGGCTTCCGCGTCGACAAGCGCAACATCACCATCGACGAGCCGATCAAGACGCTTGGCATCTTCGATGTGAAGGTCAAGCTCATGACCGATGTCGTGGCACCGCTCAAGGTTTGGGTCATCGCCCAAGACTAACACCGAATCCATTGCAGATCAAACAAGGCCTGTCCGAACTATCGGACGGGCTTTTTCGTTTACGGGCCCATGAGCAACATCCTTATCGTCGGTGGTTCGGGCTTTCTAGGCCGCCGTATCGCCTCTGCCGCCATCGAGCGCGGTCATTCCGTTACCGTAGTTTCCCGGGGTCGACCATCGATTGCAGGATGCAGTGTCGTCGGGTATGACGCACTGGAAACGGCCGTGCAATCGGTTGACGTGGTCATCAACCTTGCCGGCGAAAATGTTGGTGCACGCCGATGGAGCGCCCGCGTTCGCCAGGCGATCCTGTCGAGTCGGGTGGACATAACCAAGCGCATTGCCGAGGCCATTCGGCGATCACCCTCCAAGCCTGCGCTCATCAACGCTTCTGCCGTCGGTTTTTATGGCGACACCTACGTGCCATCGAACGAGGGCATGGGCGCTGGTCAGACGTTTCTTGCCGACGTGACGCGTCAGTGGGAAGATGCGGCCATGAGCGCCAGCGACGTCGCGCGCGTGGTGTGTCTGCGCATTGGTGTTGTGCTCGATCCTCACGACGGGGCACTAGCAAAGCTGCTCCTACCGATGCGGCTCTTTGTAGGGGGCGTACTCGGCAGCGGACGTCAGATGCTCCCGTGGGTACACCGCGACGACGTGGTAGAGGCCTTCCTTTGGGCGGCAACAGAGCCCACGGCTGCTGGATCCTATAACGTTGTGTCGCCCCATTGTGTGAGCATGCGCGAGTTCACCAAGACGCTTGGAGCCTGCATCGGGCGTCCTACGTTGTTCCCCGTACCCGGAGGGCTTCTGCGGCTGCTTCTCGGCAAGCAGGCCGACGTGGTTCTTCACAGCCATTACATCGTTCCTATGCGGCTTCCTGGTACATCCTTCCGCTTCCGGTATCCGCATCTGAAGGGGGCGCTAGAGAACCTCCTTGGCAGGTAAGCAACGGACGCACCTGCTTAACGTCGGGTTCACGTCGGGTCAGATGAATTGGTTAGTTTTGTGGCCCAAGAACCGAATAAAAACAGCTGAACGAACATTACGCCAAGGTCGAATCCATGAGCATTGAAGTCGTGATGCCCAAAATGGGCGAGTCCATCCAGGAAGGCAAGATCCTCCGCTGGGTCAAGAACGTTGGTGACAAGGTCGAGCGCGACGAAGTCATCCTCGAGATCTCCACGGATAAGGTCGACACTGAAGTGCCGTCACCGGCCGCAGGTGTGATCAGTCAGATCCTCTTTCAGGAAGGGGACACCGTGGAGGTTGGCAAGGTGATCTGCATTCTCGGCGACAGCGTGGGCGCTTCTGCTCCTGCTCCGGTCGCTGCAGCACCAGCGCCTGCTCCTGCCGCTCCGGCACCTGCTCCCGCGGCCGCTCCGGCTCCTGCTCCAGCAGCCGCTCCGGCCCCGGCACCTGTCTCAGGCGGCGCGACGGTAGACGTCGTGATGCCGAAGATGGGCGAGTCGATCCAGGAGGGCAAGGTCCTTCGCTGGGTCAAGAAGCCCGGCGACAAGGTCGAGCGCGACGAAGTGCTTCTGGAGATCTCCACCGACAAGGTCGACACGGAAGTTCCATCGCCATCGGCTGGAACGCTCCTGGAAGTCCTGGCCGCCGAGGGTGATGTGGTTGAAGTTGGCAAGGTGATCGCTCGTCTTTCGAGCGGTGCGGCCGCTGCGGCAAGCGCACCGGCACCGGCCCCATCCGTCGCAGCACCGGCACCGGTTGCTGCTGCTCCGGTGCCAGCTTCTGTGCCAGCCCCAGCCCCAGCTCCGGCAAACGGCGTAGTGAACATCGCCGCCGCCGCCACGTCGAGTGTGCCGCGTCAGAGCGGCTCGCGGTTCTACTCGCCCCTTGTTCGCAGCATAGCCGCTGTCGAAGGTGTCACGGTACAGGAACTCGACAGCATCTCGGGATCTGGTATTGAAGGACGCGTAACCAAGGCAGACATCATGGGCTACCTGGCACGCCGCACGCCGGGCGCAGCTCCCGCCGTGGCCCCGGCGCCCGCGTCAGCTCCGTCGGCAGCACCGGTGGCTGTGGACGCATTCCCGACGTTGAATATCCCAGCCGGCGCCGACACAGAGATCATCCCGATGGACCGCGTTCGCCAGCTGATCGCCGAGCACATGGTCCGCTCAAAGCACACCTCCCCACACGTTACTTCCATCGCAGAGGCAGATGTGACGGGCATCGTGAAGCTGCGTGACAAAATGAAGGACGCTTTCGGTGCGCGCGAAGGATTCAAGTTGACGTACAATCCGTTCTTCGGCTATGCTGTCTGCGAAGGCGTCAAGGCCTTTCCGCGCATCAATGTGAGCGTCGACGGGAAGAACATCATTCAGCACCGCCGCGTCAACCTCGGGATGGCCACGGCCCTGCCCGACGGAAACCTGATCGTGCCGGTGATCAAGGGTGCTGAGAACCTGAACGTTACGGGCGTTGCCCGCATGATGAATGACCTGGCCAATAAGGCTCGGACGAAGAAGCTTACCCCGGACGACATCGCCGGTGGCACGATCACGGTGACGAACGTAGGCTCTTTTGGGTCGCTCTTCGGCACGCCGGTTATCAACCAGCCACAGACGGCCATCGTGGGCATCGGCGCGATCCAGAAGCGCCCGGTCGTGCGCGAGCTTGATGGCGAAGACGTGGTCGTCGTGCGCAGCATGGTGTACCTGTCGATCACCTACGATCACCGCGTTATCGACGGTGCACTGGCCACGCAAGCACTCGCCGCAATGGTCCGCGCTCTTGAGAGCATCAACGAGGGTAATACGGCGCTCTAGAATTACGGAATTACGGAATTACGGAAGTACGGAAGTACGGAAGTACGGAAGTACGGAAGTACGGAAGTACGGAAGTACGGAAGTACGGAAGTACGGAAGTACGGAAGTACGGAAGTACGGGAAAATGGAATGACCGATTACCAGGTGTGTCATCGGTCATTGTCCCGCTCCAACATCACCGTCACCGGACCATCGTTGACGAGGTGAACCTGCATCATGGCACCAAAGACCCCGGTGGCGATCGTCACGGGGGTTTTTTCTTGAATGATGCGATCCTGCATGGTCTTGACAAGTGCGTCGAAGAGGGGGCGTGCCACATCGCCCCCTGCTGCGCGGATAAACGACGGACGGGTACCTTTTGACAGGTCACCGTAGAGGGTGAACTGTGAAACAAGCAGGACGCCGCCGCCGACGTCGCTGATCGAGCGGTTCATCTTCCCCTCGGCATCGGGAAAGACTCTTAATGACAGGATCTTCTCGGCGATCCAGCGACATTGCTCTACCGTGTCTGTGTGGGTGATGCCGATAAGTGCTACCAGACCCGTGCCGATGGAGCCGACGGTTGTTTCGTCGACGCTGACATGTGCCGAGGTGACACGTTGGATAAGTGCGCGCATGATGCCGGAGATGTTGTTCGAAACCTTTATCCGAAATTAGCGGTCGAAACCCGGCACGTCATCACGTCAATAACGGAGGAGCACATCAATCATGCGAGTTATCCTGAGCATCATCGCGCTGGTTGCCATTGTCGGCAGCGCTATCCCGGCATCAGCGCAGGGGACCGATAAGCCCCGTTCTGCGGTCAGAGGTATCAGTTATGGGGCAGGCGTTAGCGCCGGAGAGCGCCTCACGCTGGATGCGGCCATGAAGGCAAAGTCGTTCGGCAAGAGTATCCGCGTGACCGGCACTGTGACCGAGGTTTGCAAGGTCAAGGGCTGCTGGATGATGCTGCGCGATGCCTCCAGTCTTGTGCGCGTGACGTTCAAGGACTACGGCTTTTTCATGCCCATGGACCTTGTCGGTAAGACGGTCGCTCTCGAAGGCGTACTGTCGGTGGAGACGCTCACCGAGGCCGAGGCTCGACATTACGCTGAAGATGCCGGAAAGTCCAAGAAGGAGATCGCCAAGATCGTGGGCGACAAAAACGAATACTCATTTGAAGCAACAGGAGTTGTGGTCCTATGATCTTCACCATTGAACATGCCCCAGTGTATGCCTCTCTGCGCGTTAACCTCGATCAGGGAGAGCGTTTCCGCGCTGAGCCCGGCGCACTGCTGTCGATGACGCCATCGATCGAACTCGAGTCGGCCATGGCCGGAAAAGGGTTCCTCGGATCGATCAAGGCCGCCGTTGGCGGCGAGTCGATCTTCGCCTCGATCTACACAGCCGTCCATGGTGCTGGAGAACTGATCCTTGCGCCGAGTCAGCCCGGAGATATTGCGCGTATCGACCTGGAGAATCAGACCCTGCTCGCCTTTGGCGGTGCCTACCTTGCCGGTGCGGCAGACCTTCAGCTGAGTGCCCGCGGGTCTCTTAAATCCATGATCGCCGGCTCGGACCTCTTCCTGTCGGTGATCTCCGGCAGCGGCCCAGTGTTTTTGAGCAGCTTCGGAGCATTTTACAGCCGGACTCTCGGCGTGGGCGAGCCGTATGTGGTTGATACCGGTCACATTGTGGCCTTTACCGACGGCATGCACTACTCGATCAAGACCGCTTCGCGCGGGCTTTTCAGTTCAGTCGCCACCGGTGAGGGACTGGTCTGCATGTTCACGGGTCCGGGCACAATCTGGATGCAGTCCCGCAACGTGCGTGCCTTTGCCAACTCCATCGTGCCTTTCCTGCCCACAGGCGGCTGAACAGCCCCTTAGAACCTCTCTTCCTTCACATCGCAGAGCACAGATGTGAGGTCGTTGAACACAACCTCCTCAGGCTCGAAGGCTACGGGTGGCAGTTCGACCTCGTTGGTGGCCGACGTGACATTGATGCGCAGGCGGATGGCTTTGCCGTCTTCATCGGCGATCTTTACCGGCACGGGCATACGGAACTTCTCACCGACGCCCTGCTGGCGGATGCGCATGGTGACCTTCCAATTGCCATCCTGCTGTTTCTCTTTCTTCCATGCCACGCGGTAGGTAGGAAGCTGGTTGCCATAGACCCACTGATCAAAAAACCACCCAAGGTCAGCACCCGTCAGCTGCTCGATCGTTGTCTTGAAATCTTCGGTCGAAGCATACCGGTTCTTGAAGCGATTGTAGAACTCCCGCATCACCGTCATGTAGGCATCCTCGCGCATCGTGACCAGGTCGATCATCATGTTGCGCAGCATATGGATCACCCACGCCCCCTTGTAGTACACGAACTGATTGTACGCTTCGAACTCCAATCCTGCGCCGCTTGAAACGCGATATCCGAGGGCAATGGCCGGCGGTTCGAGGTTCTTGCCAATGTCCTTCTTCCCGAAGGACATGATGCCTTTACGATACTCTTCGAGCAGGCGGAAGAACTTCTTCGTCTCCTGCGCTGCCAGCTGTGAGTACATCAGGCACGAGTACTCGGAAAAGCCTTCGCTCAGCCACCGGTCACGGTAGGAAAGGGGCTTTACGCTGATACCCCACCACTGGTGGGCCACCTCGTGAGCGATGAATTGCTCCTGGAAAAAGTCGGCGGTGCTGACGAACGCCAGTGATGACAGGTGAAGCAGTCCGGGGAAGGCCTCTCCGTGGGTGCCGGGAAGTTCGGTTGCATGCAGCATGTTGATCGGTGGGGGACCGAAGAGCTTCGTATAGAACGTCAGCGATTGTTCGATGTCCGTGCCGATCACATCAACGTGATCGTATGAATCCGCGACGTGGTAGAGCGTGCACTTCGGCACTCCATCGGGTGTGGCAAGGGGCTTTTCCTTAAACAGTCCGATGTGAAAAGAGTTGTTCGAGTTCGGCTGTTCGGTCACCCACCGACTTACTGTCATGCGGTCCTGCGTGGACGTAGAGACCTTCTTACCCAGCGACACCAGGGTCATCGATGCAGGGTAAGAGAAGGTCATGTCGTAGAGTGCCTTATGGAAGTACGAGTGCGATGGGATCCAGTCAAGAGATGTGCGTAGAATGGTGTAATCGTCCACTCGCCGTATGAGATCACCATTGTACACTACGCGCATGGTAAACGGCTGACCCTTGGGCATGGGCACTGGGATGTTGACGAAGAACGTCGATCGGTCCTTGGCGCGGAAGAAGGTGGTGGCCTGGCCATCGATGAACACTGAGTCGACCTTGACGAGAGAGGTCACATCCATTGAGAGCCATCGTATGTCCGCCCTGAGGGTTGTCATGGCGATATCGTCGACCACACGTACCTTCATCGACCGTTCGATCGTGCAGGTGGCCGTGTGCCGCTGCGTGCTGACGTCGTCGAGTGAGTTTGAGCCATCGGCTGCAACCTGTACGTTCCGCTCCTGGTCTGGACACATATTCACGAACGTCATGTCTTTTGGACCGTTCTTGCCATCTCTGAAGCTCAGTGTGAAGGGTTCCATCATGTAGGGATCATGGCTGATGTAGCAGTCGATCTCTCCGGCCGTCAGACTCATATCGTAGGCATTGATGCTCATGTACGGAAGCGTGTCGCGGTTGAGCAGAAATCGCGCGACGGACGCATCGATCTGCTTGGGATCATCCTGCAGCATGAGGTCGCGAACAGCCTTCACATGCTTCGTTAGCACAAGGTCTCCAATCGGGGAGGTCGGGAATTCCTCGATCAGCGACACCAGACGATCGTCGCCGAACACAAAGACGGCCGACGTGCAGGCCTTGGCAAAGACCTTGCCGTTATTGAAACGACCGAGATTGACGACCTCTGTCGGATGATTAGGCGTGAACGAAATGTTGCACGTTCCGCGGAAAATGGCCGCAATGCGGCGCCCCTCCACGGGCTCGAGGAACACCACCGAGCCGCTATCGAGTGTAATCGAGTAAATGCCATCTTCAAAAAAGAGCCCCGTGACGGAGCGGTGAGTCGCCGAGTCGACCTTGAGCGTATCGAGCCTCTTGAGCAGGGCCTCGTAGGTGATCCCGGCAGGGGGCAGTCCGGCATGGATGGCTTGGGCCATTGCCACGGCAGGGAAGGCAAGCAGAAAAAGGATCCGCAATACAGTATTCATACGTCCTCTGGATGATAAACGGTCTGAGTCAACAACAGTAACGAGCCGCCGAATCTAGTCTACGTGATGGTTTCACGCAAACGTATCTTTGCCACATGACAGAAGAGGTACAGGCCCTTGTGGGCAAAGAATTCCGATGTCTTGACAAGGGATTTGTCAGGCTCATCGATGTAATGGGTGATGACTCTGCGATCGTTCAGGCCGCCCGCGTGTCCTACGGTTCGGGAACCAAGAAGGTTCACGAAGACAGGGGGCTAATACGCTATCTGATGCGCCACTTGCACACCACGCCCTTCGAGATGGTGGAGTTCAAGTTCCACGTCAAGCTGCCGATCTTCGTTGCCCGGCAATGGATCCGTCACCGCACGGCCAATGTGAATGAGTACTCCGGACGTTATTCGGAGATGAAGGACGAGTTCTACGTGCCGGATGCCGATCAGGTGCGTGCCCAGAGTGCGATGAACAAGCAGGGCCGGGCCGATGAGGCCTTTGATGCCGAGCGGGCCGAGTCTATCCGCACGTCGATGCAGCAGACCCAGGACATGCTCTACGGCCAGTACCAGGAGATGCTCTCTACGGACCTCGCGCGCGAGATCGCGCGTATCAACCTGCCGGTATCGAACTATACCGAGTGGTATTGGAAGATCGATCTTCACAACCTGTTCCACTTTCTGCGTCTGCGCATTGATGCGCATGCGCAGTACGAGATCCGCGTCTATGGCGAGGCGATGGCCGAGATCGCCAAGGCTGCCGTGCCCCTTGCCTATGAGGCCTTCGAGGACTACCTTCTGCACGCGCAGAGATTCTCGCGCACGGAACTGGAGATCATCCGTTCGACGTTGTCAACCTTGCCGTCCATCGACGAGCTGCAGGCCCGGGGGCTGAGCGCTCGCGAAGCACGGGAATTTCTCGACAAACTGCAAAGGGACTGATCACATGCCGAATGGCCGCACGATCGCAGGTCGATTCTCTCTGCTGGGAGCCGCCGTGCTGTGCGTTCTTGTGATTGGCTGCCGGCAGGATCCGGTGGTGCCCAGCGAACCGTCGTTCCCGATCATTCCTGCGCATCTGGCAACCGTTCCGGTGCCGCCCGACAATGTACTCACACCGGCGAAGGTCGAGCTCGGCCGTCGCCTTTTCTACGAAAAGCGGCTCTCCAGTGAAGGCACGGTTTCGTGTGCGTCATGCCACCGTCAGGATAAGGCGTTCAGTGATGCACCGAATCAGGTCAGCCGCGGCGTCAATAACGCCCTCGGTCAGCGCAATGCCCCCTCACTGATCAACGTGGCCTACCGGCCGCACTACTTCTGGGATGGGCGCGCTGCGACGTTGGAAGATCAAGCCATGATGGCCTTCCTGAACTCCGTAGAGATGGATGCTGATACGCTTGCCGTTGCCGCACTGCTTCGATCCGAGCAATATCGCCGGGCGTGGCAGGCTGCATTTGCCGATACGACGGTAACCATGCGAAGGGCCATGATGGCCATTGCCAGCTTCGAGCGCACGCTCGTGAGCGCTGACAGCCGCTACGACCGCTACGTCCTGGGCGACCGGACGGCGCTGTCGGAGCAGGAGCGTCGGGGGATGAATCTATTTTTCAGTGCTCGCTCGATGTGTGGGTCTTGTCATGGTGGACAGGATCTGACGAATGATCAGTTTCAGAACATCGGGCTGTTCAATCATTACTTCGATCGTGGTCGTTTCAACGTCACCAGGAACCCACGCGACGAAGGTCTGTTTAAGACCCCTTCACTGCGGAACATCGCGCTGACAGCCCCCTACATGGCAACGGGCGATAGCGACAAGGGGCCGCTGACAACTCTGGAGCAGGTGGTGCAGCATTATAATGAAGGGGGCACGCCGTTTGCCAACAAGGACAAGCGCGTACGAAAACTTGGACTTTCCGATGCCGAGGTCGCCGACCTTGTGGCCTTTATGAAGGCACTGACCGACTCGTCGACACTTACGCGTGCTGAGTGGTCGGCCCCGTAATGTTGTCATTACGGTAAACGCGCGACTGTAACCAGAGATTGATATTGCCGTAACGTCTGCGTGACGTAGGGCGAGGAGATTTGCATCGTCATGCAACGATGTACCATTCTCTTCATCTGCGGCTCGGTCAATCAGACCACTATGATGGTGGAGATCGCCCGCCATCTTTCCGATCACACATGCCGATTTACGCCGCATTACGCCGACGGCCTGTTGGAAGAGGCCGCGCATCGCGGACTGCTCGAGTGGACCATCATCGGAGCGCGCCACCGCGAGCGTGCCCGCCAGGTACTTAATGCGCATGGCTGCGTGATCGACGAACGCGGAAGCGCCAACGACTACGACCTCGTGGTCACATGCAGTGATCTTGTCGTTCAGCGGAACATCGTCAGCAAGCCGGTGATCCTGGTTCAGGAGGGCATGACTGATCCGGAAAATGCGATGTATCGAGCCGTGGTTGCTCTTGGTCTGCCCCGATATCTGGCATCGACGTCAACGTTCGGACTGTCGCATCAGTATCGGTATCTCTGCGTGGCCTCCGAGGGCTACCGTGAGCACTTCTTCCGTAAGGGCGTTCCGACCTCGAAGATCCGCGTGACGGGCATCCCGAACTTCGATAACTGCGACCGTTTTCGCTCCGTGCCGGCAAAGCACAGCGATTATGTACTCGTGGCCACTAGTGATGCCCGTGAGACCCTCAAGTGGGAGAACCGCCGGCGCACCATTGAACATGCCAAGAAGATCGCCGATGGCCGAATGCTGGTATTCAAGCTGCATCCCAATGAGCGCGTAGACCGCGCAAAGCGCGAGATCGAGCGCTGGGCCCCGGGGTCGCCGGTCTATCATGGATGTGATATCAATCCCCTGATCGCTCACTGCGATGCACTGATCACAAAGTTCTCTTCGTGCGTGTACGTTGGAATCGCTCTTGGCAAGGAGGTCTTCAGCGATTTCCCGGTCGATGAGCTGCGTCGGATGTGCCCTATTCAGAATGGTGGTCGCTCGGGAGCCGCTATCGCCGATGTCTGCCGGACGGTATTGAATGACGTTGCTGTGACCGCATTTGAACCTTCAATCTTGCAGTTCCGGAGAGCCGTATGAGCATGAATCCGAAGGTGGTCGTCATCTGTCAGGCCCGCACCGGTTCGACGCGTCTCTCCGGTAAGGTGCTGCTTCCGCTAGCTGGTGAGCCCCTTCTTCTGCGCTTTCTTGAACGCGTGTCAATGTCCAAGTACGCAGCCAACCTCGTAGTTGCCACAACGCACAAGCCGCAGGACGATGAGATCGTGTCGCTCTGTGAGGGGGCTGGCTATGCGGTGTTTCGCGGACATGAGACGGATCTATTGGATCGGCACTTTCAGGCAGCGTGTGCGATGGAAGCCGATGTGGTGGTGAAGATCCCCACAGACTGTCCGCTGATTGATCCGCGCGTGATCGACCTGGTGATCGACACGTACCTCGCAGCGTATCCGCACGTGGACTACGTGAGTAATCTGCACCCGGGTACCTGGCCCGATGGGAACGACGTCGAGGTGATGACGTTTCTGGCTCTGCAGCGCGCATGGGCCTCGGCCCGGCTGCCCCATGAGCGCGAGCATACGACGCCGTGGCTCTGGGAGAGCAATCATCACATCCGCACCTTGAACGTGGAGCGTCCGGATGGACAGAAGCTTGACCAACGCCATCGTTGGACGATCGATCATCCCGAGGACTACCTTCTGATCCGCGCCGTGTTTGATGCCTTGTATTGGGACAATCCGCGGTTTCGCTGCGAAGATGTGCTGTCGTTTCTGACTCAGCACCCGGAGGTCGATCTGATCAACGAGCACCTGCGGGGTCAGGGATGGTACACCACTCATCTGGAGCGGAAAGCACCGGAGTTTACATCGCAACGAAGGATCGCCTCATGACGGTAGATGAACGCAATGAACTTGAACAGGCCGCACTGCGCGTTCGGCAGCACATTGTGCGAATGTCCACGAACGGCGGCTGTTTTATCGGCGCGTCACTCTCATGCGCAGATCTACTGGTGTACCTATACTGGCGGTTCCTGAACATTTCGCCTATGACGGTCAACGCCGAGGATCGCGACGTGCTTCTGCTGTCGAAGGGCCACGACGTGCCGGCGCTCTATGGCGTCCTTGCCGAACGGGGCTTTATCAGTAAGGCTCGCCTGAAAAATCACCTGTCGGTGGGCGATCACATCTACTGGCATCCGAACCGCGCCGTCAGCGGCGTGGAGTTCCATTCCGGCTCGCTCGGGCACCTGCTGAGCGTCGGTATGGGCATGGCTCTGGATGCGCGGATGAAGGGGCTCCCCACACGCGTCGTCGTTATTCTGGGTGACGGGGAACTCAACGAAGGAAGCGTCTGGGAGGCCGGTCTGGTAGCCTCGGCGCTGAGCATTGACAACCTTGTGGCCGTCGTCGACCGGAATCACTTCCAGGCCAACATACGCACCGAAGAACTTGTGCCGCTGGAGCCCCTTGCCGAGAAGTTCCGGGCCTTCGGATGGGACACGATGCACGTGAATGGTCATGACATGGAATCACTCGACGAGTGCTTTGGTGCGCTGCAACTGAGCACGGGCAGGCCTACCGTTGTGATCGCCGATACCCGACGCGGCAAGGGGCTCCCCAGTATTGAAGAACGTGCCGACCGGTGGTTCTGCAACTTCAGTCCCGAGGAGGCCGATGCACTCCTGGACGAGCTCGCCGGCAACTCCCGTGCAACCCTTACCTCAGAAACACTGATCGTCCGATGAACCGATACGAAACACTTCTTCTCGACACGGCCTCCCGGGATGAGCGTCTTGTGGTGATCACGGCCGAAAACCGCGGCCACATGCGCACGGTCCCGCCCATGCTTGGAGACCGCTTCATTGACGTGGGCATTGCCGAGCAGACGATGATCGGCATGGCCGCCGGAATGGCCGTACGCGGACGTGTGGTGGTGACGCATGCCCTGGCGGCTTTCCTGACGATGCGGGCCTTTGAGTTCATCCGCGACGATGTGGCCATTGCCAATGCCTCCGTGATCATGGTTGGCATGGTTCCCGGCGTGCTCAGCGACGGGAATGGCCCAACGCATCAGGCCATTGAAGACGTGTCGATCATGAGGGGACTGCCCAATATGGGGGTGTTCTGTCCATGCGACGAGTCTGAGTTTATCGACGGTATGCGCGTCCTTCTTGAGTCGCGTAGACCATGGTACGTCCGCTACATCAGCACGCCCGATCTTGCGATCGATCGTGTGGCCTTTGAGCCCGGCGTTGCAGCTGTAGTGCGCGGAGAGGCGTTGCACCGACCGAATGTCACCATTCTGACGTATGGCTTTCTGACGCGGCAATGCATCGAAGCTGCCGAGGAACTCGGGCGCGATGATGTGCAGGTGCGCGTTGTGAATATGCGAACGCTCAAGCCGGCCGACGAGAAGTCGATCCTGCACGCCGCTGCCACCAGTGAGCTTGTCGTCACGGTCGAAGATCATCTTCTCACTGGCGGTCTGGCAAGCATTGTCGCCGAAACACTCATGGTCCATGGTAAGGGGGCTCATGTGCTGACCATTGGTTTCCCGACGTGGTTCACACCCGGACGTCTGGACGAGGTACTTACCAACGAGCGTATCAGTTCATCTGCCATTGCCCAACGGATCCGTCAGCGTCTTGCCGACATCGTGCACGCAGCAGTCAAGCCCCCTTCATCAACACACGAGGTCTCTCATGACTGAACCGACCTACCCGCCGATCCATCGATCGACAGAACTGCTTGAGCGCGCCGAGCGGTTGATCCCCGCT
The DNA here is from genome assembly GCA_947459875.1 of Ignavibacteria bacterium. Classification (GTDB taxonomy): domain Bacteria; phylum Bacteroidota; class Ignavibacteria; order Kapaibacteriales; family Kapaibacteriaceae; genus UBA10438. The sequence continues at coordinate 23,966 of CANHFG010000001.1, forward strand.
ACAACGCAAACGCTTGCCAAGGGCCCGGGTCAGCACGTGCGCGGTGTGGCCCCGGTATATGCTCGACGTGGCAAAGGGGCGTATTTGTGGGACGTGGACGACAATAAATATCTGGACTATTCCATGGCCATTGGCCCGCTGATCCTTGGATATGCCGACCCCGGTGTGAACCGCGCTGTCGAGGCTCAGCTTCACGACGGCATGACGTTCTCGCTGATGCATCCGCTGGAGCTTGAGGTTGCAGAGCTCATTCGCACGATCGTGCCGAATGCCGAACACGTGCGCTATTCGAAGACGGGCTGCGACGTAACCTCGGCTGCAGTGCGCCTTGCGCGGGCCTATACGGGACGCTCCACAGTGCTCTGCTGTGGCTATCACGGCTGGCATGACTGGTACATTGCCACCACTGACCGGTCAATGGGTGTTCCTCAGGCCGTACGCGATCTGACGTACACCTTCAGCTACAATGACATGCAGAGCGTATACGACGCGATCGATGCCGATACGGCGGCCATCATCCTCGAGCCGATGACCTTTGACGAGCCCAAGAACGACTTTCTACACGAATTACGCCAGCTCTGCGACCAGCGCGGTATCGTTCTGATCTTCGATGAAATGTGGACCGGCTTCCGGGTTTCCCCCGGTGGTGCGCAGATGCGGTTTGGCGTGCAGGCAGACCTGGCATGCTTTTCCAAGGCGGTTGCCAACGGCATGCCACTGTCGGTATTGACCGGTCGGGCCGACATCATGCGTTTGCTCGAGCATGACGTGTTCTTCTTCACGACCTTCGGTGGTGAGGCGCTCTCACTGGCTGCGGCCAAGGCCACACTGCACAGGCTTGTCGACGGAGAGGTGCTGCAACGGATAGAGTTGATCGGCGACGAACTGCGTGAGGGTATCCGCGCCATCCTTGCTGAGCATGACATGAGCTATGCCGCATGTAAGGGGCTTGGCGCTCGCACAATGCTTGCCTTCTCCGACAGTGCCGGTGATCCCTTGATGATGCGTTCATTCGTTCAACAGGAGCTGCTTCGTTATGGCATTTTGTGGAACGGCTTTCACAATCTGAGCGTAGCTCATACGCAGGGCGAGATCCAATACACCCTTGATATCTATGCCGACGTTCTGCCGATGCTCCATGAACATGTTCGTATGGGAACTCTGCCTATGGCGCTCAGAGGACGACGCGTCGAGCCGGTGTTTCGCAAGACCGGTGGCTTTAACACAAAGCCACGACATGCCGAGGTGTTGCGATGAATGCTGTGTTCTCGCTGGATGACCGCGTGGCCATCGTGACGGGCGCAGCGGGTCTGCTGGGACGTCAGCACTGTCGTGCACTTGCCGAAGCCGGTGCCACTGTGTATGCGTGTGACGTGAAGGCCGATGCCGCCCATGATGCAGTTGCCGACCTGGACGGTCATCATGTCGGAGTACAGCTTGACGTCACAGACCCGGAGAGTATTCTTGAGCTTCGGCAGCGTGTGATTGCAGACGCAGGACGCATCGACATTCTGGTGAACAATGCGGCCATGAACGATATGGTTGAGGCGCCGCTATCGCAAGGTGCGCACTCAGCGTTCGAGAACTATCCTCTGGAGCTGTTTCGCCGTGTTCTGGATGTGAACGTCACGGGCATCTTCCTTACGAGTCAGATCATCGGCACGCACATGGCTGACGTCGGACGGGGCTCGATCATAAACATCGCGTCAACCTATGGCGTGGTGGCACCGGATCAACGCCTTTACAGGCGTCCCGACGGAACACAGAGCTTCTACAAGAGCGCTGCCTATCCTGCCTCGAAGGGGGCTGTGATCATGCTGACAAAGTTTCTGGCCACCTACTGGGCGGATCGTGGAGTGCGTGCAAACGCACTCTCACCGGGAGGGGTTTCCAACGGTCAGGACGAACACTTTCGGCGTTCCTATGCAGAGCGAACGCCAATGGGGCGCATGGCCGAGCCCATGGACTACCACGGGGCAATTGTGTTTCTCGCAAGCGACGCCTCCTCGTACATGACGGGTCAGAACCTGCTCGTCGACGGGGGATGGACGGCATGGTAAATGCCGCCTCAGTATCAGAACACGCAACACATCATCACTTTTTCGCACACTCTTCGCGGAGTCTACGATGACCTCAACGTCCCCTGTTTCACCGCTCATCGGTACCGATCAGCCCGTGTACATCATTGCCGAGATCGGCATTAATCATAATGGCTCGCTGGAGATCGCCTCGGAGATGATCAAGGGGGCTGCGCGTGCCGGTGCTTCCTGCGTCAAGTTTCAGAAGCGCACGCCGGAGCTTTGCGTTCCGCGCGATCAGTGGATGATCGAGCGTGACACACCATGGGGTCGGATGACCTACATCGATTACCGTTACAAGGTAGAGTTCACAGAAGACGACTACCGTGCGATCGATCAGCTCTGCCGCGAGCTGGGGATCGACTGGACGGTATCATGCTGGGATGAGGAGGCGGTTGCCTTCATGGAAGCATCATTCGACGTTCCTTTCTACAAGGCCGCTTCGGCCTCGCTCACGGATATCAAACTTCTCAGGGCCATGGCCTCGACCGGCAAGCCGCTGATGATCTCCACCGGGATGTCATCACTTGAGGAGATCGACTCGGCGGTGCAGAGCCTTGATGGACGCCGCCTGATGATCGCACATGCAACGTCGGCCTATCCATGTGCCACCGATGAACTGAACCTGAAGATGATCCATACGCTGCAGCAGCGATATCCACATAGCATTATCGGTTACAGTGGTCATGAGGTCGGCCTTGCTACGACCTATGCGGCGGTCGCACTCGGTGCGCGCTTCGTCGAGAGGCACATCACGCTCGACCGGGCTATGTGGGGCACCGATCAGGCCGCGAGTGTTGAGATCGCCGGACTCGAACGTATGGTCCGCGATATCCGCGAGATAGAGCGTGCCCTGGGCGATGGCGTTAAGCGCGTCTACGACAGCGAGCTCGGCGCACGCTCGAAACTGCGGCGCGTGGTCTCATCGGTTGCCGGAGACGAGTAAATGTCGGGTCTTTCACTGACAGTGGCCTGCACGGCTGCAATCATCATTTCCGGTGGCGTGCTCATCCTGTTCGAGCGACGTTTCCCGCACACGAAAGGGCAGCCCCTTTTCAGGGAGGGGTTCGCGGCAGACCTTGCCTTCTACTCTCTGCTGCAGAGCTATCTGCTTGGGGTGCTGATCTTTGGCTTCATTCAATGGGTAGACGATCACACAACGCTTGAGCGCTTTGAGCTTGTGCGTTCGCAGTCTGTGATACTGCAGCTTGGGTTCTTTCTGGTTGTTCACGATCTGTACATCTACTGGTTCCATCGCTGGCAGCATTCGAACGCGCTTCTGTGGCGTATTCATGAGGCGCATCATTCGACGAAGGACGTAGACTGGCTCAGCGGCTCGCGCTCGCATAGCCTGGAGATATTGGTCAACCAGACCGTAGAGTTTCTGCCAGTCGTGCTGCTAGCCTCACCCGAGGTGGCCATCATCAAGGGCGCCATTGATGCCGTCTGGGGCATGTACATTCACTCAAACATTGATGTGCGATCAGGGCGACTGCAGTGGATCGTTAATGGGCCGGAGATGCATCGATGGCATCATGCTGATGATTCGCGATCACACAATCGCAACTTTGCCACCAAGTTTGCCATCTGGGACTGGCTGTTCGGCACAGCCTATCTTCCGCAACGGGAAAAGCCAACGAGGTACGGACTCCATGATGAATTCCCCAAGGGGTACATCCGACAGCATCTCCATGCCTTTCGTCGTCGGGACTGATACGGACGACGATATCGACGTCGAGGTCGAGATATCCGAGCGAGAGCGCGTCGACGCGCATCTTGCAACGCCGCTTGACATTGATACCATCATTGTTTCCGATCTCCATCTCGGCTCGGATGTTGCGCGCTCCAAAGCACTGGTGCTGATGCTGAAGACGCATACGTATCGTCGGCTCGTGCTCAACGGAGACGTTTTTGATGATCTGAACTTCAAGCGTCTGACGAAGGACGACTGGAAGGTTCTCTCGCTGCTGCGTCGGCTCTCCAATCCGCGTCGCGGGATCGAGGTCGTATGGGTTGTGGGGAATCACGACGGCGGTGTTGCCGAGATCCTGACGCATCTGCTTGGTGTTCCGGTGCATGAGGAGATCGTCTTCACGGTGGCAGGACAGCGACATCTGGCCATACATGGTCATCAGTTTGACCGCTGGATCACGAAGCACGTGACGATCACGGCCATCGCCTCGGCGCTCTACCTCATGCTGCAGCGACTTGATCCGCATCACCGGATGAGCAGGTGGGTGAAACGAACGAGCAAGAAATGGTTGCGATTGAGCGACAAGATCGCACACGATGCAACGGTTCATGGCAGGCGTAACCATCAGGTGCAGGTCGTTCACTGCGGACACACGCACATGCCCGGCATAAAGCAGATCGACGGAATGGTATACGTTAACTCCGGCTGCTGGACCGATAAGCCATCGACCTACGTCACCATTGCCCACACGGGTGAGGTTACCCTGCACAGTATGTGAAAATGCGTTATCGTTGCCATGAGCTCTGCACATGCACGATCAGCATTCATCGCGACCCGTTCTCTTTGACGTCAGTCATGTGACGAAGTCATACCGCATGGGTGAGCTTGACGTTGTGGCTTTGAATGACGTCTCGCTCACGATCCGGGAATCGGACCTGGTGGTGATCCTTGGAGCATCGGGCAGCGGGAAGTCGACGCTGCTCAATATCCTTGGCGGACTGGACGTGCCAACCTCGGGCAGTGTCAGGTACCGGGAAACGGACCTATCACATGCAACCGACGCGGAGCTCACGTCATTTCGTCGCTCGTCGATTGGCTTCGTCTTTCAGTTCTACAACATCATCCCGAGTCTGACGGCACTGGAGAATGTTCAGCTGGTAACGGATCTTGTTGATGCGCCGATGGATCCTCGTGAAGCGCTGGAGCTGGTCGGCCTTGGAGGCCGCATCCATCACTTCCCGTCGCAACTCTCAGGGGGCGAGCAGCAGCGCGTAGCGATAGCAAGGGCTATTGCGAAACGTCCCGACGTGCTTCTTTGCGACGAGCCGACGGGTGCCTTGGACTTCGAAACCGGCATCCTGGTGCTCGAAGTGATCGATATGGTCCACCGGGAGCTTGATGCCACCGTTGCGCTCATAACCCACAACGCCAGTATTGCCGACATGGCCGAACGCGTAATACGCATGCGCAGCGGCAGCATCGTCGAGGAAGTCGTTCCCGTCAAACGCAAGCTTCCGCGCGAGCTCTCGTGGTAGAAGCATGAGCCCCTTATCGACCAAGCTGCTGCGCGAGGTGCGCCACATGCGTGGTCAGCTGATTGCCATCATACTGGTCATCGGCGCGGGTATCGCCAATTACGTGGCATTCCAGAGTACACATGCATCGCTGGTGCGTTCGCAGCAGACCTACTATGCCGAGTCAAACTTTGGTGACGTGTGGCTGCAGGTGCGCCGTGCGCCGATGGCGCTGCGTGAGCGGATCGAGTCGATCGATGGCGTTACCAGCGTGGACATGCGTGTCGTGGCCGGCGTGGTCGTCGATATTCCGGGTCTGGATGATCCGGCGAGCGGCATCATCACGAGCGTTCCTGCGCGTGGTCAGCCCCCTGTCAACCGCCTGAGTATGAGATCGGGCAAATGGTTCTCGCCATTGCCTGACAATGAAGTGATCGTTTCCTACGCCTTCGCCAGCGCTAACGGCTTTCGTGAGGGCGATACGATCAATGCCATCGTCAACGGACGTTGGAAGAGGCTGACGATCATCGGAACGGCACTGTCGCCCGAGTGGGTGCTTGAGCTCGTTCCGGGGTCGATGATGATCGATAACAAGCGTTTCGCCGTGATGTGGATGGCGCACGAGGAGCTCGCGTCGCTCTATGACATGGAGGGGGCATGGAACAGCGCCAGCATTGATCTTGCTCCCGGCACGCCGGTGGGCGGAGTGCTCGCTCGTCTTGACGCGATGCTACGACGCTTCGGAAACACCGGTGCCATCGCCCGTGATGACCAGTTATCGCACAAGTTTCTGTCCGATGAGATTCGGCAGGCATCAATGACGGCTTTGTTCGTGCCGGCGATCTTTCTCGGCGTGGCCGTCTTTCTTCTGAACATTTCGCTGCTGCGTTTTGTCACCACTCAGCGTGCATACATCGCTATTCTCAAGGCGTTCGGGTACAGCAACATGCGCATATCGATGCATTACATCGGATTTGCCGTTGTTGCCGTCGCCGGTGGCACAGTGCTGGGTCTGGTTGGGGGCTTTGCCATCGGCGTCAAGCTGCTGAAGTTGTATCTCGACTTCTATCGTCTCCCCGTGATGGAGTTCGATGTACCGGTTTTTGTCATCATCGTTACGATCGCAGCGAGTCTTCTTGCTGCATGCTTAGGGGCCGTAGCAGCGGTGCGCACCATCGTGCGTCTGCCGCCGGCTGAAGCCATGAGGCCCGAGGCACCGCGGTCGTATCGCGGCGGTATGATCGAACGCATGGGGGTGGCCAGGTTCTTCACGGCCCGCGGGCTGATGATCGTCCGTAATGTGCTTCGCCGACCCGTGCGCGCCGGCGTCAGCGTCCTGGCAATTGCCCTGGCAATGTCGATCCTGGTACTGGGCCGGTACTTTCTGGAGATGTTCGATTCGATCATTGACGTGCAGTTTCACCGCGTAGCGCGAGAGGATGCGGTGGTGACGTTCATGACGCCGCGCTCGCACCAGGCTGTGCATGACCTTGCCGCACTTCCGGGCGTGATGTCGGTAGAGCCATTTCGTGCCATAGCCGTTGATCTTCTCTTTGGCCGTTCTACAAAGAGAACCGTTGTGACCTCTGTCCTCGGCGATCCCGTATTGCATCGTATAGCGTCGATGTCGGGTACGCCTGTGCATGTGCCCGCCGAGGGTGTTGCATGTTCATCGTTCATGGCACGAACGATGGGCTTCGGCGTTGGAGATACTATTGAGCTGCGACAGATCGACGAGCAGCGGCGCCAATTCCGTGTGGTCGTCTCGGCTCTCGTCGAGGACATGATGGGCGTGCAGGTCTACGCCTCAGTGGGCGTGACATCGCAGTTCCTGCGTGAGCAAGGGAGCATCAGCGGTGCGTATCTGCAAATCGACCCGCTGCATCGGAAGGAGTTTTACCGTGTAATCAAGCGCCTGCCGTCAATGTCGAGCGTGGTCTTCCGGGAACGCGCGATGCGTAGTTTCGATGAGAGCTACACGCAGTTCATGGACATTTCGAATTTCTACATCATCTTCTTTGCCACACTGATCGCCTTTGGTGTGGTCTTCAACAACGCCCGCATCGCCCTGAGTGAACGCGGCAATGAACTTGCCAGTCTGCGCGTGCTTGGGTTTTCCAATCGTGATATCACCATCGTGCTGCTCGGAGAACAGCTCGTGATCATTCTGGCAGCTCTGCCAATTGGCATGCTAGGGGGCGTTCTGTTTTCCATGTGGATGCCGTCGCTGATCGCTACTGATCTGTTCCGATTCCCGTTTTTCATGACAGCACGTAATCTTGCCAACGGATCGGTAACGATCCTCGTTGTCGCTGCCATCACGGGCGTCTTCATCCGCCGGCGTATTCGACGTCTTGATATGATCGCTGTTCTGAAATCTCACGAGTAAACCATGAGTCTTCGCAAACCCCGACATCTGGGCTGGATTCTTACCGGCATTGTCATCGTTGCCATCATTGCTGTTGCGCTCTGGCCCCGACCCGTCAGTGTAGAGCAGGTGGTGGTTGAACGCCGGGCCTTTGAGACTTCAATTGACGCTGATGGACTGATCCGTGCACATCATCGTTTTTCCGTGGCCATGCCAATGACGGGGATTCTTGAACGGCTCGACATTGAGCCCGGCGACAGCGTATCGGCTGGTCAGATCATCGCCCATGTCATCCCGCCGGACATAGACGCACGGCAGCGCGAGCAGGCGCAGGCGCATGTTCGATCGCTTGAATCAGGCTCGGCGGAACTTGATCAGCAGATCGCTGCCATCAGCCCCCTGCTCGATCAGGCACGGCGGCGCGCCGAGCGCATGGAACGTCTTGGCCAGGCCGGAGCGGTTGCACGCGAACAGGTCGAAAATGCCGTTGATGCGCATACGCAGCTTGTGCATCAGGCCCAAGCGCTGCGCGAGCGGCAGCGCGCCACCGCCTATGAGATACAGGCTGCGCGCAGCGTACTTGCTGCCCGACCCGGCCAGCGTGTGGCCCTCAAAGCGCCGGTGGGTGGAGTTGTACTGCGTCGTCATGAAGAGTCCGAGCGAACCGTCTTAGCCGGCACGCCGATACTGGAGATCGGTGACACTTCGAAGATGGAGGTAGTTATCGACGTGCTCAGCGCCGATGCTGTTAGGGTTGTCCCCGGTATGGCGGTCCATCTTGATGGATGGGGTGGAGACACTCGTCTGAGCGCCGTGGTTCGGCGCATCGAACCGGCCGCGCGCACGAAGGTCTCCTCGCTCGGAATTGAAGAGCAGCGTGTGAATGTGTTCGCCGATCTAACCGCATGGCCTCCAGCACTCGGCGATGGGTATCGCGTCGAGGCGTCGATCGTCACCCTGCACATCGACACGGCGACCTGCGTGCCCCTTGGCGCTCTTGTTCGACAGGCCGATCAGTGGTACGTGTATGTGAATGACAACGGCACGGCTCGGCGTAGAAGCGTTCAGCTTGGACCACGCAACGCCTTAGTAGCCTCCGTGCGACGTGGACTTCTGGCCGGCGAACGTGTACTGATGCACCCTCCCGAGACCCTCCAGGATGGTGATCGCATACGCTGAACTTGGCTGGCAGGGGGCTTATCAGGCCGGATAGGTTGTTGCTCCGCTCGCCCCGTGACAGGCCTTGAACTTCATCCCTGATCCGCACGGACACGGTTCGTTACGCCCGACCTTACGTCCGACGTTGCGTACCGTTGACGTAGACTGACTCTCCTGCGAGGCGTTCGGGTCGGCCCCAAGTGCAGGCGTCGCGCTCGGATGTGAAAAGCGCAGCTGACGTGTTGGCGTGGATGTTGCCACAGACGGCACGACCACAGGACGCGGCGCGGCTGCGGCTGCAGGGCGTTCGACGGCTTGCGGGAAGTACTTGAAGGCAAACGACACGGTGGCTTCGTTGATCTGATTGATCAGATCGAGGAACACACGATATGCTTCCTGCTTGTACTCAAGGATCGGGTCTTTCTGACCATATGCCCGCAGGTAGATCCCTTCCTTCAGGTCGTCCATCACACGCAGGTGCTCGCGCCACTCATCGTCTACGGCGCGCAGTGCCGCAACGCGCTCAAGCTGTGACATGAATTCGTGTCCAAGCATTGACTCTTTTCGATCATAGAAGTCAACGACGGCTTCCATGACCCGCTCCATGACCTGCTCCTTCGATTCCGAGGAGAATGCTTCAGAGGTCAGATTCGGTTCACACAGCATCTTGGCGCGGATGGTATTCATGAACGCCACATGGTCGCCCGAGGGGTGATGTTCGTCGTACCAAAGCTCACAGAGTTCGGAAGCATACTCGAGGATCTCACTGCGAAGGCGTTCACCCATAAGGGCATGACGGCGACGATCGTAGATCACTTCGCGCTGCTGATTCATCACATTGTCATACTCCAGAAGACGCTTGCGGATGCCGAAGTTATTGCCCTCGACCTTCTTCTGGGCGTTCTCGACGGCCTTGGTGACGATGCCGCTTTCGATCGGTTCGCCTTCGGGGACCTTCATGCGCTGCATTGCCGATGAAAGGCGCTCACCTCCGAAAAGTCGCATGAGATCATCTTCGAGCGAGATGAAGAACTGCGACGAACCCGGATCTCCCTGACGGCCGGAGCGACCGCGAAGCTGTCGGTCGATGCGACGCGCTTCGTGGCGTTCAGTGCCGATGATCGAAAGGCCTCCGGCCGTCTTCACATCAGCGTCAAGCTTAATGTCCGTGCCACGACCGGCCATATTCGTGGCGATCATCACGGCGCCCTTCTTTCCTGCATTGGCCACGATCTCTGCCTCACGCTGGTGCTGCTTGGCGTTGAGCACGTTGTGCGGGACGTTAGCACGCTTGAGCATCTTGCTCAGAAGCTCGGATACCTCCACACTTGTTGTGCCCACAAGGACGGCTCGGCCGGCAGTGAGCTCGCGCTGGACGCCTTCGACGACGGCATTGTACTTCTCGCGCTTGGTGCGGAAGATAAGGTCGTTCATGTCCTTGCGCTGAACCGGGCGGTTCGTAGGAATTGCTACCACGTCAAGACTGTAGATCTGCCAGAACTCGGCTGCTTCGGTCTCTGCCGTTCCGGTCATGCCGGCCAGCTTGTGATAGAGTCGGAAGTAGTTCTGCAGAGTGACGGTGGCAAAGGTCTGCGTATCCTGCTCGACGAACACGCCTTCTTTGGCCTCGATCGCCTGGTGAAGTCCGTCAGAGTAGCGACGTCCTTCCAGAATGCGACCCGTGAATTCGTCGACGATCTTGATCTTGCCGTCCTGCACCACATACTCATCGTCACGAACATAGAGCGTGTAAGCGCGTAGCAGCTGATTGACGATGTGGATGCGATCTGATCGGTCCGAGAAGATGCGCATCAGTTCGTCGCGCTTGATCGTCTTTTCCTCGGCGCCAACCGACGCGTCGCCTTCGAGTGCACTCATTTGTGCGGCGATGTCGGGGATCACGAACATCTCAGGGTCTTCCTGCGACGACGTCAGCAGCTCTCGCCCCTTTTCGGAGATATCGATCGAGTGATTCTTTTCATCGACCGTGAAGTAAAGCTCTTTGTCGATGATATGCATGCGCTGACCCTGGTCGCGCAGATAGTCCAGTTCCGTGTCGCGCAGAAGCTTCATGGCATCAGGATCCTGAAGCATCTTCAGCAGCTTGCTCTGCTTCGGCATTCCGCGGTTGGCACGAAGCAGGTTAACACCGGCGTTCACGCGATCTTCTTTGTATCCCGTTGCCAGGAGTTTTTCGGCCTCGGCAACAATGCTGTTGACGAACTTGGCCTGGGCATCGACGAGACGCTGGATGCGCGGCTTCATATCGACGAATGCTGTTTCGGTGCTACCGGCCGTTACCGGTCCGGAGATGATAAGGGGCGTACGTGCCTCGTCGATCAGAACCGAGTCGACCTCGTCAACGATCGCAAACCAGTGCCCGCGCTGTACCATGTCCTGCGGGTCGGTGACCATGTTGTCGCGAAGGTAGTCGAATCCGAACTCGTTATTGGTGCCCCACGTGATATCGGCTGCATACTGAACCTTGCGGTCATCCGGACGCATGTCGGACTGAATGCAGCCGGTATTGACGCCAAGGAAATCGAAGATCGGACGCATCCACTCGCGGTCACGTCGCGCCAGGTAATCGTTCACCGTCACAAGGTGCACGCCACGTCCGGCAAGGGAATTGAGATACAACGGCAGCGTCGAGACGAGCGTTTTCCCTTCACCTGTTCCCATCTCTGCGATTTTGCCCTGGTGCAGCACCATTCCGCCGATCAGTTGCACATCATAGGGGACCATGTCCCACGTCTGTTCGTTGCCGACCACCATGTAGCGGTGTCCAACCAGACGCCGGCAAGCTTCCTTAACGACGGCGAATGCCTCGGGAAGGATGTCATTGAGCGCTTCCTGGGTTGCTTCAAACTGCTCACGCTCATTCGCCGTCAGGCGTGCGTAAAGATTGGACCGCTCGGTGTGATCCATCGTCAGGTCTGAGCGAAGACGTTCGCGGATCTCATCGGCTTCTGACCGAAGATCAGCAACGGCCTCGACAACGCGCTCGCGGAACTCCTGCGTCTTGGCTCGAAGTTCATCGTTTGATAGTGACTCGATTGCCGCGAAGTGTTGGTTGATCTGCTCAACGGTAGGCAGGAGCTGCTTGACGTCCTTTTCGTGTTTAGATCCGCCGAAAAGAGACTGCAGAAACTTTAGCATGACGTGATTGTGTTTGGTGGACGGAAGCGCCTATGACGTTAAAGGCCGGATCATCGTGCCGATGTCCAGCGCCCGAACGGCAAAATTACTCGTTATTTTCACGGCTTGGACCGTGAAGTTGTCGCCACCGACCAGCCAATCTGATGGAATCTGATCTGCACCTGTACACTCCGGAAAATCTCCTTGCCCAGGCGGCCAGTGCTGAGGAGCATCTTGGATACAAGATCCTCACATTCTACGTGGATGAGGCCGGAGTCCTTTCCAAAACGGTCACGCCCCAAACAGGCACGTTCTTTTTGTCCCCTTCGGGCGGAACCCTCCGTGACAAACATCTGAACATCGTTCTCTACAGCGCGAAGTTTGATCTGTACAAGGGTCTTGGTCGGGCCTGATGATATACCTCGACAATAGTGCGACGACTCGCATTGACGACGACGTTCTTGAGGCGATGATGCCCTGGCTGCGCGACGAATACGGTAATGCCTCAGGCATCTATGCCAGCGGCCGGCGGGCCCGTGTTGCGATCGAGTCGGCCAGAACAGCCATCGCAGCGGCGATGAATGCCCATCCGGCCGAGATCATTTTTACCAGCGGTGGAACTGAATCCAACAACGCCATTCTAAAGAGCGTCTGCGTGGAATCAGCCCTGGCCGAGCGCTTGGCTGTGGCAGCTACCGAACACCATGCCGTGTTGCATCCGGCCGAGACCCTTGAGCATCAGGGCGTGCCGCTGACGATCCTTGCGGTTGACCGCTCGGGGCGTGTCGTCCCGGGACAGCTGCAGACGCTGAACGTCCCGCGCACGCTTGTTAGCGTGATGCACGCCAACAACGAGACGGGAACCATCCAGCCCCTTGCCGAGATCCGACGGGAGATTCCCAATGCCTATCTGCATAGCGACGCGGTGCAGACGTTCGGGAAGATCCCCGTTGATGTGCAGGCGTTGGGCGTTGACTTTCTGAGCTTTTCGGCGCACAAGATCCACGGGCCGAAAGGTATCGGCGCGATGTTTATTCGAAAGGGGATAGACTTCAAATCGCATCAGCAAGGGGGCGGACAGGAGCGCAACCGGCGTGCCGGTACCGAACCGGTAGCACTGATCGTGGGCTTTGCGCAGGCTGTCAGGAGCGCAATCGAACAGATGGATGAGCGTGCGGCTCACATGCGGTCGCTGATCACGACGGCGCGCGAGATCATTCAGATGGAGATCCCCGATGTCCGCCTGAACACACCTTCCGATGCGGCCCTGCCGAACATCCTGAACGTGTCGTTTGTCGATGCCGACAGGATTGACGGCGAAGCCATCATTCAGTCTATGGACATTGCCGGCGTTGCCGTTTCGAACGGAAGTGCCTGCGTATCGGGCAGTCAGCAGCCATCGCATGTTCTTCTTGCGATGGGGCTCCCAGCGTCTGAATCGCGCGCTGCCGTGCGTTTGTCAGTGAGCAAGTACACCACGCCGGAAGAGATTATGCAGACCTGTGCAATACTTTCGGACATTGTCCGTAAATTGCGTGGTGCAACACACAATTAGCCGAATCATCATCATTTTCTGAAAGGTCGTCATGCGCAAGACTCTCATTCTGGCCGTTGCCTTCGTGGCTGCAGTGGCATTCTCCTCGGCAACTTCTATTCCCGGTGCACCCGCAGGAGCAAAGAAGTACACGCTCAACAACGCGGTCGGCAAGAATGCCATCGAGTTTGTTTCTGACGCACCGATGGAGAAGATCAACGGCACTTCCGACGGTGTTGACGGATCCTTCATGCTTGATGCGGCCAACCTCGAGGCAACGACCGGTAAGATCACGGTGAAGGTAATGACCATGAAGACGGCCAACAGCAAGCGCGACGAGCACATGTATGATGCTATGTGGCTTGATGCCGGCACCTATCCAACGATCGTTTTTGATGTCAAGTCGCTCAAGGATGTCAAGGTCACAACCAAGGACGGACGTAGCGTCGTGACGGCCACAGCGGTCGGCAGTTTCACCTGTCACGGCGTGACCAAGCCGAGCACGGCGAGTGTTACGATCACCTACCTGCCGGAATCAGCCGATACCAAGAAGCGTGCTTCCGGTAACCTTGCCATGATCGAGGCGTCGTTCACGGTGGCATTGGCCGAGCACAACATCACCGGCAAGGCCGGTGTTGTTGGAAAGAGCGTCGGTCAAACGATCGCCGTTACAGCGAAGCTGTTCTCGAATTCCTAAAACGCTCCCTCGACAACCATCTCGGAACCTTCGGGCCAACGCAAAACGTTGGCCCGTCGTATTTTCACCGAATGCTTCCAGATTCCGTGAACGGAGACCCCATGTCGATTACCACGCGCTCTATCCGCCTGCTTTTGCCGCTGAGGCTCGCGATTTTGTCGCTGATGCTGATTTCCGCATCGAACATTGGCGTTGCCAGCAGCGGAGGCATTTCTGGACGATCGATCGTGGGGTGTGGTGGCTGCCACGGTGGCGCTTCAGCCAACACCAACGTCAATCTTGAGGGTCCACGCACGGTCAAAGCCGGGGCGACAAATACCTTCACATTCATCGTCGGTCATGGTTTGCACCGCAACGCCGGCTTCAATTTGAGCTTTCGTGATAACGTCGGAACCGTCGGCACGCTGATACCTGGACCCAACACGCAGATCTTCGCCAACGAGCTGACGCAGACCGGTGTTACGGCGTTCAATGGCGCTACGGCGCGCTTTGCGTTTCAGTGGACTGCGCCTGCGGCGCACGGGACGTACAGTTTTGCCGGAGCAGGCAATGCCGTCAACAATGATGGTAACGATGATAATGCCGACGATTGGGCTCTGACCGGCAATATCACGATGACCGTCACGGGAGCAAACTTCACCAAACCTGCCGCCGGGACGACGATCTGCGCTGGTTCGCAGATCACCGTTGAGTGGTCGCAGACAGGCCTTGGCAATGTGCGCATCGAAATGTCGAAGGACAACTTCGCCACCACCGAAGTGATCAATACGCTCGCGGCAAGTGGCCTCTCGACGCTGTATACCATTCCCACGACGGTAGCTGCCGGAAGCTATATCATTCGCATGGTTGACGTGGCTACGGGCGAAGAGATCACGCGTAGCGGCGCGATCAATGTGCAGGCCGGACCCAATATCACGCTGCAGCCGGCCCCGACGTTTGTCTGTGCCGGGAAGACACTGACTTTAACGGTTTCGGCCACGGGCAACAACGTGCAGTATCGATGGCGTCGTAACGGCGTTGACATTCCGGGTGGGACCAATCCCGTACTGACGATCAACCAGGCAACGCAGGCCGAGGCGGGCGTCTACCAATGCGTGGTGTTCGCCTGCAACACCAGTGCTTCATCGGATGAGATCGTTGTGACCGTCGGAGACCGACCGACCATTACACGTCAGCCCCTTCCGAGGCTGATCTGTGAAGGGGACAGTGCGTCGTTCTCGATCGCTGCCAGCGGAGCAGATCTGCGCTATCAGTGGCTAAAGAATGGAGCGCCGTTGCCCGATGACACATTGAACGTGCTCAAGTTCGACAAAGCAACGCTTCTGGATGAGGCAACCTACAGTTGCCGAGTCGAGGGGGCTTGCTCTCCGAGTGTGACCTCGGCTGAGGTAAAGCTCGACATCACGGCATTGCCGCTGATCCGCACGCAGCCGGTGGACCGGGCTCTGCGCGAGGGTGACACGCTTACACTGTCGGTCGAGGCAGGGGGCGAAGAACTCGTCTATCAGTGGTTCCGCGATGGACAGGCGATTCCGTCCGGGAAGTCAAGACTTCTTCGCGTAGTCAGCGTTACACGTCAAGACAGCGGCGTCTACACATGCATGGTCTTCAACCGCTGTGACAGTGTGACTTCGAAGGGGGCAGTGGTAAGTGTGCAGCCCGTGGCCGGTCCGGGACGTCTGAAGCTGGCATCATCGTCGATCGCCCTCGGAGGAATCGTCACGTGCCTAACGGTCGATACAACGCTTACGGGCCTGCTGATCAACGACGGAGGATCGCCGATCACCATCACGTCGATCTCGGCCGACCCGGTTACGAAGATCGAAGTTGTGGGCCTGAAGGCCCCTTTCACGATGGCCGTCAACGAGCGTCGTAATCTGCAGATCCGCGTAAGCCCCAAGTCGCCCGGCCCATTTGAAGCCAAGGTGACTTTCTTTGCCAGCTCTGGGCAGGAAACATTCACCGTCAGCGGGGATGGCGCACCGTCACTGCGTTTTTCCAAGGACACGCTGTTCTTCCCGAAGGGGCAGGCCGGAACAACGATCTGCAACGAGTCCTTCGAGATACCTTGCGGAAGCACGGTGATCACCGGCGTGCGCATCTCGGGTGACGGCGCTCTGACGTGGGGATTCTCGCCGTTCCCGGCAACGCCGATCGATCTGCGCAGCGGCGAGAAACTGTCTCTCTGCGTTCAATCGACGCAGGCCGAAGGTCTTGGCGCGCTTGTGAGCATCAGCACGGATCTTGGGCTTGTGACCTTTTACGTAGACCGTACCGAGGTAACGAGCGTTGAGGAGGGCGACCCGGCCCCAGTCCCGGGAAGCGTCCGCGTGTACCCGAACCCTGCGGCCAGTGATGTTACCGTTGCTGGCGCTCCGGACGAGCGCCTGAAGCTCTCGATCTACACTCTGACGGGTCAGCTCGTGCAGACGATCGAGGGAAGGGGCGAACTGCGCTGGGACCGCAGAGATATCTCGGGTGCGGTGGTGCAAGGCGGACTCTACATGCTAGCAATCGATGGCTCAACCAGCGGGCGGACATTGAGAAAGCTCGTGGTGTACTAACCACGGCAGTGTCCTTTCTGGGAGAAAATGAAAACGCCGCATCGGATCAGATCCGATGCGGCGTTTGCTTGTCAGCGAGGGTAATTACGGGAAGATGCCCAGCGACATGTACGATGTGGCGATCTTGTCGATCGAACTCACGAATGCCGCCGTCCGCATGTCTTTGACCTTTGGATTGCCAAAGTAGATCTCACCGATCGTGTGATAGGAGGCGATCATGGTGTCTTCCAGACCTGAGTTCACCAGATCTTCTTCGTCAGCACCACGGGCGATCACCTGACGCTCAGCCAGCGTGAGACTCTTGCCGGTGAGACGTTCTACCGTGTCAACAATGCGAAGGTTAGAGCCCTCTTCGAAGCGCTTGTCCATCCGTCCGAATCGCACGTGTGAGAGATTCTTGAGCCATTCGAAGTATGAGACCACCACGCCACCGGCGTTGACGAACATATCCGGCATCACCAGAATACCCTTCTTGAGAAGGATCGGTTCTGCTTCCGAGGTGATCGGACCGTTGGCGCCCTCGGCGATGATCTTGGCCTTGATCTTAGCAGCATTGCCCTTGTGAATCTGTGATTCAAGAGCAGCCGGTACGAGAATGTCGCACTCGTACTCGAGCACGCTGTTGCCATCCTTGATCGTCTTGCATCCGGCAAATCCGGTGATGGTTCCTGTGGCCATCCGGTGCGTTTGTAGGGCATTGATATCGATGCCCTTCGGGTTGACGATCGCGCCGTCCCACTCGATCACGCCCACGACCGTTGCGCCGGCTTCGTGGAGAAACTTCGCAGCGTAGTATCCTACGTTGCCAAAGCCCTGCACGATGACGCGCTTGTCGGAAAGCCCCGTGGTCATCTTGAGCTTCTTCATAAGCTTTGGATCGTTGACGGCTTCGCGCACAGCAAAGAACAGGCCACGGCCCGTTGCCGCCGTGCGCCCACGAACACCACCCTGGCCGACCGGCTTGCCGGTAACGCAACCAAGGGCGTTGATGTCGTCTTGAACCATAGCCTGATAGGTATCGGCGATCCATGCCATTTCGCGAGGCCCGGTACCGTAGTCAGGTGCCGGCACGTCGACCGATGCACCGATGAAGTTCTTCTTGATCAGCTCCACCGTGTAGCGACGCGTGATGCGCTCGAGTTCTTCCTCGGTATACTGCTTTGGATCGATGCGGATACCACCCTTACCACCACCAAATGGCACGTCGACGACGGCGCACTTGTAGGTCATAAGAGCCGCCAATGCCTGCACTTCTTCCTGGTCCACCGTCATGGCATAGCGAATGCCTCCCTTGGTGGGCAGCTTGTGGTGACTGTGCTCGGCCCGCCATGCCTGAATGACCTGGATGCCACCCTTGATGCGCACCGGGAACTGCATGTAGTACACCGAGTTGCAGGCGCGAATCTGCTCAAGGAGCCCCTTGGGGACGTCCATGATCGATGCAGCCTTATCGAAGTAGGCGTTAACGGATTCCAGGAACGGGTTGTGCCCGGGGAAGTGGGAGGACACAGTGCCTCCCTTTTTTGCTGATGCAGCCATACGTCAGCTTTGTAGGTGAAACAAGAGATGGTGATTTACAGATTTCCGCGCAGCGCCTGCTCGCGTTCGATTGACTCGAACAGGGCCTTGAAGTTTCCTTTGCCAAACGAGCGAGCTCCACGACGCTGAATGATCTCGAAGAACACTGTCGGACGATCTTCAACCGGCTTGGTGAAGATCTGAAGGAGATAGCCTTCTTCGTCACGGTCGACAAGAATATTCAGGTCGCGCAGGTCGTTGATGTTCTCATCGATCGTACCAACGCGCTCAAAGAGGTCCTCGTAGTATGTATTCGGTACCTGGAGAAACTGTACGCCCCTGCGGCGCAGTTCCCCTACGGTGTGGAGGATGTCGTCCGTGGCAACAGCGATATGCTGAACACCGGCACCGCGGTAGAATTCGATGTACTCCTCGATCTGACTCTTCTTCTTGCCCGAGGCAGGTTCGTTGATCGGGAACTTGACGTATCCGGAGCCGTTCGACACGACCTTTGACATCAGTGCCGAATACTCCGTCGAGATGTCCTTGTCATCGAAGGTGATCAGAAGCTTGAAGCCAAGCACGTCTTCGTAGAACTTTACCCAGGAGTTCATCTGGCCGAGCTCGACATTACCGACGCAGTGATCGACGAACATCAACCCGATAGGTTCCGTCTTGTAGCCGTCGTCAATGGCCTTGTAGCCGGGCATGAAGGGGCCCGTGTAGTTCTTACGTTCCACGAACGTGTGAACCGTATCTCCGTATGTCTTGATCGTTGCAACAACGACCTCGCCGAACTCGTCCTTCAGGACCGTTGGCTCCTGAACGCCAACGGCACCGCGTGATGTCGTTGCATGCCAAGCCGCCGTTGCGTCATCGACCCACAGAGCCAGAACCTTGACGCCGTCTCCGTGCTTGGCAACATGTTCGGTAATCGGTCCATCGGGATGCATCGCAGAGGTCAGGACAAGACGGATCTTACCCTGCTGCAGAACGTATGATGCTCGGTCGCGGACGCCGGTTTCGGGTCCGGCGTATGCCACGAGCTGAAACCCAAACGCCGTCCGATAGAAGTAGGACGACTGTTTGGCATTACCGCAATAGATCTCCAGGTAGTCTGTGCCATTGAGCGGCAGGAAATCTTCGTTGGCATTCATGGGTCAAACCTCACGTACGAGAATTGGTGACTGTTCTTCATGTGTCTGATGCTGAAGTATCCCATTACGAAGAACTTCAGCAAGGCGTGTTGTCTGCTCGAGAGTTCCAGTGCTTATCCGAACGCATGAGGGCAGTCCGAATCCGGTCAGGGGGCGAGAGATAAAGCCCCCTTGCAGAAGTAGCCGATGAAATCGCGATGCTGATTCCGGAGACCGGAGGTCTATCATCAGAAAGTTGGCGGCGGGCTCTACCGAGACAAGTTCCGCTTGATGCACAGCCTGCTTCATGATCGCAAGGCACTGCGCGTTAAGCTCAACGGTCTGCGCAACAAACTCCTGATCGTCCAGCGCCGCAATTGCCGCACTGCAACCGACGCCGTTCGGATCGAACGGCAGCTTGGTACGATTGAGCCACTGGATCACGTCGGGATGGCCGATTGCATATCCGATGCGCAGAGCGGCCAGGCCATATGCCTTGGAGAACGTCCGCAGGCGCACAACGTTGGGTCGGCTCACAGCATCGTCCGATGGAATGGTCTGCGGATGCAGCTGGCGCGCGTATTCGATGTAGGCCTCGTCCAATACAACAAGCACGGACGTTGGGATCCTATCGAGAAAGGCGATGAGTTCGTCGGCAGGCACATGCGTGCCTGTGGGGTTATTCGGATTAGCGATGTAGATGACCTTGGTCGACTCGTCCACCGCATCGGCCATGGCCGACATGTCGTAACGATAACCATCGGCCAGTGGCACAAGCCGACATTTACGGTCGGCGCCAGCAACGGCCAGACGGAAGCTCACAAAGGTGCCTTCGCTGCTGAGGGCCGTTTCACCGGGAAGCAGGAAGGCGCGCATGATCTGGTGGATGATGGCATCGCTGCCATTGTGTACGGCGATATGATCCGGCGTTACCCCGTGAAACTCCGCCAGGCGCACGCGCAGGGCCGTGCCGCCGTCGTTGTAGCGGTTGACCGTTGAGAGTGCGTCGATAGCCGCCCGCATGGCACGTGCTGAACAGCCGAGCGGATTCTCATTGGAAGCGAGCTTCTCAACGTCGCTCAGGCCGTATTGTGCCTTGATCTGCTCAGGCGATGCGCCGGGGGCGTATGCCGAAGTCGTGTGCAGATGCGGGTTGACTGTGATCATGGGCTACAAAACTACGAAGCATGCCCCTATCTTCGCGGTTCCTTACGACCACTTGGAACAGCCGTGCCGACACCCGAAAAATCACGTATCGTTATTGTCTTTACGGGCGGTACCATCGCCTCGACGCTGGATGCGGAATGGGGCGGTGTGGTGCCAAGCATGTCGGGCGGAGAGATCCTTGCCCGCATTCCGGGGATTCGATCCGTGGCCGATATCGTGGTGCACGAGTATGGGACATTCCCCGGTCCGCACATGACCATCGAGAGGATGATGGAGGTCTCCCGCATCGTAAGCGCGTATGCCTCTGACGCGTCGATCGACGGTATCGTGGTTACGCACGGCACGGATACGCTTGAGGAGACCGCATACTTTCTTGACAGCTCCGTGCAGACGACCAAACCCATCGTGGTCATCGGTGCAATGCGCAATAGCAGTGAGCCCGATTGGGACGGTCCGCGGAATCTCCGCGATGCCGTAACGGTTGCGGCGCACCCCTCGGCCGCAGGCCTTGGAGTGCTGGTTTGCCTTGGCGGCGTGATCACGGCTGCATCGGAGACTTCCAAGACCGACACGCAGGACCTGTCTACCTTCGAGAGTTTCGACTTCGGCCCGGTCGGCAGGATCTCCAATGGCGTCGTCTTTTTTCATCGCAGCCCCTTTCACCGGGAGAGCTTCTTGGTGCAGTCCCTGCCGGCCTTTGTGCCACTGCTGAAGTCGTATGCCGGGATGGATGAGGCGCTGATCGAGGCATGTCGAAGCGGCGGATGCTCAGGGCTTGTGATCGAGGCGTTCGGCGTTGGAAATGTCACCCCCGCGGTCTTTTCGGCCCTCAAAAGAGCCAATGACGATGGCATACCGGTGGTACTGGTCAGTCGGTGTCCGGTGGGCCGCGTCGAACATATCTATGCCTACGAAGGGGCTGGGAAGCATTTGCATGCAGCCGGCATCATCTTCGCCGATTACCTCAACGGGCAGAAGGCCCGCATAAAACTGATCTGTGCGCTCGGAGCCGGACTGGATGTCGGGCGAATCCGTGCGGCCTTCGAATGGGTTGACGCATCGGCAGCGGGGAAGGCCTCATGAGAGCAACCGTTGCGACGATCGACCTTGATGCCCTGGAGTGGAACGTCAGTCGCGTGCGCATGCGCGCCGCCGGCAAGGCCGTCCTCGGCATGGTCAAAGCCAATGCCTACGGTCACGGCATGATCGATGTGGCCCGCGTGCTTGAAGCAATGGGGCTGGATGTGCTGGGCACGGCGTTCGTCGACGAGGCCGTGGCTCTTCGCAAGGCCGGCATCAGCGCCCCTATCCTCGTGCTGACACCGATTGAGCGTCACGAGATCGACGCAGTGGTCGAGCATGACCTTATCACGATTGCCTGCGATCTGGATGGTGTGCAGGCGCTCTCGGACTGCGCTCAGCGTAAGGCACGTCGGGTGTCGGTGCATCTGTACGTCGACACCGGCATGCTGCGCGAGGGATTCCGGCCGCATGAGGCCATCGAAGCCGCACGGCATATCCGCCGGATGGCGGGAGTGCGCCTCGACGGACTCTGCACGCACTTTGCCACGGCCGACGAGCCGGCAAGTACCTTTCTGCGGGAGCAGTTATCCACCTTTGAGCAAACGCACCGCCAACTCGTCGATGACGGCTGTACCTTTGTCTGGGTTCACGCAGCCAATACCGGAGCGCTGTGGCAGGCGTCGGATTCACATTATACGCTTGTGCGGCCGGGCATCTCGATCTACGGGTATGACCATGCGCTGGGCGATGAGATGACTCTTCGACCCGTGATGTCCATCCGCTCGCGCGTCGTATCCAAACGACGTGCCTGGCCGGGTGACACGGTCAGCTATGGCCGCCGGTATATGGTGAGTGCCGAAACAACAATTGTTACGGTGCCCATCGGGTATGGTGACGGATATCTCAGGGGGCTTTCGGGACATGCACAATGCCTTATCGGCGGACGACGCTACCCGATCGTTGGCAGCATCTGCATGGATGAGCTGATGGTCGATGTTGGTGATGCACCGGTCGAGATCGGCAGTGAGGTCGTGCTGCTTGGCATGCAGGCCACTTCCGACGGCCACATCGAAAGCATCGACGCGGTCGAGCTTGCCACGTGGGCCGGCACGATCCCGTATGAGATCACCACGGCCATATCGGCGCGTGTCCCACGAACGTATATCGGTGGTTCGGCGCATCGAGCGCCTTCGGCCGCGTCGGATTCAAGGTAACAACATGTACAGCGTACGACTAGAAAACTTCGAGGGTCCACTTGATCTCCTGCTGTTCTTCATCAAGAGGGACGAGCTTGACATCTACGACATTCCGATCGCATCGATCACTCAGGAATTCCTCGATTACGTGAAGGTGCTCGAAATTCTTGATCTGGAGCTCGCCGGCGAGTTCGTCGTGATGGCTTCCATGCTCGTGCAGATCAAGGCACAAATGCTCTTGCCACGACAGGAAAAGTCCGGCAATGCGCTCGGTGAGATCGACGACGAGGATCCTCGTGCAGAACTGGTGCGCCGGCTTCTGGAGTACAAGCGCTTCCGTGAGGCCTCCGAGTCGATGATGATCTCGGCCGAGAATCAGCGCTATGTTCTCTACAGGCAGATCTTCGAGGCTGAAGAGATCCACGCAACAGAGTCGGGTGCCTATCGCAACGCAACGCTGTTCGACCTGCTAAAGGCCCTCAAGAGAGCCATCGATAAAGCGCCGGATCAGGATGACCCGCACGTGGTGACGCGCTTTCCGATCACGGTCGAAGAGAAGGCCACCGAGATCATGCATGTGCTTCGTTCATCGACATCGACGTCGCTGTTTCGTCTTGTCCAGGGCCTTACGCGCCTGCACATTGTTGTGACCTTTCTGGCGCTTCTGGAGCTGGCCAAGAACCAGCTCATTCTGGTGCGCCAGGATGACCGGCACGATGACATTGAAATTGTTGAACGTAAGAATGACGAATCGGACGAAGTCGATGCCACCACGAACACTGAAGCATCGGATTCTCCCGACCCTGAAGAGGAAATCGAATCATGAACGACATCGAACAGGAAACCTTTGAGCGCGATATCTCCACGCGCGAGCTCCCGTACTTTTTCACTCTCGATCGTATTGAGCAGTGTCGCGCGCTCGAAGCGCTGATCTTTGCCAGTGAAGAGCCCCTTACTACGCGCGCGCTTCATCGCATCCTTGTGCAGGAAGATCCGTCGCAGCAGTCGCCCGGCCAGCAGTCACTACCACTCGAGGGCGAGCCCACACCCGAGCCACCGCCGGTGGTTGCCGTGCCGACGTTCGACGTACCCAAGGGGTACTTTGACGAGCTTGTCGAGGACATCAATGATGATCTTGCGCGCTCCAGCAGACCATACCGGCTGGTAAAGATCGCGGGGGGCTTTCAGTTTGCCACGACACCGCAACATGGCATGCTGGTGCAGCGCCTTCTGAAGGCCAAGAACCGCAAGCGTCTGACGCAGGCGGCGCTTGAAACCGTGGCCATCATTGCCTATCGACAGCCCATCACCAAGGGGGAGATCGATGCTATCCGCGGCGTCAATTCCGGCGAAGTGGTCAACTCGCTGGTTGAAAAGCAGCTTGTGGCAATGGTAGGACGTTCGGAATCTCCCGGCAAGCCGCTTCTGTATGGAACCACGGAGGAGTTTCTTCGGGTCTTCGGGCTGAACTCTCTGGCTGACCTGCCGAAACTTCGCGAGATCGATGACCTGTTGAAGACCACCACGACGATGATCGATATGGACGACAGCGTGGCCATTCAGACCGACCACCGCACACTGCGGAAGCAACTGGCCATTCTTCTGGAGTCGGGCGATGGCCAGTCGCAGGGGCAATCGCCGGCGAATTCCGAAGCAACATCCGGGGCCTACTGGCAACCGGCGTCTGAAGAAATCGAGGGCGACACGCAAGAGTCAGCTGACGAGCAAGCTCCGCAGGACGCTACGTCGTGATCACCAGTCCGTCGTAGCAGAGCTCCACGCCGTTTGGCAGGCGTTCGGAATCTATCGCGTGTCGGACCTGATGGGCGATATGCGTCAGGTATGCGCGTTTGGGCTGAAGCTCGGCGATGATCGCCAGTGACTGATCGATGGTGAAATGCGTCGGATGCTGTTCCCAGCGCAGGCCGTCGATGATCAGTGTGTCAAGCCCCCTCAGAAGATCGAGGGATGTATCCGGGATGAAGTTCGTGTCGGTACAGTAGGCCAGAGGACCGAAGCGGTAGCCGTTAACGCGCATGCGCAGTCCATGACGCATGGGTATGGGGACGATGTCGATGTCGCCAATGCGGAAGGGTGCTTCGTCGATCTCGTGCAGCTCAACGTTGGGGATGGACGCCCCGGTGGACTGGACCAATCCAAAGGCATAGGGAAATGTTGACCGCAGTGCATGAATGGTTTCATTCATTGCATAGACGGGCATTGCGCTGCCGCGACGAAAGGCGTATGGACGAAGATCATCGAATCCGCCGATGTGATCGAAGTGATGATGAGTATAGACCACCGCATCGAGCTCAAGGACGCCGCTACGCAGCATCTGATAGCGGAAGTCCGATGAGGTGTCGACCACCAGTCGTGTCGCGGAGCTTTCGACAAGGAGCGATGTTCGCAGACGTTTGTCGCGCGGATCTGAACTGCAACATGTCGGGCACTCGCAGGCAACGGTCGGCACTCCCGTAGAGGTGCCGCTGCCAAGCACCGTGAATCGCATCAGACGTGCCGCTCGGCGTGATAGGAGCTACGAACCAGCGGGCCGGATTCGACGATGCTGAATCCCATTTTCAGTCCCTCGACTTCGTAGTGCTTGAACTCATCCGGATGCACAAACCGGTCCACGGGTAGGTGGTTCTTTGTCGGCTGCAGATACTGCCCGAGTGTAAGCACGTCCACATGAACGGCTGCGAGCTCGACCATGGTTTCGAGGATCTCCGTGGGCGTCTCGCCCAGACCCAGCATGATGCCGGTCTTCGTGCGCATGCCTCGCTCTTTGGACTGACGAAGCACATCGAGCGTCCACTGAAATCGTCCCTGTGGGCGCACGTGACGGTACAGGCGCGGAACGGTCTCGGTATTGTGATTCAGCACATCAGGACGGGCATCGATCACTCGTTGAAGATTATCGAGGTTGCCTTTGAAGTCAGGGATCAGCACTTCGATGGTGGTCTCAGCAGAGGCCTGGCGCACGGCGCGGATCGTTTCTGCCCAGATCATCGAACCACCGTCTTTGAGCTCATCGCGGTTGACGCTGGTGATGACGGCATGCTTAAGGTTCATCGATGCGACCGCCTCGGCCACGCGTCGTGGTTCGTCTAGATCCACGGGCAGCGGCCGTCCGGTCTTGACAGCGCAGAAACCACATGAGCGTGTGCAGGTGTCACCATGGATCATGAAGGTTGCAGTACCGGCGTTCCAACACTCGGTGATGTTCGGGCAACGAGCTTCTTCGCAAACGGTATGCAGGGCTTTTGACCGCATCATGGACTTGACGCGGGCATAGTCTTCGCCACCGGGGGCGCGAACCTTGAGCCATTCGGGACGTCGTCCTGCAGTGGTCTCGGGAAGGGTGATAACGGGCAGTTCGAAATTCATTGGAGGTCAGTTCTGGTGTGTCGATCAGGGGGCTGTAAGGCCGGGACGGATACGTTTGACGATCGGTCGTATTGCCTCAAGAAAGGTAGTCGGTGACTTGTAGATGTCTTTTGCCTGATTGGTCCCGTCGGCCATCATCGAGCCCATATCGTAGATGTAGCAGTTGATCAGCACACGCTCGCCGCGGAGCTGAAAGTTGCCCTGAACAGCTTTCTGGGCCCCAAGGTTTCGTACGGCCTTCCACATATCCGATTCGTACTGAGGATTATTCGGGTCAAGATTCAGATCGGCCAGGGCAAGCTCGACGCTGTCGGCTGGGACGATGGCGAACTCCTTCTGGGCGGGATCAGTTTCGAGAAGCGCCGCTCGCAGTGAATCGGCAAACTGATAGTTCCAGGCGTTGTATTTGATGTCGTGCGACATGTTGCGAAAGGGCAGCACGACGATCCGGGTCTGTGCACAGAGGTCGGCACCGATCAGCAGCGCGGCTGCGAGCAAGGCAAAACGTAAGCGCATCAGCAGGTCCTCATGTCAAGGTGAGTCCACCACGGTCGAGAAGTTCAAGGGGCTTTACAGCACCCATATTGACCGACGGCAAAACTATGGATCATCGATCAATCGTAGTGCGGAGACCCCTGTAAGCCGAATTCTGTCTTCCCCACCGGGGTGGGGGAGGCAACCATTTATCTGGGATCGATGTTGCCATCGACCTCAAGCGACCTACCCGGACGTTGTTCGCCCCCTTACAGGGACGAGGAACGGCGAACAGCCGTACGCCACCCGAGGGTAGCCAACGCCCTGCTTGGTCTTGCTCCATGCGGGGTTTACCGAGCCAGACGGTCACCCGTCTGCCGGTGGGCTCTTACCCCACCATTTCACCCTTACCTGATCCCGTGCGAGCACGGGCCATCGGCGGTGTCTTTCTGCTGCACTTTCCGTTGCCTCGCCGGGCGGCACGAGGCCGCCGAGCTTAGCACCTTCCCGTTAGGAAGCGCATTGTTCTGCGGAGTTCGGACTTTCCTCCGGCGGAACTCGCAAGGAGCTCCGCCGGCAGTTGCCCGGGATCCCCGACTACGTTGTTGTTGAAAGATCAGCCCTGCGCTTCGAGCAGCTCCTCGATGTCCACGGCAACGTCCTCCGTAAAGAGGATACGGCCGCAGTTTTCGCAGGTATAAAGCTTATCGCGCTGGTACTTCATTTCCATGATCCGCTGCGAGGGGATCGCCGAGTAGCAGCCACTGCAGGAGTTCTTCCTGAGGGCCACGGCGGCCTCGCTGTGGAACGTGCGAATGCGCTCGTATTCCGCTTCCAGAGTATCATCAAGCTTGGCGATGATCTTCAGTCGCAGAGCGATATACTTCTTCAGGTCCTCATTCTGATCACCGGAAAGCGCTTCGAGTGCCTTTTCCTTGTCGACCAGCTTCGAGCGCACCTCATCGAGCTCCGCCTGCTGCTGCTGCAGTGTTGTCGTGAGATTCTCCTCGGTCACACCTGCAGTGCGAAGCCGCTCGTCGAGATCGGCACGTTCCTGCTTGAGATGGTCGATCTCCTTGGTGATCGCGTCAAACTCACGATTGTTCTTCACCTGGAACTGCTGCTGTGCCAGCTTCTGTTCCTTGTCGTGACTCTCCTGCATGGTCACGTGGGCCGTGCTTCGGAGCTGATTGAGCTCGTCGATAGCCGCCTTGGTGGCGTCGACGGCATCCTGCTTGGCACGCACAACCTTCTCGATCTTCTTGACCTCGGCCGGGAGGTCTCCAAGTTCGTCGTGCAGCTCATCGAGTTCCGCATCGACGGCTGCCAGTTGGGCCAGAAGTTGGAGTTGTTCTTCCATGCATGCTCCGCAGTTAGGGTTACAAAACTGAAACGAATCTGTTGTCGGATGTGGATGTCGCCGTGTGGTGTCCCACAGGGCTGGTCATGACCGTGCTGCAGTGAACGGTACAGTTGTCAAGGACACGCTCGAGCACGTCTGCGATGCCGCGGGCAACGAACTGTTCCATCTCATAATGTCCCGGATCGATAAGTCCGATAACATTCTGTGCAGCATGAAATGCATGATACTTGACGTCGGCCGTGATAAACACGTCAGCACGACCAACGACCTGATCGAAAAACGACATGCCGCTGCCGGCGACGACGGCCACATGGCGTACGCGTGAGTGTGCAGGTGGACAGAAGCGCACCGGTGCGCCGCAGACGTCTGCCACACGCCGAAGCAGGTCTTCGAATTCGAGGTCGCACGTGGTGAAAAGCCCCATGCCACCGGGCTCGCCGTCGGGCGTGGCCGTTCCGGGCACGATGGCCGACGCTGGGGTCAGTCCAAGACGGTCAGCAAGCAGCCTGTTGGTGCCCCTCGGGTGAGCATCGAAGGCGGTGTGCACGCAGTACACGCTAAGGTCGGCTCGGATGCACCGGGCAACCAGCCGAGTGACGCGCTCGCTTGCATCCAGCTTGAGAAGGGGCGAATAGATCAGCGGATGAAACGTCACGATGGCCTCGACGCCCAGAGTGATGGCCTCGTCGACCACCGCATCGGTGATCTCCATACAGGTAAGCAGCGATTTCACCGATTCCGAGGCGCTGCGGACCTGGAGGCCGACATTGTCGCCGGACATTGCACTTTCGAGCGGAAACGTGCGTTTGAGGACATTGTGGAATTCGGTTAGGGTCATCAACTGTTAAACTACGGAAACTGAAAGGATTAGCAATGTTATCCACACTGACTGCGTTGTAGATTTGTGCTCGTCTGTTCACCTTCCTACTACCAAATGGTCACACGCCAACACCACGTGTTTTTACTGCTGGCAATGCTGATCGCCCCGTGGGGCGGTCTGCGGGCGCAGGTTACCGGCGGCGATCTTCCGGTGACGGACACCACCATCATGTTCCGCCCGGTGCGCCCGCTGATGGACGATGTGACAAGTCAGGCGGTAGCCTATAACAGTGCTGGTGCGAACATTCTCCTGTCGTCCAGTGGCTGGGCTTTGGGCGGGTATTACGGTTTTGAGCTCGGCAGTGGCATAACGCTGAACATTGATGCCTTCATCAGCGGCCGGCGCAACACGGACGAGTTTGACAATGCGCTGCTCAACGGTGTGATCCCGATCGTCGCTGAAAAGGTCAACCGTCTGTTCATGGTGCCACTGACGGTATCGATACAGTACAGACTCTTTCGCGAATCGCTGCAGGAGACCTTTCGTCCGTATCTGGCCTTTGGTGCCACGGGCGCCGGCGTTATCCGGACTCCGTACATCGACGAGGGCGACTTCTACAATCCCCCCCGATACTTTGAGTTTTTCGAATCCTTCGGCAGCGCAACGCTCTATCCACGGATGGGCGTGATGCTCGGAGGTGGTGCGGTGTTCGGCCCTGTCGGTAAGGGCAACCAGGTTGGTGTCAGCGTCAAGTACTACGCCATCCCATTTGGTGGAGACGGACTTGAGAGCATCCGCGGCAAGCCGATCACCAACTTTGGGGGACTTTTCATCGCGCTCTCGATCGGTGCCGCGTGGTGACCACCGCGCCGGAGGTGAACCTCCTGGGACTCTGCCTGGCATGCCCATGAGCAAGGATCATCCCGACGGGGGCGAACTCGAGACGTGGACGTTTCGCCCGATCGGTCACGTTCGGACATCGCATGTGCGCCGATATGACGCGCCGCGTCAGCCCAACCGCGATATGCATCGAGTTTCAGCAATCGTGGAACTTAGGGCGAATGAGAACTTCGAGCAGGCCGTACAGGATCTTGCCGGGTGCGAGCGGATATGGCTGGTAACCGTTTTTGATAGGGTGGAGCACTGGAAGCCCCTTGTGCTTCCGCCTCGCGGACGGCGCAAGCGGGGCGTTCTGGCAACAAGGTCTCCTCATCGCCCGAATCCGATCGGGCTTACGTGCGTCCGACTGTTGCGTGTTGAGGGACGTATGCTGCATATCGAGGATACGGACCTGCTCGATGGTACGCCGGTGCTCGACGTAAAGCCCTATCTGGCCTATGCCGATGCTTTCCCGGAGAGCAAGATCGCGTGGGTCGATGATCATCCAGAGCCGAACCATAGGATCATCTGGGACTGCGGGGAAGCGAGCATACCGCCGGACGAGCGCCTATACGTCGAGCGCACGCTCTCGGCCGACCCGTTACCGCATCCATACCGTCGCATCAGATGCGTCGGACCGGACCATTACGTGCTGTCGCTGCGCCATGCGCGCTTCCGTTACCGCATTGACGGTGATACGGTTGTCATCCTCGGTTACACCGTAGATTTGCCGGAATGAACGACGTTCGCCGGCTTCTCCAACAGCGCATTCTCATGCTCGACGGTGCCATGGGCACCATGATCCAGCGCCTCCGACTAACCGAGGAAGACTACCGCGGGGAGCGGTTCAAAGACCACACCACGTCTTTGCGGGGCAATAACGACCTGCTCGTGCTGACGCAACCCGAGGCGATCAGGAGTATTCATCTGGAGTACCTGCGGGCCGGTGCCGACATCATCGAGACAAACACCTTCTCTTCCACGCCGATGGGACAGGCCGAATATGGCCTTTCGGATCTGGCGCGAGAGATCAACCGTCAGGGGGCGATCCTGGCGCGTCAGGCCGCCGATGAGATCACGCGCCTGACGCCTGACCGCCCGCGGTTTGTTGCAGGTTCCATAGGACCTACCACGAAGATGCTCTCGATGTCACCCGATGTGAACGATCCGGGGGCGCGCTCGGTGACGTTCGACCAGATGCGTCTGTCGTACCGCGAACAGCTTCTGGGACTGCTCGAAGGGGGCATTGATCTTATCCTTCTCGAGACAATCACCGATACGCTCAATGCAAAGGCGGCGCTCAAGGCATGGGCCGAACTGGTCGATGAACGGCAGCTGACGATTCCGGTAATGATCAGCGGTACGATCACCGACATGTCGGGTCGTACCCTTTCAGGTCAGACGCCATCGGCATTCTGGACGTCGATCGCACACGCGCGAAACCTGCTATCCGTGGGTCTGAACTGCGCTCTTGGATCGGCCATGATGCGCCCCTTCATCGAGGAACTGTCGAACGTTTCGTCGGCCTACGTCTCGCTCTATCCCAATGCCGGCCTGCCCAATGCCATGGGCGGCTATGACGAGTCACCCGAGTACATGGCGGCCCAGGCCAGAGAGTACGCCGAGGCAGGATTTCTGAACATTCTCGGTGGCTGCTGCGGCACGACGCCGGATCACATCCGGGCGATGGCCGAGGCTGTGTCGGACAGGAGTCCGCGCGTGCCCGCGACGGCAGTCACAACCATGCGGCTGAGTGGTCTCGAAATGGTCGAGATCCGCCCTGAGACCAACTTCGTAAACGTCGGCGAACGCACGAATGTGTCCGGCTCGCGCGCCTTCGCGAAAATGATCCTCAATGGTGACTACGAGCGTGCCCTTGACGTAGCGCGCCAGCAGGTGGAAAATGGTGCGCAGATCATCGATGTAAACATGGATGAGGGCATGCTCGACTCCGAGCAGGCCATGACTACGTTCCTGAATCTCATCGCTGCCGAGCCGGATATCTCGCGCGTTCCGATCATGATCGACTCGTCGAAGTGGACCGTGCTTGAGGCCGGACTGCGCTGTGTGCAGGGCAAGGGGATCGTTAATTCGATCTCCCTGAAGGACGGAGAAGACGAATTCATCCGCCGCGCCACGCTGTGTCGCGATTACGGGGCGGCCGTGATCATCATGGCCTTCGACGAATCCGGTCAGGCCGACACCTACCAGCGCCGGATCGAGGTCTGTGAACGTGCCTACCGCATTCTGGTTGACCGCGTCGGGATCGCTGCGCAGGACATCATTTTTGATCCCAACATTCTGACGGTTGCTACCGGGATCGAGGAGCATAACTCGTACGCTGTCGACTTCATCAACGCCACATCGTGGATCAAGTCTCATCTGCCCCTTGCCAAGGTCAGCGGGGGAGTGAGCAACATATCGTTCTCCTTCCGTGGTAACGAGCCGGTGCGCCGAGCCATGCATACGGTGTTCCTGTATCACGCCATTGCGGCCGGACTCGACATGGGAATTGTCAACGCCGGGCAGATCGACGTGTATGACGAGATCCCGAAGGATCTTCTTGAGCATGCCGAGGACGTGATTCTCAACCGGCGCTCTGATGCAACCGAGCGGATGCTGAGCTTTTCTGCAACGGTAGCCGAGCACCGTCAGGACGACCAATCAGTGGAAGCCTGGCGCGAAGCGCCGCTGTCCGAGCGCCTCAAGCATGCGCTGGTGCGCGGTGTGACCGAGTTCATTGACGACGACGTGGCCGAGGCCATGCAACAGTACCCGACGCCCCTTTCGATCATTGAGGGGCCGCTCATGGACGGGATGAACCACGTGGGAGACCTCTTCGGTGCCGGCAAGATGTTCCTGCCTCAGGTGGTCAAGAGTGCCCGTGTGATGAAGAAGGCTGTTGCGATCCTGACTCCGTTCATGGAAGAAGAGAAGCGCAGGCTCGGAACCACGCACCAGAACGCAGGCGTCATTCTCATGGCCACGGTCAAGGGCGACGTGCACGACATCGGCAAGAACATCGTGGGCGTGGTTCTCGGATGCAATAACTATAAAGTTGTTGACCTTGGCGTGATGGTGCCGGCCGAGCGAATCATCGACACAGCAATCGAGGAGGGGGCGGATGTGATTGGCCTTTCGGGACTGATCACACCGTCACTGGATGAAATGGTCCACGTTGCCCGCGAACTGGAACGTCGTGGTGTGCGCAAGCCCCTTCTCATCGGTGGAGCTACGACATCACGGACGCATACGGCGGTGAAGATCGCACCCGTTGCCTCGTTCCCGGTGATTCACGTTCTTGATGCCTCGAAGGCAGTGCCGGTTGTTGGCTCGCTGCTTTCGAGCGAAGGGCGCGTGGCCTATGCCGACGCGGTACGTTCGGAGTACGAACGTGTACGATCTGAGTATGCACGCCGCTCGGATGCCCGCAACTTCCTGTCTCTTGATCAAGCACGCGCCAACGCCCTCAGTGTAGATCCGGCGCAGGTAGCACCTGCGCCGCTCAAGCCTGGCGTGCACGTGTTTGACCACATTGATCTGGCGATGCTGCGGAACTACATCGACTGGACGCCGTTCTTTCTCTCCTGGGAACTTAAGGGGCGATATCCGGCGATCTTCGATGATCCTGTCATGGGCTCGCAGGCCAAAACGCTTTTTGATGATGCAACGCGACTTCTCGACGATATCGTCTCGAGCAGCGCTTTTCGTGCCCGCGCAGTCTGCGGCATGTTCCCTGCGAGCCGTGATGGAGAAGATGATGTCGTTGTTGATGGATCGACAACGCTGCACTTCCTACGCCAGCAGGGAAAGAAAGCCCAGGGTCTGCCGAACCTTTCTTTGGCCGATTTCATCGTCGATTCCAGCAGACTTCCTGACGGCAGCAGCGACCACCTCGGGGCGTTTGCAGTCTGCATAGGCGACGGCGTTGATGAGCTTGCCGCACGATACGTCCGCGACAACGATGACTACTCGGCTATCCTTGTCAAGGCGCTTGCCGATCGTCTTGCAGAGGCCTGCGCCGAGTGGCTGCACGAGCACGTGCGGCAGCACCTCTGGGGATATGAACCGCAGGCCCCTTCCAACGTCGGTCTGCTGCTCGGCGAGCACTATCAGGGCATTCGACCTGCGCCGGGCTATCCTGCATGTCCGGATCACACGGAAAAACCAACGCTCTTTCGCCTCCTGGACGCGCAGTCGTCCATCGGCATCAGTCTGACCGAGAGCATGGCCATGGTTCCAGCGTCAAGCGTCAGCGGCTGGTACTTTGCCCATCCGCAGGCGACCTATTTCGCCGTCAACGGTATTCTGGCCGACCAGGTAAATGACTACGCGGCGCGCAAGGCGATGGACGTTGCCGACATGCAGCGATGGCTTGCTCCGAATCTTGTCGAAGGCAGGTAACCGGTGGTATCCGCCTTGCCGTTACGGGTTGCCGTGCTAGGCAGT
Organism: Ignavibacteria bacterium; assembly: GCA_947459875.1. Classification (GTDB taxonomy): domain Bacteria; phylum Bacteroidota; class Ignavibacteria; order Kapaibacteriales; family Kapaibacteriaceae; genus UBA10438. Next base: position 58,122 of record CANHFG010000001.1, read on the forward strand.
GGCACGGGCACGAATGCCGAAGCGCTGATCGAACACGGTCTGCAGCCCGGCTCATCGTACCGCATTGTGCTTGTCGTTTCCACCCGGCCTGATGCCGGGATTACCGATGTTGCCCGGCGTTTGGGCGTTCCCCTGTGCATTCTGCCCCCATCGGACTGGGAGGCTGCCCTGATCGGGGCTCTTCATGACAATGGCATCGCTATTCTAGCCCTTGCTGGCTTCATGCGTAAGATCTCGCCGCAGGTTATCGACTCCCTTCACGGCAGAGTTGTTAACATACACCCCGCACTTTTACCTAATCATGGTGGTAAGGGTATGTACGGAATTCACGTTCATCGGGCCGTAATTGCTGCCACCGAAGCCCTCAGCGGCGCTACGGTGCATCTTGTGACGGAAGAGTACGACCAGGGCTCGATCATCGCACAGGCATCCGTGAAGGTGTTTGAGGACGATACACCCGAACAACTTCAGGATCGTGTGAAGCATCTTGAGCACGTCCTTTATCCGCGGGCGCTGGAACAATACGCCAAACGCGTTGCGATCGAAGAATCTGGACAGGAAAATCGCTAATGCTAATTCCGTCCCCCCGCTTCACCGTGTGCAGAAAATTTGTTTGACTAATTCGCCCAAAATCTGAATATTGAGGGACGCTGAATGGGGCGGAGCGCATTGTTGCACATGTAACTAAGTGCATCCAGCAATGTTGTTACGTCTCTTCATCGCCGAGAAGGCTGTTCAAAGTGAAAACCAAACACACATACTTCATCACAGTTTCATCGAGGTTTGCATGAGCCGCAGACTGCTATTCCTTGTTCTCATGACGGGGCTTGTGAGCGTTTCGCTCGCTATGGCTGCCGACGAAAAGGATGGCGAAGACGTGTTGCGCAAGAGCGGACAGCGTACGCCGGTGGCGTCCTATCCGCAGCCGTTCACGGCCACTGGGCCGAACGCGCGCACGAATCCAGCCATCTCCACGGGGTATTACTTCGTGGACTCGGACGACGAGGCACCGGATTTCTGGCGCCCAGATCCATCACAGTTTGTCGACACACTGACCGAGCCCGGCACGTGGAGGCGAATCCTCTCGGGTGCAAAGCAGCTGCCGACGGCTTACTGGACGGATCCGACGCAAAACATTTATGGCGGTTGGGCATTTTTCCGGAACCCCGGTGATGTGCGCGACTCAACCGACAATGCGTTTGCCGGCCCGATCTCGATCGGCTTCCCGTTCTTCTTCAACGGCGTGCGTCAGGACTCATTCTATGTGTCGACGAACGGTCTGATCGCCCTGTCGAATCGCCGTTATTTCTACACGATCGATCAGTTCGGTTACCCTGTTGCTCGCCAAACGCTGGAAGTACGCCCAGGCGTGTTCTCGGCGTATGACCCGATGTCAGACGACACGCGTTCGCGAGCCGGTAATGGCATGACGGATGCAACCCTCGATAACTGGGGCTTCAACAATGTCGCTTGCGGCGGCAACCCTACTAGCCCTACGGCCGGTATTCGCGCGACAACCAACCGTATGATGGACGGCAATAGCATTGCTGCCAACTGGGGAAGCACACTTCCGCAACTCATCGCTCCGTCGTGGGATGACCTTCAAGTTTCGGTGTATAACCCCAACGATAACGCTGTTGATGATTTCTCGCGCGTATACTACAAGCGCTCGCCATCGAACGACAAGCTCGTTATCTACTACGTGAACCTCACACCTATCGGTGCCAAGACAGCCCGTTCCGGTGGTGGACCTCAGTACAATGTGACGTTTGCAGCCAACAATCGCCCCGGCCTTGGTGAGCACCTTCGCTGGTCGCTTCAAGTGACGCTGAATCGTAACGACAGTTCTGTTACGATCCAGTACGAGCGATTCTCGGGTCTTGCACCGCGCACGGCGATTTCTCCGTACGCTGCTACCGTCTGGATGCGTTGTAATTCAACGGTCGGTGTTACTGGTCCGGCTCGCCGTCTGAACTGGAACGGTTTCCCATCGGTGATGCCAGCGATCACAGCGCTGGACTTCGACACACCGAAGTACATGCAGAGCACAGAGTATCTTTACAATGTCGACGTTGACCCACAAGGTGGTGTGCGTGCTATCAGCTCGCGTAACGACGACAACACGGTTCCGAAGGACTTCCTGGCCATTAAGTTCAAGCAGTTCCGCAACGTTCTTCGCGTTATCAACGTGTCGTATCGTGTGCGTCAGCAGAACAACAATGCCAACCTCGCGTTCTCGGTGATTGTTCCTCCAGCGCAGGCCAACAACTACGAACTGCTTGCTGGTGAGGATCGCCTCGGCGCCATCCAGCCAGTGGCCATTGTTCAGAGCCTGACCAATGACATTCAAGGTCCGCAGGGCGTGAACTATGTTCCTCAGGGAACGAACTTCCGCGTGCGTTTCCGTATCGTCAATGAGGCAACAGGCAAGATCGTTTACAACACATCGCGTGCTGTGACGGATGCTGCACTTCGCGACACGAACATCTCGCAGGTGTTCCGTTGCGATATCAACGGCAACAATCAGCCGTATCAGCCTGCCGGCACGTTCGTACTCCCGTACGAGTTTATCAAGGTGATCTTCCCTCCATTCGAGCCGAACCCGTTCATCGACGATCAGATCGGCCGTCTCCTGACGACGGTTATTGCCGAACCAAAGGACTCGATCAATCAGCCAATTGGCGATCAGTGGCCGTTTGACGATACGACCAGCATTCGCATCTTCTCGATGCGCCGTCTGACGTCGTTCTCGGACGACGTCAACGAGTACCACCTCATCGGTGGTGCCGCTATGCCTTCGGTTCTCAAGTGGGTTAACATTGAGTCAGAAGTTGTTGATGGTGACGAGGTCACCAACAACCCACCGCCACCGCGGGGCGAATACGCTGCTGCCAACTCAGACATCTTCCGTCTGAAGTCACCAGTGATTCGAATGAATCGTCTCAACCTTGCCAACGTTGACATTCCTGTGATTGGCCAATACGGCGGTGACGAGCTTCGTTCCTTCCCGGTCAACCTCGTTCGTCGCAAGCGCGCTGTTCTTTCGATCTCCTATCAGCGTTCCGGTAAGCTCACGAACATCGGTCGTGGCTTCTCTGACAACCGTCTGATCGGACCTGAGCACCGCGTTAACATGCTGGCCGTGAACGGTTTCACGCCTGGTTTCCGTAATCCTGACCGTCTGCTGGTCGAGTTCGCTCGCCCGTCAAATGACGGTATCACGGGCATTACGAACATCCAGAACTGGATCCTTGATTACATGGGCCGCGCGACACAGTATCTCCAGCCGTTCCAGGTCTGGGGTGGTGGTGGCTTTGCCCGTGGTTTTGACATCGCGGACTATAACCTGCAGCTGACGAACACCACGACGCCACCACTCGGTGGTCTGCGCGAGGACCTGTTCGATGATGGTAAGGATGCCGAGTATTACAAGGTCACGATTCCAATTCCTGACACGGTACTCCGCTGGGTCAACGAAGGCGCCCGTAACTTCCGCTTCCGCCTACGTGCCAGCTGCGTGATGAATTCGCTTCCTCCGGCTCCATCGGACGACGAAGACAACTTCTACGTTGACAACGTGAAGCTTCTCTTCCCGGACGAAGTCACGGACATCGAGTTCAGCAACATCCAGCTTATCTGGCCTTACACGATGGCACCAGCTTCGCAGGCCACGCGAGTGCCGATCCGTGTGAAGCTGTCGAACAACACGAACATTGCCGCTCCGGCATTCTCGGTTAAGCTCTGGATCAAGCCAGATGGAAACGAATCACAGCAGATCTACTGCCGTTCGATCACGGTTCCTACGCTCGCCGGAAACCGCGAAGTGATCCTTCCGTTCCCAGACGCAAACTTCCGCACGACGACGCCTGGTAATTACAAGATCACGGGTCGCATCTTCTTCCCTGGCAATGACCTTGATACTCTGAACGATTCGACGTTCACGATGTTCCGCATGACGTTTGGCCCTGCGTTTGCCTACGAAACCAACCCAGCGAATCCAGCGAACGACGTTCCGAAGATTCAGTTCTCGGGCGTAACTGGTAAGGGTCTGAACCACGGTGGATTCTCAGCTGGTGCTAACGGTTCAACCTGGCAGTCACTGCTGACGGGTCCTAACCAGCAGTACACGGCGGGTTCAACGTGGGGTACCTTCCCAGCGCCGCTTGCTGGTTCGCAGATGTATGGTGCTGATGCCGGTAACTCTTCAGGTCAGCTGGCAATGCGCTTTACACTTTACTCTCAGGACACACTTGCTGGTTACCAGGCTTTCTGGGCAGAACTCAACCAGGACGTTCTGAACATCTCGTTCTCTCTCTATCGTGATCAGGGCGGTGTTCCAGGTGACGAGCGTATCGCTAACTCTACAATCCTGCGTCGCCGTGGTGAAGACGAAACGGGCGCATTTACCGAGCCTCAGTTCGGTAAGTATGTCACGTATCTGCTCGCTACACCAGTAGTTATCCCACCGGGTGAATACTGGGCTTCGGTTGCTCAGATGGGTACGGAAGGCTACGAACTTGGTGCCTCGGAAACACGTATGGGTATGGTGACGACGCTATACTCGGACGTTCCTGTGTTCGGTATCGGTAACCGCTCGCTTCTTATCGACAAGAACTTCCGCGTGCGCAATCGTGCCGGATCGCTTCTGAACGATAACCGCTTCGCGTATGAAATGACACGCTTCAGCGGTGACTGGGTTCCATTCACGCCAACGATCGGTAACCCTGGTTATCCGCATCTTGACGCTATGGGTGGAAGCCTTGGTTATGCCACGTTCACACGTGGTTCATGGATCCCGCTGATCCGTCCATTCTTCGGAAATCGGTCGTTCTCAAATCCTCCACTGTTTATTGACTGTGTGGAAAACCCTGTCGAACTGTCCTTCTTTGATGCAAAGGGACGTTCTGCTGGTGTGGACCTCTTCTGGGAAACAGCGTCGGAAAAGAACAACGTCGGCTTCCATGTCGAGCGCCGCGCCGTCAAGGAAGTACACAACCTTACGACGGGCAAGGCTTCGTTCACCTGCGTTGACAACACGACAGATGCAAACAATCCTTGGAAGAACGTTGGTTTTGTTGCTGGATCGGGCAACTCAAATACGACGTTGAACTACAAGTTCTTTGATGCTGATGTCACGACGGGAGTTTCGTATCAGTACCGTCTGCGTCAGGTCGACGCTAGCGGCGCGAACAACTTCTCCAATGTTGTCGACGTCGAGTTCGGAAACAACGCCAGTGTTGCGCTCGACAATAGCTATCCAAACCCATCGAACGGCAAGACAACGTTCACATTCACGGTTCCACAAAGCTCACGCGTCAAGCTTCAAGTGTTTGACCTCATGGGTAATGTTGTCAAGAATGTTTACGACAACGTCGTCGCCGGTCAGTCAGTAGCATACGCTGTTGAGTGGGATGGTCGTGGCGAAGATGGCGTCGATGTCGCAAGCGGCTCGTACATGTACAAGCTCACCGTTGGTGAGACCATCCTGTCGAAGACGCTGACGATCGTTCGCTAAGCGTTTCCTGACGGAAATTCCAAAGCCCCCGACGTTCTGCGTCGGGGGCTTTTCTTTTTCTCCTGATATTCGCAGATATGAATGCTCGCCCCCTGCCCCAGGATGTTGCCGAAGCATTGCAATTGCAGCGCAATGCCTTGAATCTGCTTGAAGAGGAGATCAACGAAGAGTTTGACCGTGCCGTGGATGCTCTTATGAATGCCGGTGGTATTGTTGCCACTGGAGTAGGGAAGTCCGGCTTTGTCGCTCGCAAATTCGCGGCATCGCTTGCCAGTCTTGGACTCCAGGCTTCGTTCATGCATAGCGCCGATGCACTTCATGGCGACCTGGGTGTTGTGCGGCAGGGAACGTCGGTGGTGATGTTCTCCAAGAGCGGAGAGACGGCGGAGCTCGTCAGTCTCTTGGACGCGCTGAAGTCCGAGGGCGTGACATTGATCTCGGTGACCTCACGTCGGGAAACAACCCTCTCCAATAGGGCGCACATACGCCTCGTTGCGCCAATCGACCGTGAGTATGATCGGATGAATATTCTGCCGACGGCAAGTACGACTACGTCATTGATCGTTGCCGACCTGCTCGTGATGTCCATCGCTCACCGCCGGCCGGAATCAATGGATGTGCTAGCGCGCACGCATCCACACGGTTCGATCGGATCTCTGCTAGGTCAGCGGGTGCAAGATCACATGCATTCCGGGGCATCGCTGCCTTCCATAGTCTCAGACGCGAAGTTGGACAGTGCCGTACACGAACTTGACCGTCATGCCTTAGGCATCGTTTGCGTTGTTCGGGACGGCCTGCTCCTGCGAGGTATCCTTACCGATGGAGATGTGAGACGGCTCGTCGAGCGAGGTGTTGATTTCGCCTCGGTGACTGTCGATAGCGTAATGACTGCCGCGCCGACGACGGTTCCCTCTTCTGCCTCGTTGCATGAGGCGCTTATGCTCATGGAGTCACCCCAGCGCGCCATCGGCGTGCTCCCGGTTGTCAATGGTTCCGAGCTTGTTGGCGTCATCCGACTGCACGATGTCGTCCGCGCTCAGATGGCAGGGTAGGAGGCGCAAGTGTAACATTATTGCCTATGTTTAGTTGTTAGCAGCAGGGCCATAGTAACCTGCGATGTATGATAACTGTTTTATGCGAGGACACTATGAAACAGTCCGCCGTTGTCTATCTCGTAGCATTGTGTTCTTATATCAACACCGTTACTGCGCAGGAGAAGCAGAACGATGAAGCCATTGCCCAGCGACGAAGTCACACACATGCAGCAGGCTCGACGTATCCGCAGCCTTTTGTCGGGTCAGGTGCCAACAATCGTGAGGCCGTGGCTGTTTCATCAGGGTATTACTTCGTCGATTCGGACGAAGCCATATCAGACCCTTGGAAGCCCTCGGCAAATGAGTTTGAGGATACGCTTAACGACCGAGGTTCCTGGAAACGAATCGTTTCGGGACCAAATCAATACGATGCTTCATTTTGGTCTGATCAGAGACGAAATGCATATGGAGGCATGGCGTTTTTCCGCAATCCGGGCGACCTGAAGGATTCAACAGATGATGCCTTTGCCGGACCTATTGCCATTGGGTTCCCATTCAGTTTCAACGGCGTTCGGCAGGATTCCTTCTATGTCTCCACCAATGGCCTGATTGCTTTTTCGAACAGACGCTATCACTATCGTACTGACGTGAATGGTGCCCTTCTTTCACGGGAGCTTCGTCTTGCCAGCACAGGTGTTCTTTCTGCTTACGATTCACAGTCCGATGATCCGCGCCATCGCAGTGGGGACGGAATGTCAGATGCCACAGACGACTCGTGGGGTTACACGGCCGTAGCATGTGCAGGCTCACCATCGAGCCCGAAAGCAGGAATACGAACAAAGCAGAATCTCAGGCTCGACAGCAATGGACTCAGTGCCGTATGGGGATCAATCCTCCCACAGGTAGTCGCTCCGTCGTGGGATGACTTGCAGGTTTCTGTCGTGAATGGGGCTGATCTGAGCGTTGATGACTTTTCCCGCGTGTATTACAAGCGTATTCCGAACAGTGACCGAATCGTGATTTACTTTGTGAATCTCACGCCGATTGGTTTGAAACGAGCTCGTATCGGTAACCAGCCCATCTCCGAGGTCGCCTTTGCTGCTAACAATCGGCCGGGGTTTGGTGAACATTATCGGTTTTCTGTCCAGGTGACACTGAACGGGGCCGACAGCTCTGTGACAGTCCAGTATGATCGTTTTGCAGGAACAGCCCCGAGACTCTCAGCCACCTCATATCCTGCACATGTCTGGATGCGATGCAACTCAACCGTAGGGGTGATCGGTGCGGCACGGCGTCTCGACTGGGCAGGATTCCCTTCATCAGTACCGGCCTTATCGGTGCTTGATTATTTGGTTCCGAAGTACGTACAGAGCACTGTGTATCTACACAACATCGATACCGATGCCACCTCTGCCGTGACGCCTTCAGGAGCATCGCCGCTTGGCCGTGATTTTCCATCGGACCGGCTAGCTGTGCGATTTGCGCAGCATCGTAATATGGTTCGTGCAGTCAGTGTTTCTTACCGGGTCCGCTCCCAACAGGCAGGCTCGAGCCTTGCCTACTCTACACTTGTGCCTTCCGGGTCCGTCGATGGCTATGAGGTTCTGGCCGGCGACGAACGCCTCGGTCCGTTACAACCCGTTGCGCTCGTACAGAGCCTTTCAAATGACATTCAGGGACCGGCTGGCGTGAATTATCAGCGCCAGGGTATACAGATGCGTGTGCGATGCCGTATCCTGAACGCCTCGTCCGGTGACCTCGTCTACGACGTCTCGAAGGTTGTTACAGACGCGACACTTCGCGACACGAACATCTCTCAGACTTTTCGCGCTAACGCTGATGGCACGAATAGACCATACGAGCCGTCAGGCCGAGCCGTTCTGCCATATGAGTACGTCAAGGTCGTGTTCCCAGCATTTGAACCCAATCCCCTAAACGCAAAGCATGTAGGTACCCTCTTAACGAGGGTTTCTGTAGAGGCTCTTACCAGCGAAAGTGCGCCTATTGTTGACAGGTGGCCTTTTGACGACACTATTGCGGCGAAGCTGCATGCTCTCGTCCGACTGTCGACGTTAGCAGAGACCGGTGACGGCTATCACCTTCTCGATTCAGTGGCCATTCCATCACCGCTTCGTTGGGTGAATATCGGCGCTGAAGTAGTCGATGGTGATCGAACTACCTACCTAGCCCCACCGCCGATTGGCACAAGTAGATGTGCAAATCGTTCAGAATTTGTGTTGAACTCACCAGTCATTCGCATGAACCGCGTACATCATGACGGCTCTGAAATCCCGAAGCCCGGTCAGTATGGCGGTGACGAGCTGAGGTCGTTTCCGATAGACCTTCTTGGAAAGAAAGGCGCAGTGTTATCGATCTCGTACCATCGCACGGGCAAAGGTGCGAAGACCGATAGGGGCTTTAGTGACCTGCGTCTGATAGGACCAGAACATCGCGTTGCCATGCTGACGTCTTCCGGTGAAATGAAAACCTACCGCGAGCCCGATAAACTTCTTGTAGAGTTTGCCAGGCCTTCAGACGATAGCGTTACCGGGATCACCAACGTACAGCAGTGGGTTCTTGACTACCAAGGCCGACGTGCAGAGTACATGCAACCATTTCAGATCTGGGGAGGGGGCGGGAATGCCCGTGGATTTGACTCCCAGGACTACAATCGCCAGCTCTCGAGCGACCCCGTGTCGGGTCGAACGGGATTGATGCCAGATCTGTACGATGAAGGTAAAGACATTGAGTTTCGGAAGCTTTTCATTCAAATTCCTGATACGGTGTTTAGGTGGTCGGCGCAAGGGGCGCGCAACTTCCGCTTTCGTCTTCGAACACATTGCCTCAATCACGGGATTGCTGGTGGTCCCGTGGATGATAGTGACGACTTCTTCATCGACAATGTTAAGGTGCTGTATACGCAGGAGATCCCCGATATAGAGATGAGCTCGATTCGGTTGCATCAACCCTATACCATGGCCCCCCCTACTCAACTAGGAAGCGTTCCTGTTCGATTCCAACTTTCGAATCTGAGCACTGTAGTCTCTCCGTCGTTTTCCGTAGCCGTGCAGATTACTCGTGACCCCGATGGCTCAGATCTTGATCGGATTGGTTGCGTCTATTTCCGCTCGATAACAATTCCTACTCTTCGAGCCATGTCAAGTGTCATACTTCCGTCTCCCGATGCCAGATTCGATGATTTGCCACCAGGGGCGTACACGATTTCCGCCAAGCTGTTCTTTTCCGATAGTGATGCTGAGTCAGCAAATGACTCCACATGCACGCGAGTTGTCATTAATCATGGTAGCGTTCTGGCGTATGAGTACGATGCCGACAGCGCGATCAATCGCGTTCCGCTGCCTCAGTTCTCTGGTATCGCTGGCAAGGGGCTCAATGCTCCCGGCAATAGCATTGCAGCGTGCTTTACCATCGTTGCGAGCGATTCGATCCTCGGCTATCAGATGCTATGGGGAGAATTGAACAGCAATCCCGACCCGGTTGAGATCAGCCTCAAGATGGAGACAGGAGAACAGATCCTGGTTGATGTGCCCGGCTCCGCGATCGTAAGACTCCGCGGCATGGATGATCTCGTACCGGGAAGTAGCCCACAGTTCGGACGAAACATCACCTACAAGCTGCCGAAGCCGTTAAAGCTTAACAGAGGTCGGTATTGGATCAGTGTCCGTCAGCTAGCGGAAAGGGGCATTGAGCTCGGAGCATCGGCTGACCGCATGGGAATGGTGACAACGATGGTAACCGAAGCGGGTTCGGGCAAGGACAGCTGTCTTTCGCTCTATGCAGACAGAAACCTTCGTCGACGTCTGCGAAGCGGGACTATGATTAATGACCAGCTGTTTGCAAATCTGAGGTCGAGTCCGAGTGGTGCTGTTGATTGGTTTGCGCCAACCGGCGGTACACCACTGTTGCCGCATCTGGACATCAAGGGAACAGTGAGAGGTTTTGAGACATTTACTCAGGGGTCGTGGATTCCCATGATACGGCCGTACTTTGGACCACGCCTGCAGCGTTACTCGTGGTCGTGTTTCGTGCCAGTCGTCCTCTCAGCCTTCGACGCTCGCCGCCGAGGCGCAGCCGTGGATCTCTTCTGGCAAACGGAATCCGAGCTGAACAATGCCGGATTCCTCATCGACCGTCGCCCAACGGATAGTGCAACTATTCTGGATGTTCGTGCTCGTGGTCTGTCTTGCGCTGATCACTACCAGAGCAAGACGCGTCCATGGAGCGAAATTGGTTTTGTCTCCGGCAAAGGCACATCTGCGCAGCAAGCGGACTACAGCTTTACGGATGTGAGCGCGTCAGTCGATAGCGCATTTGAGTATCGACTCCGGCAGATTGAGGCGGGTTCGGGAGTTGCATACTCTGGCGTTGTTTCCGTCCCGAGGGGCAACGATGGTGATGTTGCAATGGACGAGCCTCACCCCAATCCGTCGTCAGGAAGCATCGTTCTGTCATTCAAATGCCCGAATCGGTCCCTCGTGCGCTTAGAAATCATCGATGCATTAGGCCGGCCTGTGATTCTGCTTTACGATGATGTCGTAGAGGGAGTGTCTCAACGATACGTTTTGGGCTGGGATGGAAGATCCAATAATGGCGCCGAGGTGCCAAGCGGAGCATACTTCTGCAAGCTGACGGCTGGGGGCACTACTGTGTCGAAGGTTATCACCATCACCAGATAGTAACCTGAAGTTGATGGCACCATCTGCTGCCACCGCGCCATCGGCGTGCTCCGGGTTGTCAATGGTTCAGAGCTTGTTGGCGTCATCCGACTGCACGATGTCGTCCGCGCTCAGATGGCAGGGTAGGAGCAGAACGAGCCGACTAGCGGATTGACCGCGGCGGCGTCTTTGTGATCGTTTGTTCCTGCTGACGCGGCCGCTTTTTCGGCGATGCAGGCTGCTGACGAGACCGTGCCTTGAGCTTGTCGCGCTTTTCGCGGGCAAGGCGCTGGTTTTCCTGGCGTCGCACAATACGGATAGAGTCGCGGCGCTGCTGCTCTCGGATGGAATCCCGACGGGCACGCTCAGGGTCAGCCGGTGCGGTGACCATCTTTGTGCTGGTGTTCGATGCGATCACTTCCGTGCGGGTGATCACGAGCTCGCGCAACACTTCGCCCCTTTTGCCATAGCGTGGAAGGGGCTGCCCATCACGAGAAAACTGTATCGCACCGGCGTTGAAGATATTGCTGACCGTGAAGCGATTCATCGCGCTCCATCGGTGCTCGATCTCCGGCATCATCGTGATCTTCTGATAGCGTGTCCCATCCATGGTGATGGTCAGCTCTGCGGTGTCGGATGATACCGCTGAAAGGACCAGGCTGTCTTCCACGGCGGCACCGGTGACGTCAACGATCTCTTCAGGTACATCATTCGGCGAGCCACTTCCCGAGCGCGAGATCAGAAACCAGGCCATGCATATGAGGACAAGCAGACCTATGGAGGCAAACAAAATCGTTCTCGGCGTGAAACGGCTACTGCCGGCTTTGGCGCGTGACTGGATCGTTCGGAGCGTCTCGATCAGCGCTGTCAGAGGGTCTGACGAATCAGAGCTGCGTTGATCCTTTGATGTTGATGGTGCAGCCGATGCGCCGCTGCGCTGCTGTGAAAACGATGGCATCGAGGAGTCGGAATCTGCGTCAAGACACTGACTGATGAGACGGTTGATCTCATTCGGAGCGATACCGAGTTCCGCGGCGATTGTGCGGATGAACGAGCGAACGTAAACGGCAGGCAGAACGTTATAGGAGGCCTTCTCGATGGCCTGGATGTACGGCTCGCGTATCTTCGTTCTTTCTGCAAGATCGAAGGTCGATAGTCCGCGTCGAACCCGTTCGTGGGCAAGCCGTTGAGAGAGTTGATCCATGGCCCGTAAATGGATCTTCGTGTGAGATTTCGTGCGACACAAATATCATGCAAAAGAGCGCACTCCAACAGCATAAAATTGTGGACAAATGACAATGTCGTACCCCGAGCCCTGGATCGTCCTGCAGCATGGAGCCTACGTGGCCTTTGCCTTTAGCGTGTTGCTCTTCGGCGCACTCGCATTTCGGCAGATCCTGGACAACCTGGAGCTTCGACGCCGGCTCAGCGGCGAGGATCTCATGCTACTCTACAGTGCTCCGGGAGTGCTGCTTTCGCTGGCCGGTATCGGGGCCACAGTCATCGTTGGGCTGATCTGTTACAACATTGAACCACCCACGGTGTTCCGCTACGCCCTGCCGCTGGTAGGGGGCGTGCAGATGGCTCAGATCGCGCTGCGCCTTCACTTTCAGCGCACACGCCTGCGGACGCTTGCTCTCGTCATCCGGCCGATCGTGCGTTCTGGGCCGATCGTGATCCCTTACGCAGAGATGACCAGCATCGAGCTCATCAGCACCATGCTTTGGACCACCGTGCGGGTAACGCAAGGTCAGGGCGAGGCCGTAGCCTTTCGTATTTTCCCGTTCCAAAGGGCTCGACTCGAGCAACGGCTTCGGCTTGTCAGCTCGGCTACGATCCAATCCAATCACACCGCCGGCATCAGATAACACCGCATTCCCTTCATGAAATCATCAATCCGCATCGCCTCCGGTCAGGGCTTCTGGGGCGACCTCCAGAAAGCCCCCTACGAACAAGTCACCCGTGGTCCGATCGACTACCTCGTGATGGACTATCTGGCCGAGGTGACCATGTCGATCCTGCAGAAGCAGCGCATGCGTAATCCTGATCTTGGATATGCGAAGGACCTGATCGATGTCTGCGAGCAGATCCTGCCGACCATCATGCAGAAGGGCATCACGCTGATCACCAACGGTGGCGGTGTAAACCCGCTGGCTGCCCGTGACCGCATATTCGAGGTGGCGCGGCGTCTTGGAATCACCGGACTCAAGGTGGGCGTGGTTCTCGGCGACGATATCCTTCCGGAAATTTCATCGCTCGTCGATGCCGGACATGAACTGCGACACATGGAGACCGGACAGCCCATCGCGGAGGTCAAAGACAAGCTCCTGAGCGCCAACGTTTACACCGGTGCATGGCCCGTTGTTGAAGCACTCCGGCAGGGTGCGCAGATCATCATTACCGGTCGCACGACCGACACAGGACTTACGCTCGCTCCGATGATCCACGAGTTCGGATGGGGCGAATCGGACTGGGATCTTCTTGCTGCCGGTACCGTGGCCGGACATATCAACGAATGTGGTGCTCAGGCAACGGGCGGAAATTTTCTCGGCGACTGGCGCACGCTGCCGAATATGGCCGATGTGGGATTCCCGATCATCGAAGCCTATCCGGATGGCTCGTTTGTCGTGACAAAGCACGAGGGCACAGGCGGACGTGTAAGCCGGGAAACCGTCAGCGAACAGCTGATGTACGAGATCGGTGATCCGACGGCGTATATCACACCTGACTGTATTGCCGACTTTTCGACGATCCAGCTGGAAGATCTCGGCAACGATCGCGTTCGCGTGTTCGGCATCAAGGGGCGTCCTTTCACACCCACGTATAAGGTCAGCGCCTCGTACCTTGACGGCTATGTTGCGTTTGGATCGTTGACATACTCAGCGCCCGACGCGTATGAAAAGGCAACCGTGGCCGACCGTATTCTACGTGAGCGTCTCGCCATGCTCGGTCTTGAATTCGATGAAGTGCGCACCGAGTTCGTGGGTATGAATGCCTGTCATGGTGCCATCGCGCCGCAGATCGTGCCCAATGAGGTTATGATGCGTATCGGTGTGCGTGGACGGGACCGAAGAGCCGTTGAAGCATTCTCCAAGGAGATCGCGCCACTGATCCTGACCGGTCCGCCGAGCGTGACAGGCTTCTCGGGCGGACGGCCCAAGCCGAGTGACGTCGTGGCGTACTTCCCGGCACTACTCGACAAGCGCGTAGTGAACATGCGTATTCAGGTCGATGCGCTGTAAGCTCTGTATCACGTTTATCATGCTGGGCGTTTTTGCCAAGGCCTCGGCATTGCCGGCTGATTCGCTGTACCTGTTCCGAGATGAGTTCACCGACGCCGGGCGTCCTCGATATACATTCACCGGAAGCACCCCACGCCGGGTGACACAGGTGCAGGCTGTGCCGACCATGGCGATCGCAGCAGCATATACGGGACTATTTGTCGTGCTGCAGGCGCAGATGTCAAACTCGTGGTGGCAACGCAGCGGCAGTTTCAAGATCCAGGAAGACGGCGGCTACGCCAAGTACGTCGACAAGGCCGGTCATTTCTTCACCGGGTTCACCATGAGCACCATTATGGGGGATGCCCTCATGGAGTGTGGCTTCAGTTATGAGACCTCGTCGTGGCTTGGTGCCACCCTCGGGCTTGCCTACATGACGACCGTGGAAATCCAGGATGGCTATGCCACATCATGGGGCTTTTCTCCATCGGATCAGATCGCCAATACCACCGGGGCCGTTTTCTATGCCGCCCGCAACCTTATCCCGGCCCTGCAGAACATCACTCCGCGCTGGAGCTACGTTCCGGGGCGGCTGGTTGGAGAGCGGATGACCACTGAGCGCCCCCTGACCATTTTTGATGACTATAACAGCACCATTTTCTGGCTCAACTTCAACGTCGAGAACATGCTTCCGCGCACGTGGGCCGAATATTGGCCGGATTGGATGACCCTCAGCGTTGGCTACGGCTGCCGTGATTATGAGGTGCGCAGCAGTCTTCCTGATGGACCCTTGCTGCCAGTACGGTCGCGGGCCATGATCGGGATCGATTATGACTGGCTGAAGATCATTCCTGAATCCAGCATCGGTGTGCTCAATTACGTTCGCCAGGCCCTGAATTACATCCGACTGCCGGGACCAACGCTGGAGTTCTCCGATTCTGGCGTGCGGTTTGCCGTTCTCTACCCTTTTGCCGTGGTGGTGCCGTTTTGATAAATGCCGGCCATACCTCACAGAATGAGATCCTGCTCAGCGTGGTGGTTCCGACGTTGCAGGAGGAGAAGCTTCTTGAACGTACGCTCATGGTGTTTGACTCCGAATGGAGAAAGACGAATTCGGCCGAGCTGATCGTTAGCGACGGTGGCAGTACTGACGGGACACTGGAGATCGCGCAGCGGCATGCCGACGTTGTGGTGCGCCACCTGGCCGATCATCGGCAGACGATCGCCGAAGGACGCAACTGTGGTGCAGCCGTTGCTCGGGGCAAGGTCATTGTCTTCATCAATGGCGATACCATCCCGGCTGACCGGGAGGCGTTTACACGGGTCATCGTTGACCTGGCCATGCGCCGCGGTCCGTACGGGCGGGCTTCGGCCCTTGCCTGCCCGGTGCGCTTTGAACCACACGAAGAGGGTCTCGGAGACGTGCTGTTTCTGGGATTCTACAACAACCTCGCACGCGCGTTGTGCTTCATTCGGGTAGGCTCAGGAAGGGGCGAGTGTCAGGTTGTCCGGCGCGATGTCTTCAACACCGTTGGAGGGTACAAGAAACACCTTGTTGCCGGAGAAGATTTCGAACTTCTCGGCCGAATCGGTATGATGGCACGCGTGCAGTATGCCCCGGAACTGGTCGTTTTCGAGTCGCCCAGACGGTTCCGCAAGTTTGGGTATCTTCGAACGATTCGCTCATGGATCGGTAACGGTCTGAGCGTAATCTTCCGAGGACGCTCGTCGTCAGACGAGTGGGAGCCGGTGCGATAGCCGGCAATTGGATTTTTGCAGACTCCCTGACCTATGGATTACAAATCAGCAGGCGTTGATATCGAGGCCGGCGAGGCACTCGTTGATGACATCAAGCCGTATGTAAAGGCAACCCGCACGCCGGGCGTATTGAGCGAGATCGGCCTCTTTGGCGGTCTCTTCGATGCTCGTTTTCCCGGGATGGAGCATCCTGTACTGGTGGCAAGCACCGACGGAGTAGGGACCAAGCTGAACGTTGCCATCATGGCCGGCAAGCACGACACGGTAGGACAGTGTCTTGTCAACCACTGCGTCAATGACATTCTTGCTTGCGGAGCTCGCCCGCTATTCTTTCTGGACTACTTCGCCACGGGTCGACTCGAGCGTGGCGTTGCCCGTGATGTTATCAAGGGCGTTGCCTTGGCATGCCAGCAGAATGGTGCCGCATTGCTAGGAGGCGAGACAGCCGAAATGCCGTCGCTATACAAAGACGGCGACTATGACATGGCCGGCACGATCGTCGGCGTCGTTGAAAAGTCGCGTATCCTCAACGGAGCGCACGTCAAACCCGGAGATGTCCTCATCGGACTCCCATCGACGGGACTACACACGAATGGCTTTTCACTGGCTCGGGCCGCCCTCTTCCCATCGTACCGCACCGATCAATACGTCGATGCACTCGGCACAACGGTTGGTGAGGCTCTGCTGGCCGTGCATGCGTCATACCTGCGCGTCATCGAGCCCCTTCTCGATGCCGGACTGATCTCGGCTTTGTCGCACATCACCGGCGGTGGCATTGTGGGCAATACGTCGCGGGTGCTTCAGCCCGGACAGGCACTTGAGGTGCTATGGGGCTCATGGAACATCCCCGAGATCTTTCGTCTTGTACAGCATGCCGGTGATATTGCCGACGAGGAAATGCGTCACGTCTTTAATCTCGGCGTCGGTATGATCATGATCGTCAGCCCCGAGCGGGTGGACGAAGTCATGCGCGTGGCGCACCAGTCCGCCCCCTTCATCATCGGCCACGTCACGACGGCCTGAGTCGGCTATCGCTGAAGGAGTGTGAGGCATGTTCGAGCGTGCACGGACAATATTGCGTGACGTGTTCGGACATCCCGAGTTCAGAGGCGGACAGGATGATATCATCCGTGCGGTTCTTTCAGGACGTGATGTGCTTGGAGTCCTCCCGACAGGCGGAGGCAAGTCGCTGTGCTATCAGATCCCGGCGCTTCTCTTTCCTTACACGACACTGGTGATCTCACCACTTGTTGCTCTCATGCAGGATCAGACGCAGCGTCTGGCCGAGCGTGGCGTTGCGGCGGCATGTATTCACTCGGGGGTGGCTGATGATCATATCGACGCGATCATCAGGCAGGCTATGGCCGGCACGCTTCGGCTGCTCTACATAGCACCCGAGCGACTCGAGTCGACGGCGTTTCGCATGAAGCTGCATAACGTGCCGCTTAGTCTTGTCGCGGTTGATGAGGCGCACTGCGTCAGCGAGTGGGGACATGATTTTCGTCCAAGCTACCGAAAGATCTCGACCATCTTCGAGACGCGTCCACGACTGCCAATCATTGCGCTTACGGCAACGGCTACACCGGATGTTCGACGTGATATCGCGGCTTCGCTTACCCTGCGTGATCACATCGAGATCGTCCGCGGTTTTCATCGTCCGAACCTGACCTTTCGCGTCGAGCACACCGGATCAAAGATCGAGTTCATCACGCGACTCGTCCGACAGCACCCCGAAGGTAGCACGATCATCTACGCAGGGTCACGGCGAAGAGTCGAGACCACCGCTGATGAGCTCCGCAAGCGCGGCATAGCGGCTCTGGGATACCATGCCGGCCTGGATGGTTCGCAGCGAAGCGATGTGCAGGATCGATTCCTGAGCGGCGCTAGCAGCGTCCTTGTTGCCACAAATGCCTTTGGCATGGGCATCGATAAATCCGACGTACGGCATGTTGTCCATACGGACCTGACGCTTACCCTCGAGGCATACTACCAGGAGGCCGGCAGAGCAGGTCGTGACGGCAAGCCGGCCGACTGCATTCTGCTGTATCAGAGCGACGATCGGCGTCTGATGGATTTCTTCATCTCCGGCACGCATCCCGAGCCGGCCGAGATCTGCGCAACGTATGACGCGATCACGCGTCGTATGTCGGCTCCGGTGGGCGCAATCAGCAGCGATCCGATCCTGGCTGATGCCGATAGCCTGGCGGCGGAACTGCACTGTTCGGTAGCGGTGATCAACGGTGCTCTTCTGGTGCTGGAGCGGTCGGGATTGCTCATCCGCACCACCTCGCACGGACAGGCTCGCCTGCAGCTGCGCACGACCTCTGCCCGATTGAGCGACTATGCTCGGCGGGCACCGGTTGAGCGGCGCATGGCAGCTGAGTTCATCGTGCGCCTGCTTAGTCACCTCGAGATCGGCGGTGAGATCGATCTTCCTCTCAGTGAGCTACTTCGCCGAACGGACCTTGCTCCGGCAGAGGTTGCCGGCGCTCTCTCGGCCATGCACATGGCTCAGCTGATCCGCTACCGTCCTCCGCAGTCGGGAGGGGGCATTGTGGTGGTTGGTCCGCGACTACTGCCGTCTGAACTGCCGGTGGACTTTTCATCGATCCATCACCGGCGCGCCCATGCCGTGCGCAAGCTGGAGATCATGATCGGTTACGCCGAAACGCGCCAGTGCAAGCAAAACTATATCCTGTCGTACTTCGGCGATTCGTCAGGCATGCTGCGCTGCGGACGATGCAGCTCGTGTTTGCAGACACCCAGCAACGCCGCACTGTCGCCGCGTCAGCAGCCCCTTGTCATCGCCGCCATTGACGTTTCATGGCAGCTCAGGGGGCGATTCGGACGCCATGTCGTGGCCGATGTCATCCGAGGTGTGCTTTCGGATAAAGTGCGCCAGTACCGGCTTGACCGCGCAGCGTCGTGGTCGGCCTTTGCCGATCGCAGCAAGGCCGAAGTCCTGGAGGCGATCGACGAGGCGCTCAACCGCGGTTGGCTTGTGCGGTCTGCCGACATCTATCCGACCGTCGGTGCCAGCGATGACGGGATGCGACAGCTGGTCGATCCGCAGCGGCCCCTTGACCTCAGGATGCGTCCACCGTCCACCCCGAGCGCGTCGCAGGCGGACGCGTCGCGAGAGCGGTTTCATGCCCTGCAGGCCATGCGTGAGCGCCTTGCAGCCCATGCTAAGGTTGCGCCTTCAATGCTTGTCACCGATGATGAATTGCAGCGTATCGCCGACGATGCGCCCACGTCACTGGCACGAATGGTGCCGGGACGTCATGGAAGCGGGCACTTCATTGCTCGATTTGGTGCTGAGGTATTGACAACGATCCGCGCCGTGGACACGTCCGTGAGCGTCGTGGCAGAGCCGGAAGAGCTGCCAACGGAACTACTCGAGGTTCTGCGCCGTCATCGGCGCAGTTTCAGCGACATCATCCATGAGCTCGGCATGACGCCGCCGGCTGCTTCGCATGCTCTCGAACGCGCCATCGAACGATATGCGTGGATCGAACGTTCGGGACTTGTCGACGACGATCTGTATGAAGAAGTTCTCACCTATGTTCGCTACCACCGTTATGCCAAGATCCGCCATGTGCGCGAGCATTTACGTCGTGACGTGGACCTGCCGGTGCTGCGGGTTGCGCTGGCCTTTGCGCGACGGGATCTGGCGCAGACAGGATTATAGAAAAACGCCGTGAAGCTGCTCAACACCATCATTGCTGTTGCCGTGCTTGTGAGTGCGGGTGACGCTCTTGCCCAGCAGCGCGTCCTGGTGCGTCTTCATTCTCGGACCGTGCCCGAGCAGCTCCTGCCGTTCACGCCTCGTGCGGCCATTGCTGATGCTCTCGTGCAGGTCAAAGCCGTGGATGCGCTGCAGTCGTCATCCCAGCGAGCCCTTATCGAGCGGCTATCCCGCTATGTCGTGATCGACCTTCCGTCGGGGATGGATCGGTCCGCACTTGATGGCACTGCAGGTATCGAAGATGTTCGACCCCTTGCGCGCTTCCGACTTCATGAAGAGCCCCTTACCGACGACTCGCTTGCCGATCGGCAGTATGCGCTGCAGCGCATCGGTGCCGCCCGGGCCTGGCAGCGGGCAACCGGCAAGGGCATGGTGGTGGGGATCATCGATACCGGCATTGACTGGACGCATGAAGATCTCATGGGCGCGCTGAGCATCACGCCGGCGGAAGACCGTAATGGTAATCAGCGCTTCGATGCATGGTCGCATCGCGATACGATCGGTGGTCTGACGGGTGACCTTGACGGACTTGATAACGACGGCAATGGCATCGTTGATGACGTGATCGGCATAGACCTTGTGGACCAGGCAACGCGCAACCTTGGCGATGACCGTGAGTATGACCCGATCCCGTTCGATGAGCAGGGACACGGAACGCTGGTAGGGGGCGTTATTGCCGCCACACCCAATAACCGTCGAGGAATCGCCGGACTTGCCTACGACGCTCGTCTGAGGATCGTTCGTGCGTTCGATGCCACCGGAAATGCCGAGGAGGATGACGTCGCGGCCGGAATCGTATACCTTGCGCTGCAGGGTGTTGACGTGATCAACATGAGCTTTGGCGATGGCGTCGATTCTCCGCTGATGCGCGATGCGATCCGGTTCGCCCATGAGCGCGGCTGCCTGCTTGTGGCCTCGGCCGGTAACACCGGTACGACGTCACGGCAGTTCCCGGCCGGTTATGATGAGGTAATCGCCGTAGCTGCCACGAATGATGAAAATCAGCGTTCGCCGTTCTCTTCGTCCGGACCTCTTGTGGCGCTCTCTGCACCGGGTCAGGCCATTGTCACAACTTCCGTCGGCTCGCGCTACCGCACCGTCAATGGCACGTCATTCTCAGCCCCTTACGTTGCGGCCACTATCGCCATGATGCGCCAGAGGTTTCCGATGATGGACCGAGCCGACGTACGAGCCACGCTGCAGCAGCGCACGCTCGACCTTGGACCTCGGGGCTGGGATGATCTTTTTGGTGCAGGGCTGCTGCGGGCCGATCTGGCGCTTGCAGACGGTCCGTCGAGTCGCGTGGAGATCACCGAGCCATCAAATGAGATCGAGATCGACCGGAGCAAGACTCCGCAGATCGACGTGCGCGGCAGTACAATGCTGGCAAGCTTTTCCGGCTATGAGCTGGCCTGGGCTGAGGGTCTTACCCCTCGGACGTGGTCGACAGTTTCATCGTCGGCCACGGCAGTGCGCGATGGACTTCTGGGGCGCGTAGGCCTGCCCGAGAGCGACAGCCAGGTGGTCACGCTGCGGCTTCGCGTTCTCAGCAGTGACGGCCGCTCGCTGGACGTGTTCCGTCGTGTGCGGCTGGTGCCGTCGGCAGACCTCAGCATACGATCGATAGAGATCGTGCCGGCCTGGAAGACTGATCGCCGCACGGCCGTTGTAACGGTTCGAACCACTCTGCCATGCGCCTGTGAGCTGACCAGTACCACCGATACGACTGCCCTGGTGCAATCGCTCCGGCGGGCCCGTGTACACTCGATGATCGTTCCCGATACGCTGCGCAGTGCCGCAGAGCAGCAACTGCTTGTGCGCTGCACATCCGAGGTAGGCAGTCGGCATGACAGTTCGATCGTGATAAACGGATCGATGCAGGGGGCAGGTGCCGATTCGCAGTGGAGCTCTGCCGGTGCAGCGCCGTGGAGCGGATATGTCCTCAATGACATACGGGATATCTACCGCGATGGGCGAGCCACTGTTGTCATGAACGACATGTCACGCGGTACGTTTGGAGCTCTGGTAACGCGGCAGTTTGACGACGGCCGCTGGAACACCAGAGATTCGATCCCCGACGTCTACATTCCTCGCGGCCTTGGTGATGCCAATGGCAATGGCCTCCTGGATCTGCTCGTGCACACCGTCGGCAAGATGGTCCTCTTCGAGCAGCGTGAACCGGGTGGCAGCCCCATGGCATCGGTGATCTTTGCCGATACAACCTCGGGCGTGAATGGCGCCGGAATGGTAGACATCGACGGTGACGGACGCGAGGAACTGATCGGTCTGGCCGACGATGAATGCCTGGTCTATACCTTCAAAGGCACGGCATTTCGGCTGCTCGGTTCGATCACCAACTCAACTCCGCCCGCGCCGGGCAACGCCATGAACAGGGTCGATGAGATCAGCATAGCCAGTGGCGACTTTGACGGCGACGGACGTATGGAGATCGCCTTCAGCGATACCGACGGTGATCTGGTGATCGGCGAGTGGCAGGGGACGCGGTTTGATCTGACCTATACCCTGACGCAGCCCGGGTCGGGAGGCTCCGGCTTCGTGGCCCAGGGTGATGTGACCGGCGATGGCAGGCCGGACGTTGTCTACGCCGTACCTGATAGCATCGAGGCCGATGCCAATGGGGATTATGGTCGATCGGTCTGGACCTATACTCTGCTCGGTTCCACGGCGGACAACACGTTCGAACAACTATGGCAGGATCGCGTGGCCGGCGTTCGATACGGTGCAGGATTTCGCAATGGTCTGGCCGTGGGAGAGCTCGACGACGTCAAAGGCGCCGAGATCGTCCTCTGCGCGTTCCCTCGGCTGTATGTTTTCGGTCGCAATGCCCGCGGCACATCCATGGTGTGTAAACGCTACATCGCCGACGTGGCATCGCCGAGATTTCTCATCCACGACTTCGATGGAAACGGTCGACGTGAGCTCGGTTATGGAGTGACCATCGCAGAGATCGGTGCGATGACGTCTTTCATGTTCACCGAGACTACCGCGTACGAACTTGAGGCCCCTTCATCGCTGCGCGCGCAATGGCTGGGCGATGATCTGCAGCTGGACTGGATGCGTTCGAGCACGGATGGGCTGTCCGTGATCGAATGGGCCGAGCCATCCGCCCCCTTCACGTTGCTTGATACCACCGGCGGTATGACCTTCACACTCGCAGCGAGTTCCTTCAAAGCCCCAGTCATGCGCTTTCGCGTTCGTGCGCTTGACGTATCCAGCGGAATCCTTTCCTCGCCTTCGAACACCGTCACGGCTGTCCGGAGAGGATCGTTGCCGCGTGTCTTTGTCGCCCGAGATACTGTTCGACGCTCAGAGGTGCAAGCCGGACTGATGATGCCTATGATCGCCACGGCCGACCTTGATGTGCGTTCACTGACAACGACGATGTTCGAGTACATCGATGATGCAGGCAGAAAAGTAGGCAGGGCCAGATCGGTCGTTCCGAGATCGCTCAGAGACATGATCGTATCGTTACCCCCTCATGAACCCGGAAGCAGTCTCGGCATAGGTCTGCGCGGGATCCGTGATGCGCAGGGCAGGGGGCTTGCCGATACCGTGATCATCGTGGAGGTGATTCCGGATGAGCCGCCATCGCGCGAGATCACACTCGCATCGGTCACGGTGGAATCCCTGCGGCAGATTCGTGTTTCGTTCAGCGAACCGGTCGATCAGAGTGCCGAGCTCGTTACAGCCTACCGTCTTGCACCCGCTGGCCGCATCATTTCGGTTGTTCGCACGGGCGAGTCGACTCTTCAGATTCTGCTTGATGCAGAGAGGCCGCTCGAGCCGCGCGGTGTGCCATACTCCATCACTGCCACAGGGGTTACCTCGGCCAGCGGCACGAAAATGACCCTCGGTGCGGGGTCTACGCTGCTCTTTACCGTCGTTGCTCCTGATCTGGAATCTGTGTACGCCTATCCGCAGCCCCTGCACCTGGGTCAGCATGCTGCACTGAACATCGGCGGCCTTCCGTCGACGGCAACCGTAGAGGTGCTCGATGCCTCTTTTACGCCGCTCAGACGACTCGAGACCACCTCCGGTATAGGGGGCATTGAGTGGGATCTGAGGCTAAGCGACGGCCGCAGTCTGGTTCCGGGACTTTACTATGTGCGCGTCAGTGACGAATCGAATCCCGATGCTGGGCCCGTTCTTCGGAAGGTTTGGATCGAACGCTAAGCGGCAGACCTTATCAGGCGGTGAGCATCCTCCGCAGACCGCCAACATTGCCATTGCTGAGGATCGCCACGACGTCACCCGACTTGACGCGGCGACCGAGAAACTCCATTGCATCGTTGCCCCATGAAGGGTCGGCCGCCCGCGCCGAATCGATCGAGAACGCTTCGACGCCGCAGCGGGCGATCGCTTCGACGAGTTTTTTCGTGTCGAGCCGCTCGTTCTCCCGGTACCGCTCCGGTCGGTTGACCGGGCCAAGACATACCGATGCAGCGCCCGCGAAACACTCGCCGAGTTCCTTCTGAAAGAAGTTCCGCGTGGTGGTGTTGGAACGGGGCTCAAACACCACATGGATCCCTGCCGATGGATACTTCTGGCGCAGCGCCGAGATAGTCGCAGCGATCGCCGTTGGATGGTGGGCAAAGTCGTCAATGACCTCAGCCCCCTTCCATGAACCGAGAACTTCGAGTCGGCGCTTGGGCGGCACGTAGGCCGGCATTGCCAGCTGCTGTTCCTGCGATGTCAGCCCTGCGTGGAATGTTGAGGCGATGGCCATGGTTGCGTTGCGCACGTTGTGCAGGCCCGGCATGGCCATTGTGAAACGACCATAGAGCGAGCCGTTGTAGTCGACACTCCACGAAGTCTGCTCGCCCTGCTCCAGCAGGTCATGGATACGCCATGAGGCGTCGCCGGCCAGGCCTACCGTTTCTCGCCTCGTAGGGCATCCTTCGGCGGCTCGCATGGCGTTGGGGTCGTCGGCATTGACAAGCACGACGCCCGACGACGGCACGATGCGGACCATCTGACGGAAGCTGCGGATGATCGACTCAAGGTCATCGAAGATATCGGCATGGTCAAACTCGAGATTGTTGATCACGGCGATCGTCGGTCGGTAATGCACGAACTTGCTGCGCTTGTCGAAGAAGGCCGTGTCGTATTCGTCGCCCTCGCTAACAAAGACTCCGCCGAAAGTGTTGTGAAGGTGCGATGGAACCGGGCGGCACCCGACTGAGAAGTTGCCCGGTACGCCGCCGATGAGAAAGCCTGGGCTTCGGCCCGCGTGCTCCAGAAGCCATGCCGTTATGCTTGATGTTGTGGTCTTGCCGTGAGTACCGCAACAGACGATCGACGTGTTGCGGGAGATGAACAGCCGGCCAACGAGGTCGGCCATGGAGGTCATGTCCCAGCGCTGATCGAGAACAAACTCAAGTTCAGGGTTGCCGCGGCTTATGGCATTGCCGATCACGACGAGATCCGGCCGAGAGTCGGAAAGAGCCTGTGCATCGTACGACTCACGCCGGTCAATTCCCGCTTCGTCGAGAACCGAGCACATCGGTTCATAGACCGGGCCATCGCTGCCCGTAACGGTGTGTCCCTGCATTCTGCAGGCCACTGCAACCGATCCCATTGCGGTGCCTCCGATGCCGGTGAAGTGAATGTGCATGTGTCGATGGCTCTCTGAAAATGTGGTAACTTTCCTAGTCACAAACATACGCGGCCGCACTGCGCGGCGTGCCGTTCAACCGTCGAGGAAAGTCTATGAACATGTTGCGATTCGCCCTCTGCCTTTTTGTCTGCACCGCCGTTACCAGCGCCCAGTACTGGGAGCAGACGAGCGGTCCACCAGCACCTACGGTATGTCTGGCTGCGAATTCAAAGGGGCATGTCTTTGCCGGAACACAGTTCAGCAAGGTCTATCGCACGACCGACAGAGGTACCAACTGGGAGCCGTTGGAGAATGGCATTGCAACCGGGATGGACTTTACCACGGTGGCTCAGATCAAGGTTGGCCCGAACGATGTGCTGTTCGCGGCGGTTTATGGTCTGGGTCTGCTTCGCTCGGATGATAATGGTGAGAACTGGAGGAAGCTGGATCTCAAGATCAACAATATGACGCCATCGAGCCGGCTGTTTTTCCATCTCAAGCCCCTTGTCTCGGGTGCGCTGCAGATCTTCGTTGGTTATGACGGTGGTCCAACCAATCTCCTGATGCGCATCTCGAATGATGGCGGAGAGACATTCACCGAAGTGTCCCGCTCGAATATCCCTTCAGCGACGAATTCTATCTTCGGTGTCTTCATCTCGCCAACCTCCGACAAGCTGTTCGTACTTGTGAGCTACAACAAGGGGCTCTACCGCACGACGAACGGTGGTGCCTCCTGGGCGCGCATCGATACCGATGCATCGTCCGGAGAGAGCGATGATACGTTTCGGCAGATGACCTCTGACGAAAAGGGGCATCTCTACGTCGGGCGCAATGCGCTTCCCGGGTCAACAAAGACACCGAACGCAGTTGTCATGAAGTCCACCAATGACGGTGAATCATGGACCTATCTGACAAATGGCTGGGACAACCGCGACGTGACGAACAATCGGATCAGCTCGATCTCCATTGGAAAGAACGGTCGGATCTGGGCCACACTGGAAAAGTCGTCGGGTCCGATGCTCAGCACGAACTATGGCGAGTCGTGGTCAACGATCAAGGATGGCTTCGAAGGTGAAGACGGGGCCGCACGGGCGATCGTCATTGCAGCTGATGGAGCAGAGTACGTGGCACCGGTCTCGGGTTTCGTCATGCGTCACCTCGGCGCAGCATCTGTCAACGAGTACCTTTCGAAGCTGCGTATTGATGCCTATCCGAACCCGGCAACTGACCGGCTTCGCATTGATCTTGGCTCGCAGGATGCCGGAACATTTGATATCGAACTGGTCGATGCTGCTGGCCGTCAGGTGATCCCGTCGCACAGGGCGGTAGCCGCAGTCGGAGCATCCACAAGCGTGTGGCTGTCGACGAGCGAAATCCCGTCGGGCATGTACTCTGCCGTCATCCGTTCGAATGGTGGCGTGCGCTCGGTACCTGTGGCTGTTGTGCGCTGATAAGCCCCCTTATGCTGGTGTCAGATTGAGGGGCGACGTTGTTACTTGCGACGCAGATCGGTGATCTTGGTGATCCACCACTGACCGTCCTTACGCAGTGTGCCGAACTGCATCTTGCGGATGTAATCAAGCGTGATGGTAACATCGTGTACAGACTCTGACACGGTGTCAACACGCGTTTCCGAGATGGCCACACCGGCCATCACAGCCCGCCAGCGCACGAGATCGTCGGCCAGCTCATACTTTTCAACGGCCAAAAGAGGCCGACCCGTAGGGCCGACCATCAACTCTGTCGCTGCTGTGGTATTGCCGCTGTCGATCTCGGCCTTGAACACATGCACCACGCCTGCCGACGAGCGCTGACTGCGCTCGATCACCGGTGTACGACGCTGAGTTGAGCCGATGACAAACAATTCGCACCCCGTGATCGCAATGGCGAAGAAGGCGGTTATGATCATGCCGTGCCGATGTGTTCTCATTACGGCTGCACCCAATTCATCATCTGCGTAAAGGCCTCGAGGAATCCCGGCGTGATGCGCTCCACCGGATGCGTCATGCCGAAGGTATGTGTTGTGTTTTCGATAACGGTCAGATTGGGCCCACCGGGTGCATGCAGGGCAAGCTCACGGATCTCGGCAAGGGGCACCGTGAGGTCCTGCGCGGCGTGAACAAAGAGCATCCGTCCATCGAGGCGCTCAACGGCCTGCGTCAGCGATAGCCGTTCGGCGTTTTCTTCGAGGTCATCCACAAAGCTCGCGTTGATTCGCACGGTCTGCCCGGTACGCTGGTTGTTAACGTCTACATACCCGGCACGACGCCATGCCTCGGCCTGACGCGCGGTCCAGCGTGTCCACATGCCGACGGAGTTGAGTCCGACAACGCGCAAACTCGCTGCAACGGCATCGCGATTGAGCATAAGTTCGCCGGCCGCAACCTGGGCAATGCCTCCACCGCGTGAGTGTCCGGCAATAGCCAGACGTCCGTTCCAGCGCTGCCGAAGGGCGGCGAACTCATCGTGAGAGCGAATCTGCGCCAGAAGGTCGTGTACGTCGTCGACCTCGCGCGAAAGAGTATTGCGCGCAAAGTCATCGGGCTTTTGAACAAGCCACGCCGTGTTATCCATGCCATTCAGTGAGAAGCACATACGAAGAGCAATCATACCACCTGCAGAAGCCCCTTGCGAGATCCACGGAAGAAAGCCGTAGTTGCGAAAGCCCTTATGGCCGTGCAGGATCACCAGCAGTGGATGCTGCGAGGCATCCGAAGCCGGCATTGTCACGGTCGTGTGTATGAGATCTCCATGACGGTTCTGAACGCTGATAGCTGATTCGGAGATCACGATGCGTCCTCGCGGTCGGATAGCAGATCCGGACGCCTTTGCCGCGTGCGTTCAAGGGCCTGCTCGGCACGCCATTGACGGATCAGCGCGTGATTGCCACTCATGAGAACATCGGGCACCTTCTGTCCACGAAACTCCGCCGGCTTGGTGTAGAGTGGCGCATCAAGAAGCCCGTGCATGAATGAGTCTTCGAGTACGCTCTCGGCGTCTCCGACCACGCCCGGCACCAGACGGACGATCGCATCGGTCAATACCGCGGCGGCGATCTCTCCACCGGTCAGTACGTAATCTCCGACAGAGATCTCGCGGGTGACGAGGACGTCGCGGATGCGCTGATCGATGCCTTTATAGTGTCCGCATAGCAGGATCATCGAACCTTTCAGCGATAGCTCGTTGCACGTCCGCTGTTCGAGCACGGCACCATCCGGACAGAGGTAGATGACCTCTTCGTAGGCGCGCTCATTCTGCAGTGATTCGATGCAGCGGAAGACCGGTTCACATTGGATGACCATGCCGGCGCCTCCACCGTACGGTGTATCGTCGATGTGGCGGAACGTATCGGTTGCATAGTCATGCAGATTGTGCAGCACGATCTCTGCAAGCCCCTTCTGACGGGCACGCCCGACGATCGAAGTAGAGATGAACGACTCGAGGATCTGTGGCACCACGCAGACAATGTCGATGCGGATCGGCGATTCAAGCATCGTCACGCTCCTCGTCGGCAGTACCCAGCTCGGCCAGTCCCGGCAGCAGGCGTATGGTTATCAACCGTGCCTGCGGATCGACCTTGAGAATCACATCGTCGATCACCGGCAGGGGGATCGTGCGGCCGCCGGGTAGTGTCATAACCCAGACATCGTTGGCAGGCATCAGCCATACATCAGTGATCGTCCCGAGGGTTTCGCCCGACTCATCAATGACCGTGCATCCCTCTACGTCGCCGATGCGAAAGCGGCTCGATGCATCAATGCCGACATCCGAAGAACGGGCGTAAACAGCCTGATCGACGAGGGGCGTCACGGCTTCGGCCGTGACCACATCGCGCAGTCGCAGAGTTGTGCGAAACGCGGTCGATTCAAAGTGCGCAACCACGTGTGGCTGGGCAAAGTCACGACTGTAGCCGATGGCCACCTCAGAGCCCGGTGCAAGGGGGCGAGGCAGGACGACAACGTCCGTCAGGACCATCGTTCCATCGAGTCCATGCGAGCGTGTGATCACGCCCAGATACTCGTCAAACGTGCTCATTACTGCTGCAGCGTCGGTCGTGGCTGGTACGTACGCCGCCGATCAACCTAGATAGGTACGCAGTGCCTTGCTCCGGGAGGCGTGACGCAGGCGACGGATGGCCTTTTCCTTGATCTGGCGCACGCGTTCACGCGTGAGGTTGAACTTCTCGCCGATCTCTTCAAGCGTCAAAGCCTGCTGATCATCAAGTCCGAAGTACAGACGGATGACTTCGGCCTCGCGCTCGCTGAGTGTGTTGAGCACCTGCTGCACTTCCACACGCAGTGACTCACGCATCAGCTCGCTATCCGGCGGCGGCTGCTGGTCATTGGGCAGAATGTCCAGAAGTCGATTGTCTTCGCCCTGCACGAAAGGTGCGTCCACCGACAGGTGGCGACCGGAGATTTTGATCGTTTCCGAGATTTCCGCGATCGACATTTCCAGCTGCTCGGCAAGTTCGGCTGCTGTCGGTTCACGCTCGTACTGCTGTTCGAGTTCGGAAAACTTCTTGCCGATCTTGTTCAGAGCGCCCACACGGTTGAGCGGCAGACGCACGATCCGTGACTGTTCGGCCAATGCCTGAAGAATGCTCTGGCGGATCCACCACACGGCATAGGAAATGAACTTGAAGCCCCGTGTTTCATCGAAGCGCTTGGCAGCTTTGATCAAACCTAGGTTTCCTTCGTTGATCAGGTCACCCAGCGACAGACCCTGATTCTGGTACTGCTTGGCCACGGACACGACGAAGCGAAGGTTTGCCTTGACTAGCCGCTCAAGTGCCTGCGCACCCTCAAAGCCACCCTTACGGATGGTCTGTGCCAGCACGATCTCGTCATCACCTGTGAGAAGATCGACGCGGCCGATCTCCTGAAGGTACTTGTCGAGTGACTGACTCTCGCGGTTGGTGTACTGTTTGGTAATCCTCATGAAGGGCTCTCAGCGGCAGAAGGTTTTGAACGATGGATGGCATGCCGTATGCGTCGGCGCGAGTCAGGACGTAGTAGCTGCGACCTTCGTGCATCCGGGCAAGGGGCTGCAAATTTAGTGATCTGCGGGCAATTCCGACGACAGCAATTGACGATAGGTGTCGGTGCGGAGGATCTCGATGGCTCGTCCCACCGATGGGGTCAGCGGAATGAAAAACCGATCGCGATCGCGGGACGTTCCGAAGCGCGTGCGGATCTCCATGTCGATCAGCCGCAGAATGTCGTTCTGCTGACGTCGGATAGACTGGATCTGGTCGCGCTCGACTGAACGGCGAGCCCCCTCCAGAGCCACAATGGACGTCTTCGGCAGCCGGTACTTCTGGGCTAGCTCCTCGGCATCTGCCAGACCGCTCAGGAGCTTGCTCCGCTTGCGTGCCGGTTGCTGATCGACAAAGCGCAGAAAACTGTCGAACATGCGGGCATCGGCGGCGAACCCGGCGGGTAGATCGCTCATGCCGGCAGCGGTGCGTGTGGCAAATCGCTGGATGAGATTCGACGACATCAGTTCGTTGACAAGGGGCGAGAAGATCGAATCGCTCACCACCAGGTCCGGATCAATGCCATGCGTGCCGGAGACGCGACGGCCGGCAAATGTGCGATATGCGGTCGTGTCGACATCGTCCTTCAAGGTTCGGTAGTTCCTGCGCTGAATGCATCGACCGGAAGGCGTGTAATAGCGCGCGGTGGTGAGCTTCAGGATGGCGTTGTCGGACAGCGGTACGATCGACTGAACCAGTCCCTTTCCGAAGGAACGGATACCGACGATCACCGCTCTGTCGAGATCCTGCAACGCGCCGGCAACGATCTCGCTGGCGCTCGCGGAGAACTCGTTGATCAGCACCACGAGCGGGAGGGTCGGTTCGATGGGGACAGCGTCCGATCGGTACTCGATGGAGGATTCATCGAATCTGCCCTTCGTGGAGACGATGGGACTACCTGTCGGCACAAACGTTTCCACGACGTCGATGGCCGCCTCGAGAAGGCCACCGGGATTGCCCCGCAGGTCGAGAACGAGTCCGGTCATGTTCGATCGTGAACGCAGCGACGCGATGCACTGACGCAGCTCGGCACCGGTCTTCTTGCTGAACCTCTCCAAGCTGATATATCCGATGCCTGACGGCAGAACGTCGCTGTATCCGATCGATTCCAGGTCGAGCTCCAGCCGCGCTAGTGTGAACGTCAGGGTATCCGGACGGCCCTCGCGGAGGATCTTCAGGCGAGCCTGCGATCCGGGTTTGCCGCGGGTGTACGGTCGGAGATTCTCCGACTGCATGGTGTCAGTTCGTACGCTGTCGATAGCCAGCAGATGGTCGCCTATGCGGATGCCGGCCTTACGCGCTGGACCCGACTCGCGAAGGTCCGTGATCGTAAGGAGGCTGTCGGGGTTTGATACCGTAATGCCGAACCCGACGTATGATCCCGTGGTGACGGTTTCGATTTCGTCGGTCTCGTCTTCGATGTAATACTCGCTGTACGGATCAAGGTAGCCGAGCATGGCGCTGACGCCAACGTCCACGAGCTCTGTCGGATTGACATCATCGACGTAGCGCGTGTTGACCTCGCGAAAGACCGCGTTGAAGGTCTCGATCGCCTTGGCCAGGCGTAGATACGTCGAATCATCGTCGACTCGCGCCACGGCGCTTGCCGCTGCGCAGCCGAGCAGGATACTGATGATCAGTGGTCGGATCATCTGGCGAGGCGCTCAGCGATGGCCTGGGCCAGACCCGAGGCCGGCAGGCGCACCTGCTGCATCGAGTCGCGCTCGCGAAGAGTGACCGTCGCATCGGATACCGTCTGCCCGTCGACGGTGACGCAGAACGGTGTGCCGACTTCATCCTGACGCCGGTAGCGTCGGCCAATGGCGCCGGACGTATCGTAGTCCACCCGAAACTGGCGCTGCAGGTCGGCCATGATCGATTCCGCCGCCTCCGGCATGCCGTCTTTGTTGACCAGTGGCAACACGGCCACCGTGACCGGCGCTAGCGAGGGCTTCAGACGCAGCACCACACGCGTTTCCGAACCGCCGTCACCATTGGGGATCTCCTCCTCGGTGTATGCATCACAGAGAACGGCCATAAAGGTTCGTGTTGCTCCTACCGCTGTCTCAATAACGTAGGGAACAAAACGGTCCTTGGTTGCTGCATCGACATACTCAAGCTTCTTGCCCGAGAACTCCTGGTGCCGACCAAGGTCAAAGTCCGTACGCGAATGGATACCTTCGACCTCACCCCATCCGAAGGGGAAGAGGTACTCGATGTCTTCGGCCGCCGCCGCATAGTGTGCAAGCTTCTCATGGGGCTTGCGGTGCAGGCGCTCCGGGTCGATGCCGAGCGTTTGTACAAACCAGTTCCAGCGCGCCGTACGCCAGTATTCGAACCACTCGACCTCTGTGCCGGGCTTGACGAAGAACTGCATCTCCATCTGCTCGAATTCGCGTGTTCGGAACAGAAAATTCTTGGTATTGATCTCGTTCCGGAAGCTCTTACCGATCTGCGCGATGCCGAACGGCGGCTTCATGCGCGAAGATTCCATCACGTTCTTGAAGTTCACGAAGATCCCCTGCGCCGTCTCGGGTCGCAGGTACACCACATTAGCCGCATCGGCCACAGGGCCGACGTGCGTCTCGAACATCAGGTTGAAGTTGCGGACCTCGGTCCAGTCCGTGGTGCCTGAGATCGGATCGGGAATGGCGTTCGACATGATGATCTGGTGGAGATCATCATTGGAGCCGGCCGCATTCAGTGCTTCCTCAATGGCCGCTGCCTGATCGGTCCTTCCCTTGTTGCGAAGACGCGTGATGTAGTCTTCGATCAGATTGTCGGCCCGGTGCCGCGACTTCGACGTCTTGTTATCGATCATCGGATCCGAGAACTGCTGAATATGCCCCGAGGCCTCCCACACGCGCGGGTGCATGAGGATCGAAGAGTCGATGCCTACGATATCCGGACGGAAGGTCATGGCCTTCCACCAGGAGTCCTTGATGTTGCGCAGCAGTTCCACGCCCAGCGGACCGAAGTCCCAGCATCCATTCAGACCGCCGTAGATCTCCGACGACTGGTAAACAAACCCCTTGCGCTTGGAAAGCGACAGGATCGCATCGATCGATGTTGTGGAAGCCATATCCTCGCTGAGCACGTAATGAAAAGAGCGTTAAAATACGAAGTCGACGCCGTTGCGTAGTTTTGGCCGTTGTAGCGCCGAACGTGCGCCCCTGCATGCATTTCATCGCCCCCTGAATGAACATTACCCGCTTTTTCACGTCCGGACTTTTGCTCCTTGTCCTGCAGTTATGCGGCCTTACCTCCGGCGCGATTGCACAGATGCCCTCGGCACGCGACAAGGTCACGTTTTCCTCCATAGCGGCATGCTCGCTCAAGGCCGGCGACACGGCAACAATCATCGTCAAGGGCCGTATTGCCAAGCACTGGCACAGTTATGGGCTGACGCCGGCCGTGGGACCGGACGGACTCGGCCCGGATGCAACGGTTGTCAGTGTTGCCCCTGGTGGGATTCTCAAGCTTGCCGGCAAGCCACGCATCATCAAGGGGGCTCACTCGGCCTTCGACAAGACATGGGAGACCACCGTCGAGGAGATCGCCGGTTCTTTTGAAGTCGCCGTACCCGTGCGTGCCTCAACATCACTACCGGTGGGGCAGCACAAGGCAAAGGTCATCGTGACAATGCAGTTGTGCGACACCTCGGCATGTCTGCCCTCGGAGGATATGCCGCTGCCGGTTACTCTTGTTGTTACCCAAGCGGCCACCACATCCGACGCGCCGTTCGACGATCTGGGTGAGGTTGCTACTGTGAAACCAGCAGCAGCTGCCGCAAACGCACCGATCGTTGAGGACACTCAAAGCGAGATCGCGACGGAGAAGCGCAAGGGTCTGGTGAGCTTTTTCCTTTACGCAATGGGCGTTGGATTTCTTGCTTTGCTCACGCCGTGTGTGTTCCCGATGATCCCGATCACGGTCTCGTTCTTTACAAAGCGGCACGAAAAGCATCGCGGCTCGGGCATGCGCGACAGTGCGCTCTTCGGCCTCGGCATCATCTCAACGTTCACAGCCGTCGGCATTCTGGCCTCGGTC
Organism: Ignavibacteria bacterium; assembly: GCA_947459875.1. Classification (GTDB taxonomy): domain Bacteria; phylum Bacteroidota; class Ignavibacteria; order Kapaibacteriales; family Kapaibacteriaceae; genus UBA10438. The sequence goes on from CANHFG010000001.1 coordinate 92,779, forward strand.
ATCTTCGGTGGTACGGCCGTGCAGGACCTTGCAGCGAATCCCTGGATGAATCTCGGCATCGGTCTGCTCTTCATGGTACTGGCCTTCAACCTCTTCGGATCCTTTGAGATCCAGGTGCCGGTGTCGATCATGAATGCTCTTAACAAGAAGTCACAGGGAGACGGTACCGTGTCGGTTCTGCTCATGGGGCTGACCTTTTCGCTGACGTCGTTCACCTGTACGGTGCCGTTTGTGGGGACGCTTCTGCTGAGTGCTTCCGGGGGCGACTATCTCTATCCGGCTGTCGGCACGTTTGGCTTTGCCACGGCCTTTGCGATTCCCTTCGTGCTTCTGTCGATGTTTCCGTCGCTGCTGGTGCGTCTGCCTCGGGCAGGAGGCTGGATGAACAACCTCAAAGTGGTAATGGGATTTCTCGAGATCGCTGCCGCTGTGAAGTTCTTCTCGACGGCCGAGTTCATCTTCGGTCTCGGACTCCTTCCGCGTGAGGTGTTCCTTGCTGTCTGGGCTGGCGTCTGCCTTCTGATCGTACTCTATCTGCTGGGTACCTTCAGAATGACCCTCGATACTCCCGTCGAACGCGTCGGTGGCCTTCGAGCTTTTTTTGCTGTGATCTTTGCCACGCTCACTCTGTGGTTCACAGGCGGCATGCTAGGTAAGCCCCTTGCTGCCGACCTTGAAGCGCTGCTGCCACCGGAGAACTATCATCAGCTACTGGATCAGATGAACGGCGCTCCGGCTGTGTCTGCGGCGCCGACAACCTCCGAAACGTCATCGGCCGGTCACGGCGGACTGACGTGGTTGAATGATCTTGAGAAGGCCAAGAAGATCGCACGCCAGGAGGGGAAGCCCATCTTCATAGACTTCACGGGGTTTGCCTGCGTAAACTGCCGACTCATGGAAAAGGAAGTGTTCCCCAAGCCCGAGGTGGTTGAGCAATTCAAGAAGTTCGTCCTCGTGCAGCTCTACACCGACAGGAAGTCTGAGCCATACATCACCAATCAGAATATTCTGAAAACCTATGGCACGGTGGCCAATCCGCTCTATGTAATGCTCCGCCCCGACGGGAGTTATGTGGCGCAGTCAGGGTATCAGACGCAGTTTCGTTCGGACCCATCGACGTTTCTGGCCTTTCTGTCTCAGGCTCTCTGATGTTGCCGGTCGAGATCGTCCCGGTCAGGCGTGAGCACTTTGCCGAGTTCTTTGCGCTGGTGGTGATGCTTGCTGAATATGAGAAGCTCGACCCTCCATCGGATGAGGCCCGCGAGCGCCTTATGCATGACATCTGCGGAGACTCTCCGCGCATAGAGGCCATGTTGGCGATCGATGGGCAGGGGAAGGCCCTCGGATACGCCATCACCCTGGAAACATATTCGTCTTTTCTGGCGCTGCCAACGATGTATCTCGAGGACATATTTGTGCGCGAGGACGCACGCTCGCTTGGTGTGGGGTCGATGCTCTTCGATGCCGTGATCGCTCTGGGCCGCGAGCGTGGCTGCGGACGCGTCGACTGGCAGGTTCTTGATTGGAACAAGCTCGCCCGCGACTTCTATGAGCGTCGTGGCGCAGCACCAATGAAGGAGTGGATGCTCTACAGGATCGACCTTACGGCCGACCTGTCCTGACAAGGACATTATCGATCAGGCGCGTACTGCCCAGTCGGGCGGCGATCAGCAAGGCGAACTCGTCGCACACCCCGGGCGAAGCCGGACGTCGAAGGGTCGAAGCGTCCACTGCAACCGCGTAATCGATCTCAAGTCTCGGCACACCCCTCAGCACGTCAAGCATGGCCTGCTCGACAGCATCGAGATCATGCATGCCCCCTTTAAGAAGCTCAGCTCCGCGGGTCAGCGCCGCAAAGATCACGGGCGCCTCACGGCGGTCCTCTGCCGAGAGGTACACGTTCCGTGAGCTTCGCGCAAGTCCGTCAGGTTCCCGCACTGTCGGCAGCACTTCAACGCGCACGCGCTGAACGCTCTCAAGGGGCGAAGAGCGAACCAGCTCCCGGATAATCAGCGTCTGCTGCAGGTCCTTTTGACCGAAGTACGCCACATCGGGTAGCATCGCCTCAAACAGGCGCGAGACCACCGTTGCCACGCCATCGAAATGCGTTGGCCGAGAAGCCCCCTCAAGAACTTCACTCACCCCCGCGATATGGATGCTTGAGCGCGGACCCCCGGGGTAGATCTGATCGACCGTGGGAGTGAAGACGTGTGTTGCTCCGGCCTGGTGGACGATCTCAAGGTCGTGGGCTAGATCACGCGGGTAGCGCGCGTAGTCCTCATTCGGCCCGAACTGCGTGGGGTTGACGAAGATCGAGACAACCACGACCGGATGCCGCTCGGACGCATGACGGATCAGCGATGCATGCCCGTCGTGCAGGTAGCCCATCGTGGGAACGCACCCAACGCTGAGCCCATCGGCGCGTACGCTCTGAACGACCGACTGCATCTCGTCGACGGTTTCGACAACTGATATGTCACGTTTGCGCGTCATGATGCTCGAAGATATCGACAGCCGATCAAGTTTCACGTTCCCTAATCCCTAGATTCGCACATGCCACTACCAATAGACCGCGCGGCGATGCCGCGACTCGAAGCAGATGCCGTTGCATCTCTCAAGCTTATCAATGTTCCCAGTGATCACATGTTCATCGCTGAGTATTCGCATGGAGAGTGGCGTAAAGCCCGTATCCAGGCCTACCGACCTGTGCCGTTTTCGCCTCTTGCCCTGGGTCTGCACTATGCACAGATCGTCTTTGAGGGTATGAAGGCCTATCACATGCAGGACGGACGCGTTGGTGTGTTTCGCACGCCGCGGCACCAGGAGAGATTTACGATCTCCCTTGAGCGTATGCTCATGCCTCCGGTGCCGGCCGAGCTCTTCGCCGAGGCGATCCACACGCTGGTGGATGTTGATCGCCAGTGGGTGCCGCCGGGACCTGATGCGTCGTACTACATCCGTCCTTTTGTGATCGCCACCGAGGAGCGCATGGGGCTGAAAGCCGCCGATGAGTTTTCCTTTATGGTCGTCGGCGGACCGTTCAAGCCGGTCTATACTCGCCCCCTTCGCGTCAAGGTCGAACGGGAGTTCACACGTGCGGCACCCGGGGGCACGGGGTACGCAAAATGCGCCGGTAACTATGCGGCAGCAATGTATCCGACGAAGCTGGCGCAGGATGCGGGATTCGATCAGGTTATCTGGACCGATGCCAAGCAGCACGACCACGTAGAAGAGTCGGGAACGATGAATCTGATGTTCTTCATTGATGGTGCGCTGGTGACGCCTCCGACGGGCGACACCATTCTCAAGGGCGTTACGCGAGAGAGCGTTATCCAGATCGCCCGTGATCTTGGCTACGATGTAATCGAGCGCCCGATCTCCGTCGAGGAACTTACCGAGGGGATCCCGAGCGGACGGGTGACCGAGGCCTTCGGCGTAGGCACGGCAGCTTCGGTTGCTCCTATTGCCACAATCTCTGTTGACGGAACGGACTATCAGCTGCGCGTCGATGATGATTGCCGGATGTTTGCTCTTAAGAACAGGCTCAATGACATTCGCTTTGGACGTGTCGAGGATGTGCACGGTTGGATGACGATCGTTGACGGGACAGCCCGGTAAACTGCGCAGAGATGTTTTCGTGACCGCCGCGTCCACATCGCCGCTCATCCTGCCGCTGCAGTACGTCAAGGGCGTTGGGCCACGTCGTGCCGAGGCGCTTGCCAAGGAAGGAATCGTCAGCTACGCAGACGTCATCTACAACGTCCCCAGAGCCTATGTTGACCGGACGGCTGCCGAGAGCATCGTGCAGCTTCGCGAGCGCTACCGTGCACCTGATCTCTGGTCCGGCGATGCTTCACACGCCATCAAGGTCACGGCGCAGGTAACGCTCGTAGGCACGGTCATGCGACTCGAGCAGCGCACCGTTGGCAAGGGGCGCAGCATGCTCGTGGCTGTCATCGGTGACGATTCCTCGGCCACCATGCAGCTGATCTTCTGGAGTGGACTAGCCTACTACGGAAAGGTCCTCACAGCAGGATCCACATACGTCGTTCACGGCGTGCCACAATACGACGCGAAGTGGGGCACACTGAGCATGCACCATCCGGAGATCGAGGAAGTGCATCCGGAAGAGATCGAACAGTACCGAGCCGGAAGTATCCTTCCACGGTACCGCATGACGCAGGGGTTGAAGTCCGCCGGACTGACCATGCGGCATCTTCGTGCCATTGCCGAGCATGCATTGGAAAGGGGCTTGGGGCTGATCGATGATCCGATTCCGGGTGATCTGCGCCAGGCGCGTCGGCTCATGCCGCAGCACGATGCTTTGCGGCAGTTGCATATGCCGGCTTCGCTCGATCAGATCGAGCTGGCAAAGAACAGCATGAAGTACGAAGAGCTCCTCGTCTTCGAAACCCATCTTGCCGCGCGACGTGCCTCACGGAAGCGACCCGAGAGAGGTCTGCCGATGCAGGCCCAGAGTCCACGCGCTCGCGCCATCATCGATGCACTCCCGTATGAACTCACCGCTGCCCAAAAGCGGGTCATCCGCGAGATCGTGGGCGATATGACGTCCGGTACGCCGATGAATCGGCTACTTCAGGGTGACGTCGGCTCGGGCAAGACCATTGTTGCCCTGCTATGCATGCTCAGCGCCATCGACAATGGTTACCAGACTGTTCTGCTTGCGCCAACAGAGATCCTTGTCGAGCAGCACTATCACAGCCTGACGAAGCTTCTTAGCAACGTCGAAGGCATCAATGTCGCACAGCTCGTCGGCGCACAGCGCAGTGTCGCGCGACGTCATGCCCACGAGATGATCAGCAGCGGGCAGGCGCAGATCGTGGTTGGAACGCATGCGTTGTTTGAGGCCGATGTGAAGTATCACAAGCTTGGTCTGATCGTCATCGATGAGCAGCATCGTTTCGGAGTTGCTCAGCGCAAAGAGCTCCGACGCATGGGGCAGATGTCACATGGTGATCAGCCCCGTACTCCGCATATACTTGTCATGTCGGCCACTCCTATCCCTCGAACGCTGGCCATGACGCTATACGGCGACCTCGATGTTTCGGTGATCGATCAGCTGCCGGCTAATCGCAAGCCCATCATCACGCGCCTGGTCTTCGAATCATCGCTGGCCGAGACCTTTCGATTCATCCGCGCGGAGGTCGCTCGCGGACGTCAGGCCTATATCGTCTATCCGCTGGTCGAGAAAAGCGAAAAGGTGCAGGCAAAGAGCGCGGTAGAGCATTTTGAATGGCTGCATAACGAGGTGTTTCCTGACCTGCGCGTTGGGCTTCTGCATGGACAGATGACCTGGGATGAGAAGGAAGAGATCATGCGTGCGTTTCTGCGTCGAGAATACGACGTGCTCGTATCTACCACGGTGATCGAGGTGGGCATAGACGTTCCTAATGCCACTGTCATGCTGATCGAGAACGCCGAACGCTTCGGGCTTTCCCAGCTGCATCAGCTCAGGGGGCGGGTAGGGCGCGGAGCCGACCAGTCGTACTGTTTCCTTGCAACAAAGGATCATTTTCGCTATCAGGTCACCCGAACGTCGGCTGCAGAGGATATGATGGCGGCCGTGGTGCGTCTGCGCACGATGGAGCAGACCACCGACGGTTTCAAGGTCGCCGAGGTTGACCTTCGTCTTCGCGGTCCGGGTGACGTGATGGGTACGCGCCAGTCGGGCATCCCGGAGTTTCGCTTTGCCGATCTGGTTGGGGATGCCGAGATCATTGCCCAGGCGCGTAGCGACGCTCACGCCATCCTGGCTGCCGATCCGCACCTGCGCGCTGCGCAGCACCAGGCATTGCGCACGGAGGTGCTGAAGATGTTCGACGAGGGCGGCTTGATCACCGTGGCGTAGTTTTGTGCGTATGTCATCGAGCCCCTTCAATAGCGATCGCCTCAACGTCAACGAGATATTCATTTCAGTGCAGGGCGAGGGCACCCGAGCCGGCATGCCATGTCTGTTTATTCGCCTGCAGGGATGCCGCCTACGATGCGTCTGGTGTGACACGCCATATGCACTGGATCATCGCCAGCAGGAGCGTCTGATGACGCCGGAGGACATCTACGCTGAGGTCGAAAAAGCCGGCATCCGATTTGTTGAGTTCACCGGTGGCGAGCCCCTTGAGCAGTCTGCCGTGTTGCCGGTGATGCAGCAGTTATGCGACCGGGGATATACGGTGGCGGTAGAGACCGGCGGACACGTGGATGTTTCGTCGGTCGATCCGAGGGTGATCTGCATTGTCGACGTGAAATGTCCCGACTCAAAGATGTCCTCGCTGAATCGACTCGAGAATCTCGAAGCACTTCGGCCCCATGATGAAGTAAAGTTCGTTATCGCTTCGCGAGCCGACTACGAATATGCCCGCGAGGTGGTAAAGCGGTATGATCTTGAGCGTCGCGTGGCGGCCGTTCTGATGTCCTGCGTCTTCGATGCAATTCCATTCGTTACACTCGTCGAGTGGATCCTCGAGGACAAGCTCGATGTGCGCTTTCAGCTGCAGATGCACAAGTTCATCTGGTCACCGGAAACGCGTGGGGTCTGACGTGACATCTACATCGGCACCGGCACGCCGCGTAGCTTCGGCCATTGCTCTCGCGCTCGGACTGAGCATGTTCGGCCGCACGGATGCGTGCATGGCGCAGACGGACACGGTTCAGCGGGCCCCCTGGCCGCATCCGACATGCAACTCCGTCGCTGACGACTATGCGCCAAGCTCCGATCTGGATCGACAGTCGATGCTCTTCACATCAGAGCGTAGTGGTGTTGCGCAGGTGTATCGGTGCCACGGCGATGGCCGTGTTGACCTTGTGGCCGGAACGCTCAACCTGTCCGGCAGAGCACGCGGCTTTGTCAGTCTGACTCCCGATGGTTCGGGACTGGCAACATCCTACCGCATGGGCTTGCGTCAGTCGTTTGCCTCCATCATCAGCGTTCTGCGCACCCCTTCAGGTCTTGATGAAGGGCCGGCACTCGAGAGCGCCGGCGGCGAGTTCTTTGCCGCCCAGGCCAGCATCGCTCCGGATCAGTCCCGCCTGTTGTTCGTCTCCGACAGGGAAGGGGGCTTAGGTGGTACGGACATCTGGATGATGGAGCGCCGTCAGGACGGCTCATGGTCCGGGCCGCATCACGGCGGTGATGCGATCAACTCACCGGCCAACGAGCTCACACCCGTTCTCATTTCCGCCGACACGCTACTGTTCTCGTCCGATGGCATGGGTGGCAGCGGAGGCCAGGATGTGTACATGTCCGTTGCACGTGGAGGACGCTGGAGCGACCCTGTGCCTGTGACCGCCATCAATTCGATATGGAACGAAACGGACGCTGTTCGCATGCACGACGGTACGTACCGCTTTAGCAGCGATCGCCCGGGAGGACGCGGCGGATTCGATATCTGGATCTGGAAGCCCGAGTAAGGGGCTTATCGTGCCGACCAGCGCTTGGCGGTCTGGATCATGCCCGGAACGGCCTGCATAGGCATTCCAAGGAAGCCACCGAGGATGCCGAGGTCAATGACGGCGGCCTTCTGTTCCATCTTCACAACGCCGACCTTTTCAGCGAACCAGTACGTGCGCTCAAGCCTGATCGGAAGAGGGATCGACGTAGGGCCAGCCGCCAGATAGAGCGTTGCGTTCATGTCGATCTGAACCTTCTTGGTCTTCAGCGTCTGGTTGTTGAGCGTAACGGTTTCTTCGCCGAGGGACTTGCCAGTAAAGTTCAACGTGCCGGAGGCCTTGTACTGTGCCATGCCCGGGAGATCAAATGGAAGCACGGTGTCCTTCAGGGCCGTCCACGTGGAGTTTCCGAGATCGCAGATGACCATGTCCTTGCGGCCCAGGTCAAGCGGGATCTGCTGGATGGAGTAACGCAGACGGAAGCTCTGCGTGATCTTGCCACCGAGTTGCGTGACCGTTACGGTGTCGGTTGGCTGGCCGTTGACGTACACGTAGGATTCGGTCCTGTACAGAGGCAGCTTTTTTGATGGATTCGTCTCATCGATACCCTCACCCGTCTGCGAGCTGAACACAACCGTGCTGTCGTCCGGCGCCGGCTGCTCGGTGGTCTGCTTGGTCGTCGCGTCAATAGCAACGTTCACGTTGGAGTTGATAACGTAAGCACCGTTGGTCGTGTGAACGTAGGTGCCGTACGATGGAGCGTCTGGCGAGGTTGGCTCATCCGAGCACGATACAAGGGCCAGAGTGAGTGCAGCGAAACCGAGGGTGGTGAGTGAGCGCATGATATACTCCTGCCGTATGGCGTGGTAAGTGGCGATGCCTACTAAACTGTAATGACGGAGCGGAGGGCGAGGGACTCGAACCCCCACAGGATCTCTCCCGGCTGTTTTCAAGACAGCTGCAATACCATTATGCGAGCCCTCCGTCGCGAGAGCGATGCGAATCTACGAAAATGTCTCGGCTCACTCCACGGTCTGGTCGAAACCATCGTCCGGACGTTTATAGTTGGCCTCGTCAATTCCGAGGAACTCTATAACGGATGTGGCAAAAATCTGTTGTTTCGTTGCCGGGGATAGATCCGTCATCATCTCGATAAAGCGTCCATGCTCGAGGTCACCCAGCGGGAACGGATAGTCCGTTCCATAGGCGATCTTCTCTGGTCCGATCAGCGCCAGGAGGTACCGCAAGGCATCGGCATTATGGGTGATCGAGTCGACCCAGAATCGGCCGATATAGCTGGCCGGATCCTGCACGCCATTGACGGCACAGAGGTCAGGACGGGCGTGGTATCCGTGTGAGATACGCCCGATGGTGAAAGCGAAAGAGCCCCCTGCATGGGAGAACATCACTTTCAGATTCGGGAAACGGTCAAAGACACCACCGAAGATCATGGACGTCATCGACAACGTGGTTTCGGCAGGCATGCCCACAAGCCACTGCTGGAAGTACCGTGCTGTTCGATCGGATCCCATCATCTCCCACGGATGAACGAAAATGCCTGCCCCGAGGCGTTCGGCCTCTGCCCAGAAGGGATCGAGCGACCGGTCGTCGAGATTCATGCCGTTGATGTTTGTGCCGATCTCGATGCCGGGCATTTTCAGCTCAAGCACGCAGCGTCGCATCTCGCTAATGGCCATTTCGACGTCCTGCATCGGGACCGTGCCCAGTCCGATGAAGCGCCGCGGATGTTGTTCGATCACCGATGCCAGATGGTCGTTCAGGAACCGCGACCAGTCGAGCGCATCTTTGGCTGGGGCCCAGTAGGAGAACAGCACCGGAACCGTGCAGAGCACCATCACGTCCACGTGATGCGCATCCATATCACGGATAATGGCCAGTGGGTTCCAGCAGTTCTCGTCGATGTCGCGGAAGAACACGCCGTCATCGCGCATCATGCGCGCTTTGCCGGGCGCGTAATGATCAAGCCAGATAAAGCCACCGTAGCCGTAGCGTTCTTTGAGCGATGGCCAGCGTTCGGGCAGAATGTGAGCGTGAGAGTCGATCTTGAGCATCGACATTACACCTTGGCAGGGGGCTCGATGACCGTTGCGCACTTCTTGCAGGTGCGATGATCCGTGCTCGACCAGAAGCGTTCGAAGATCGGTGGCAGCTGGGTAACGATATCGGTAAGTGGTAGAAACTCTTCGTAGAGCTTCGTCCCGCACGATTCGCAGAACCACATGAACGCGTCCAGTTCGGCTGTCTCACGCTTGCGTTCCACCACCAGTCCGACGGTATTGGCTGGACGTTGCGGGGAGTGTGGCGTGCGAGGCGGCAGCAGGAACATGTCGCCTTCGTTGATATGCATGTCGCGCGGCACCCCGTCGTCGATCACCTTCACCGTGATGTCTCCCTCGAGCTGGTAGAACAGCTCTTCACCTTCATTGTAGTGGTAATCCTTGCGGGCATTTGGTCCGCCCACGATCATGACGATGAACTCCGTGTCCTCGTAGACCTTGGCATTCCCAACCGGTGGTTTGAGCAGGTGACGGTGCTCGTCGATCCACGTTTTCAATGGAAATGGGGCTCGGATGGCCATGTGGGGTCCTTTCGGAGTTGGTAGCTTTGCGGTAACAAAGCTACAAATCGGAGCGCATCTCATGAATCTGGACATCACGGGGAAGACGGCACTGGTCTGCGGTGCGTCAAAGGGTATCGGGCGGGCAACGGCCATCGAGCTGGCCTCAAACGGAGCAACGGTCGTGGCTCTGGCCCGAAGTGCCGAACTTCTGCGCACGGTTGTTTCCGAGCTGCCGACACCCAGCGGTGCACGGCACCACGCGCTTGCAGTCGACCTTGGCAACGAAACCGAGTATCTAACAGGTGTGAATAACGTTGTGGATATTGTTGGCGCTATCCACATCCTGGTCAACAACACCGCTGGTCCCGCTGCGGGGCCGCTGCGAAAGAGCTCTGTTGCTGATCTCATACAAGCTTTTGAAAATCATATTCTTGTGGCTCAACGCCTGATGTCCGCTCTCGTGCCTCACATGGAACGTTCCGGATATGGCCGAATAATCAACATCGTTTCCACATCGGTGAAACAGCCCATCGAAGGACTAGGCGTCAGCAACACGATCCGCGGTGCAATGTCCAGCTGGGCCAAGACCCTGGCAACGGAACTCGGCCCCACGGGCATTACCGTGAATAACGTCCTGCCGGGTGCGACCATGACCGAGAGGCTAGAGGCGATCATCGACCGGAACGTGGCTTCCAGTGGGCGTTCCCGCGACGAGGTCGTCGGCTCGATGGTTTCAGAGATACCGCTCGGACGCTTTGCGCAACCTGACGAGATCGCTGCCGCGGTAGCATTTCTGGCCTCACCGGCCGCGGCCTACATCAGCGGCACGAGCATCCTGGTTGACGGAGGAAGAACGAAGGCTCTGAGCTGAGTCGGCGAGAGCGTTTCCACGCTATCCACAATTCGTGGATAACCTGTGTGCAAATCATCGCGACCAGCCCCCTTTCCCGCTTGCATTGGCCATAATTGTCCACTACATTTGTTCTTTCACTAACTCGTTGCGAATATGAATGGATATGTCCATTTTGTCCTTCAGGTGACCGCAGCGATCAGGTGGTAAAACGGGGATTATCAACAGATGTGAATAACTGACTGAAGTTATTCACGGATATGAGGATAGTGGTGGCCAAGCGAGCACGGCAACTGGACGTCACAGGGAAGCCCGAACGGAGAACTTCCGGGCTGATGATCTGTCTACTTGGTCTACTGTTTCTGTCGTTTATGGCCACGCAGTGGAAAGACCGTCAGCGGATCGCGGACGTCGACGTCGTGGGTGCCACGGGGCTGAGTCGTCTTTCGGTGCAGCGTGCGGTGGACTCTCTGCGCTACCGCCGGGCAAAGTCCATCACGCTGGCCTCGATCCGCCAGAGCGTCGAGCAGATTCCCTACGTGCGCAAGGCCTCGGTGTACTTTTCGGGTGTGAACGGACTCTGTGTGGATGTTGTCGAGCGACTCCCGGTGGCGCATGTGCTTCACGCCGGCGGTGTCTTACGGTACGTCGACGACCAGGGTACGGTGCTTCCTGTTGTTCAGGAGCGTACGGCGCACAATGTCCCTATGCTGCACGGAACGAACGGATATGTGCTGTCGGAGTCGGAGGTACGTTCACTGACGTCGCTGCTGAATCGTGCGGCGCGGGCGTTGGATCCTCGACTGTACCAATCGATCTCCGAGCTAACGTACGACCGGCGTTCGCGCACGGTTGATGTGATCACTGATGATGCCACATGGCATCTCGGCAGCATCGGGTCGGACCGGGCCACGGAGGCGCTGGCCGACATGAACGTCTTCTGGAAAGATGCATCCGCCTCGCTTCGTCTTGCACACGTTCGTGAGGTTGACCTGCGCTGGCGCAATCAAATTGTGCTGCGCTACAGCGCTGAGCGGCCACAGACATCAAGCGGGGGGGCAAGGGTATGAGCAAGCAGACGATCCATGCCGGTCTTGATATTGGATCTACCAAGGTCAGCGCGATCGTGATGTCGCGGGATGCCGACTCGGGTGCCATCGAGGTTATCGGTACGGGCGTTGCCGAATGCGACGGTCTCAAACGCGGCGTTGTGAGCAATATCAACAAGACCGCAGAGGCTATTCGCGCAGCGGTCGACCGCGCCGAGCAGACCAGTGGGTATCAGCTTGGGCCGGTTGTGGTGGGGATAAGCGGCGAGCACATTAGCACGTTCACGACTCGCGGTATTGTAACAACGAGGACGTCGGAGATCTCCGAAAGCGACGTCAAGCGTCTGCATGACGAGCTGTCGCAGGTGCACGTCACGCCGGACCGTCGCATTCTGCATGTTATTCCGCAGGATTATCTGATCGACGGACAGGATGGTATCTCAGATCCACTCGGAATGAGCGGACGGCGCCTCGAGGCAAACGCCCTGGTGATCACGGCCAGCTCCTCAGCGGTCGACAACCTGTATAAATGCGTTGAGCGGGCCGGACTGCACGTCGATGCCGTGGTGCTTCAATCGATCGCCAGTTCCTACGCCGTTCTCGACGAGGCGGAGCGGGAAGTCGGCGTGGCCCTGGTCGACATCGGCGGTGGCACCACCGATATGGCCATTTACAAGGACAACGTTCTACGCTATGTGAGCGTTATCGGCATTGCCGGTCAGCGCGTAACTGATGACATCGTTGCCGTTCTCGGCATCCGCAATACCGATGCCGAGAGTATCAAGCTCAGCTACGGTCATGCGATCAGCGAGAGCATTCTGCGCGACGAGCATTTCCAGGTTCCGGGAATCGGTGGCCGCACGCCGACCGAGGTATCGAAGTCGATCCTATGTCAGGTGATCGAACCCCGGATGGAGGAGATCTACGACTTTGTTCTCTCGCGCATTCACGAGTCCGGCATGTCGCACCAGCTGGCCGCCGGTGTTGTCCTCACGGGCGGGTGCACCGAGCTCTATGGCTCGGAGCAGCTGGCGCAGCGGACCTTCCGACTGCCGGTCAACAAGGGGCTTCCGCGCGGCTTCGGCAATGACGGTTTTGCCCGTGAAGTGACCACGCCATCCCGGGCAACAGCCATTGGTCTGGCACTCTATGGAATCAAACATCACCACGAATTCATCTCTGATTCACATGACGTTCAACCGACAATTCAGGCAGCAAAAGATGCGCCCCCTGCAGAACCTGCGGAGGTTCATGTTCATAAAAAGGGAGTCGTTCAGCGACTCAAAGACTGGTTTGAAAACTTCTGACTGGTTAAGTTCACGAAACATGACTGATTTCCGGGGGGAATGATGGCAATTGAGTTGGATGTATCATCTCTGACGTCCGATGCACGCATTCGCGTGGTCGGCGTAGGCGGCGGTGGCGGCAATGCAGTCCGCACCATGATCGCCCGTGGACTCGATGGAGTCGAGTTCGTTGCAGCAAACACAGACCGTCAGGCTCTTTTGAGCAATCCGGCTGGCATCAAGCTTCAGCTTGGTAAGGATGTGACGCGTGGTCTTGGAGCCGGAGCCGATCCCAATAGGGGGCGGATGGCTGTCGAGGAAAGCCTTGACGACGTGCGCGAAGCCCTTGAAGGCAGTGACATGATCTTCGTGACCGCTGGTATGGGCGGAGGCACGGGGACCGGGGCTGCGCCGGTGATCGCACGTATTGGTCGCGAGATCGGTGCCCTCGTCGTGGGCATCGTGACCAAGCCGTTCAACTATGAATCCAAAAGGCGCATGGCCGTTGCCGAAAACGGCATCAAGGACCTGCGCGAACATGTAGATGCGCTGATCGTCATTCCCAATCAGCGGATCCTGACGGTCGTGGACAGGGACGTAACGTTTGCCAATGCGCTCATGATGGTCGACAACGTTCTGTACAACGCCACGAAGGGCATTGCGGATATCATCTCCGGTGTCGGGTATATGAACGTCGACTTTGCCGACGTCCGCACGGTCATGTCCGGCATGGGCGATGCGCTCATGGGGATCGGCCGCGCCAGTGGCGAGCACCGTGCCATTGAGGCAGCACAGAACGCATTGAATTCTCCGATCCTTGAGGGCATGTCGATCTTCGGTGCGCAGGGACTTCTTGTCAATGTGACAGGGGGCTCGGGCATGACAATGTTCGAGGTCAGCGAAGCTGTCGCCGCCATCGAACAGGCCGCCGGCGATGAGGTGAACCTCATCCACGGCGTGGTGATCGACGAACGTATGGAAGACGAGATCGCCATCACAGTTGTGGCCACGGGCTTCCACCGTCAACACGAAGAAAAGAAAGCCACGGTTGTTCCTGTGGCAGCGCCGGTGGCCGGGCCTATCATCGAGATCGTCCGCCAGCAGCCAGAACGCGATGTGGTAGCGGAAACTCCCGCACCATCGCCAGCTCCAACTGCTCCTGCCGCATCTGAAATTGATGTCAACGACATCAACGTTCCGACCTATCTGCGACGTCAACGCGAACGTGAGCAGGACCATCGTCAGACCGGTATGCCACATTCCGAGCCCCCTTCATCGGGCTCCGTTCCTGTAGCCGCTCCGGATCCATCTCAACCGCAGATGCGCCGCGCTGCCGCCGGCAGCCAACCGGCGTTTCTGCGGAAAATCATGGATTGAGAAGAGAATTACGGGAGTACGGAAGTACGGAAGTACGGAAGTACGGAATTACGGAAGTACGGAAGTACCGAATTACGGAAGTACGGAAGTACCGAATTACGGAAGTACGGAAGTACCGAAGTACGGAAGTACGGAATTACGGAAGTACGGAAGTACCGAATTACGGAAGTACGGAATTACCGAATTACGGAATGACGCAGTGTTTTTGGGGTGAGACGAAGTCTCGTCCGTGCTATTCTGTGCGCTACCGGGACTGATGCTCTTTAACGCGTTGCAAAAGAAGCATGCCGGTGAGCAGGAACACGATAAGCGAGAGCAGTGCATAGCGGTAGCTGTTGGTCATCGATAGCACGATGCCGAAGGTCAGAGGTCCGAACCATGATGTGCCCTTGTCGCTGATCTCGTAGAGCGAGAAGTACTCGGCTTCTCGTCCATGCGGAATGAGCTTCGAGAACTGCGATCTGCTAAGGGCCTGCGAGCCCCCTAGCACGATGGCAATGACCACGGCCAGCACATAGAACCACGAGCCCGATGCGGGCATGTAGTAGGCGAAGAGCAAAGCGGCGGCCCAGCCGATGAGGCTGACGGTGATTGCGCGCATGGTGCCGACGCGTGCAGCCATTCTTTCGAACAGCAATGATCCGCCGATAGCAACAAACTGCACCAGCAGGATGGCCTGCGTGAGCACGTCGAGTCCGAGTCCGAGCTCCTGACTTCCGTAGACGCTAGCCATGGAGATGACGGTCTGAATGGCCTCGTTGTAAAGAACATAGGCAACGAGAAATCGGAAGGCCTGAGGATGCTGTCGGATGTGCCGAAGCGTATCACGAAGCTGCGTGACTGCTGCGCCGACGCGTACCTTGCCCACATTGCGGCGAATGCCCGCCAGCAAGACCAGAGGAACGATCGTAAAGGCAGCCCACCAGAGCCCGGTACTGGCTAGGATCATCCGGATCGTCCACGACTTCTCATCACCGGTCGATGCGGTCTTGAACCACAGCAGATGCAGTAGCAGTGCCAGGCCCCCACCAAGGTACCCAAAGGCCCAGCCGCGCGAAGAGATCCTATCACGCTCATTGTCCGTGGCAAGGTCATTGAGAAAGCTGTTGGCAACCACGATGCTCGCCCCGAAGCTTGCGTTCGCGATGATAAACAACGCCGCGCCGGTGAGATAGGATGTTGCGTCGTGCCGAACGAAGGACAGTGCGCTGGTTGCTCCTGCTCCGATGAACGCCGTAAGCGCAAGTAGCTGAAGTTTGCGATGCGAGGCATCGGCAAGCGCTCCTACGATCGGCAGCAGTATCATTTGCAAGACGACTGAGGCCGACACGCAGAAGGAGAACCACGAACCTGGATGCAGCGCTAGCCCAAGGAAATGAAGATGTCCGCCGACGGCAGCATGCTCAGCCACCGAGGTCAGGTAGGGACCGAAGAACACCGTGACGACGGATGTGGTGAAGGCACTGTTGGCGAAATCATAGAAGTACCAACCGGTGCGTTGACGAGCCAACGTAGACATGGGCCGAATATACGTTCTTCATTGTGCCGCAGTGCGCCCCTAAATTGCAGGTTCATCAACGTAGGACGTAACAATGCATGTGCTTGGACCAAGCAAGAATTTTCTGGCGATCGAATCGGAGCATTCAACTCTCGAAACGGCCAAGATCGCTGTCGTTTCAGCCCCCTACGAACACACTGTCAGCTATGGCGGAGGAGCCAAGAACGGCCCCAAGGCCATCGTAAAGGCCAGTGCCTATGTGGAGTTCTACGATGACGAGACGAACCGCGAACTGTGTTTTGATGAAGGCATCGCGACGCTGGCGCCGATCAAGTTTGGTAAGGCCGTAGATCGCGCGGCACTGGACATGATCGAGCAGCAGGTTGACGTGCTCCTTGAGATGGAGAAGTTTGTCGTGACGTTAGGGGGCGAGCACACGATCTCGACAGCGCCGATCGCATCGCACTACCGCGCATTTCCCAAGATGAGCGTTCTGCATTTCGATGCACACTCGGACCTTCGGCATGAGTATCAGGGCTCTGCCTGGTCACACGCGTCCTTCATGGCGCGCGTTGCCGAGTTCTTTCCCACCAAGCGCATCACGCAGGTGGGTATCCGTGCCCAGTGCATTGAAGAGGCGCAGTTCATCCGCGAAAAGAAGATCAACACCTTCTATGCTTCGGCCATCCGACGTGGCCTGCACGGCGTGAACTGGCAGAAGAGCGTTGTCGATACACTTGCCAAAGACGTTTACATCACGTTCGATGTTGATGTGTTCGACCCGGCGATCATGCCGGCCACGGGGACCCCGGAGCCCGACGGGCTCCTGTACAGCGAGACGATCGATGTCATCCGCGCTGTCATTGCCAGTGGACGTCGCATTGTGGGGCTGGATGTTGTCGAACTTGCACCGATGAAGGGGCTTTCACATCCCGACCTTACGACGGCGCGGCTGATCTACAAGATCCTTAACCTGGCATTCACAACACCATCAAAGAAGTAATGAACCTTCGCGAAGAAATCGAACGGCTCTATGCACTTGACCCGGCTGAGCTGAAGTACGACCCCATGGTTGCGGATGTGTGTACCGAGATCGTGCGCGCCCTCAACCACGGCGAGATACGCGCTGCTGAGCCCTTTGAAGGGGGCTGGCGCGTGAACATGTGGGTGAAGCATGGCATCCTTCTGCTGTTCCGCATGGGGGCGATGCAGGACATGTCAACGGACGACAATTTCAGATTCTTCGACAAGCATACGCTGCCGACAAAGCGGTTTACGCTCGAGGATGGTGTCCGTATCGTGCCCGGTGGATCCTCAGTCCGCACCGGTGCGTACCTGTCTGCCGGAGTGATCTGCATGCCTCCGATGTACATCAACATCGGCGCTTGGATCGGCCCGGGAACCATGATCGACAGTCATGCTCTTGTGGGCACGTGCGCTCAGATCGGCGCACGCGTGCATGTAAGTGCGGCCGCGCAGGTTGGCGGCGTGCTTGAGCCCGCCGGGGCGCGTCCCGTGATCATCGAAGACGATGTGATGATAGGGGGCAACTGCGGCGTGTACGAGGGAGTGCGTGTTCGTAATCGTGCCGTGCTCGGCAGTGGTGTGATCCTGAACGCCTCAACTCCGGTGTACGATCTTGTCAACAGCACCATTCACCGCAGTACGGACCACGAGCCCCTTGAGATCCCGGAGGGCGCCGTCGTTGTTGCCGGATCGCGTGCGATACAGAACGAATGGGGGCGCATCAACGGTTTGGCCGTGAGCACGCCTCTGATCGTGAAGTACCGGGATGAGAAAACCGATGCACGCACGGCGCTCGAGAGCGCATTACGCTGACGTTGCCAGCGCGTAAAAACTTGCAAGTTTCTTCCGCTCACGTATATTCGCCTCGTCATGAAGATCAACAACTGCCATTCCTTCTCACGCGCCGCCGTCATGCAAAGCTGTATGATGTGTATGTGTATGCACGTGGTGGAGTGGTGTTGATACGACAGTAAAGACTGCAATTTTCAAACGCCATTCCTTCACGGGGATGGCGTTTTTCATATCTACAGGTTGATATAAAAGCGTCTCCCCACAGTATCAGGAGACGTCATGTCAAAGCCCCTTCATTTCGATACACTCCAGGTTCACGCCGGTTACAGCGCGGTCGACCCGGCATCGCGCTCACGGGCCGTGCCACTGTATCAGACAACATCCTACACGTTCAAGGATGCGAAGCACGGTGCCGATCTGTTTGCACTTCGCGAGTTCGGCAACATCTACACGCGCATCATGAATCCCACGACGGATGTGTTTGAGCAGCGCATCGCGGCGCTGGAGGGGGGTGTTGCAGCCGTTGCAACAGCGAGCGGACAGGCTGCGCAGTTTCTTGCCATTCACACGCTCGCATCGGCTGGTGACAACATTGTCACGTCATCCTATCTCTACGGCGGCACAGTCAATCAGTTCAAGGTCGCATTTCGACGGTTGGGAATAGAGGTGCGATTCGCTGAGGGCAATGATCCCGAGTCATTCCGTGCTCTAGCCGATGACCAGACCAAGGCGTTCTATGTCGAGACGATCGGAAACCCGGGTTTCAGCGTCCCGGACTTTGCAGCGATCAAGAAGATTGCTCAGGAGTTAGGCATCCCGCTTGTCGTCGATAACACATTCGGCGCTGCAGGATATGTTGCCAGACCTATCGAGTACGGTGCGGACGTTGTAGTGGCATCTGCCACAAAGTGGATAGGTGGTCACGGCACGGCCATCGGCGGTGTTATCGTGGACGCAGGCACGTTCAACTGGGGCAATGGAAGATTCCCGCAGTTCACCGAGCCAAGCGAGGGCTATCATGGGCTGCGATTCTGGGACGTCTTCGGAACGGACGGACCCTTTGGCAACATAGCCTTC
Organism: Ignavibacteria bacterium; assembly: GCA_947459875.1. Lineage (GTDB taxonomy): Bacteria > Bacteroidota > Ignavibacteria > Kapaibacteriales > Kapaibacteriaceae > UBA10438. The sequence continues at coordinate 111,722 of CANHFG010000001.1, forward strand.
GCCATACGTGCGCGTGTTGAGGGTCTTCGCGACCTTGGACCTTCGCAGAGTCCATTCAATTCGTGGCTTCTTCTGCAGGGCATCGAAACACTTTCTCTGCGTGTCCAGCGAACCATGGACAATACACTCGCAGTGGCGCAGTGGCTGCAGAGTCATCCGGACGTTGCAGGTGTGTCCTATCCCGGTCTGCCGTCGAGTCCGCATCATGAACTCGCAAAGCGCTATCTGCGCAATGGTTTCGGTGGCGTTCTTTCGTTCGAGCCAGTAGGTGGTGCCGAGCGAGCCCAGGCCGTGATTGACGCGCTTGAGCTCTTCTCTCACGCTGCCAACGTGGGTGATGCAAAGTCCCTTGTCATTCAGCCGTCACTTACAACGCACCAGCAGCTTGGACCGGAGGAGCAGAGTGCTGCTGGAGTCACACCGGGCCTGATTCGATTGAGCATCGGAATCGAACATGTCGATGATCTCATCGCCGATCTGGACCAGGCGCTTCGGAGGTCGCGATGAAGCTGTTCGTGGACCAGGAGCCATTGATGCTCGAGAACGGAAACACGGTCAATGGACTCACGATCGCTTACCACACGTACGGGACCCTGAGCAGGGATAAGGACAATGTTGTATGGATCTGCCACGCTCTTACCGGAGATAGTGATGCCGCGCTTTGGTGGCGCGGTCTTGTGGGGCCTGGATGTCTCATAGACACTGAACGGTTGTTCGTGGTCTGTGCCAACATGATCGGTTCCTGTTACGGAAGTACGGAGTTCTCGGATGCGATGGGGATGGTTGTCACAACTCGCGATCAGGTCCGGGCCTTTATCCGACTGCGGCAACACCTGCAGCTACCGCAGATCCGTCTGTTGATCGGCGGCTCGATGGGCGGTCAACACGTCCTCGAATGGGCTGTTCATGAGCCCGCGGTCATCGAGCGAATTGTCCCTATTGCGACCAATGCGCGTCATCTGCCGTGGGTCGTCGCATCGAATGCCGCCCAGCGGATGGCCATCGAAGCTGACAGCACATTTTACACCCCTCTGCCAGGCGCAGGCGCGGCTGGTCTCGCGGCTGCGCGAGCCATGGCGATGATCATGTACCGAACGCCGCTGCAGTATTCTCTGACTCAACAACCCGAGGATGAACGCATCTCAACATATCCCTCTGAGTCGTACCAGCGCCATCAGGGACGAAAGCTCGTTGAGCGGTTTACGGCCCGCGCGTATTACGTGTTGACCCGATCAATGGATAGCCACGACCTCGGACGAGGTCGTGGCGGGGCCGGAGCCGTCTTACGGTCGATATCAGCGCAGACGCTGTCGATCGGTATCGATTCCGACCTGCTGTTCCCGGAATCGGAGCAGCAGTTCATTGCCGACATGGTCCCGCGTGGACAGTACCGCCGACTCCTGAGCTCTGCCGGACATGATGCGTTTCTGATTCACACCGAACGCCTTGCCACAATCCTCCACAAATCGGGTATCATATCATGACACACACAGCTTCATTGCGTATCGGTCTCTTCGGTTTCGGTACCGTGGGGCAGGGACTGTACGATGTACTCCAACGTACCCCCTTGCTTCGGACGGAGATCGCACGCATCTGCGTGCGTGATCGCTTTAAGCAGCGATCAGCACCCGCCCGATTGCTCACTTTTGACCGTGATGAGATCCTTGACGATCCTGACATAGACGTCGTGGTGGAGTTGATCGATGACCCCGATGCAGCGTTTGACATTGTCTCTCGCGCACTCGAAAGCGGTAAGGCAGCGGTGAGTGCAAACAAACGTATGATCGCTTCAAGGCTTCCAGAGCTGCTTGAGCTTCAAAGCAGAACAGGCATGCCATTTCTCTACGAGGCATCAACCTGCGGAAGCATACCAATCATTCGCAATCTCGAAGAATACTATGACAATGACCTTCTACGGAGCGTAAGGGCAATCGTCAATGGTACAACGAACTACATTCTGACGGCGTTGCACTCGCCCCATACGGGTGGCTATGGTGAAGCCCTCGCAGGTGCTCAGCGCCTTGGCTTTGCAGAGAGCGACCCGACGCTCGATGTTGAAGGATATGATGCGGCATTCAAAACGACCATCATTGCTGCACACGCATTCGGTGTTGTACTCAACCCATCCCAGGTTGTTCGCCGCGGAATCACGGCCATTACACCCTACGATGTGTCGGTGGCTCGACAGCTCACGTGTTCGATCAAGCTGCTTTCAACCGTGCAGTTGCACGGAGATTCGCTATCAGTAATGGCACTTCCTGCATTTACACCCAACGGTTTGCATCTTGCTTCAATTCAGAACGAAATGAATGCAGTTCAGCTCACAGCCGCATTTTCTGATGCTCAACTCCTCGTTGGAAAGGGGGCAGGCGGAGGTCCGACCGCATCAGCGGTGCTGTCTGATATCGCTGCGATCAGACACACGTACCGGTACGAGTACAAGAAAATGCAGCAGCCTGTGCGACCAACGGTCGATCACGGCATTGAGGTAAGCGTCTATGTCCGTGCCAGTGCGGCGATCCTGCGCGAGGTGCCATTCCGATCGATAGAGGTTGACCACCGAGGTATAACCGGGAGCTATGTGATCGGGCGCATAGTGCTCGACGACCTACATCGCTGCTCGGCGTTTCTGGACCCGAGCGTATTTATCGCGATCGTTCACGACGGCTAGTGCCACCGCACGACGGAAACCGCGTTGTGCGAACCGCCATTTGAAGAGCGCCAGAGCTTACGAAAGCGTCGGATCACCCTTTTCGCGGTTGAGTCTGACGGCCTGCTTGACCATGGCCTCGAAGGCTTCGCGGCGGACGTCCTTGGCCGAGCGAAGCGTCATGGTCCGCATCATCGTCAGATCGCCGGAAAGCAATCCATCGGGATCGCTCAGTTCCGTGCCGCGCCAGAACCCAAAGGTCACGTTATCCTTGTATGCCTTGAAAAAGCAAACAGGACCGTTGGCGCTAAACACCGGCTGCGACCACATGATACTTTCTTCGATATCGGGTGCAACGCCCTGGACGATGCTGCGAAGCGTCGAGAGCACCTCTTTTTGCCAGCCCTTGTGACCGTTCACGTACTGTTCGACCGTGGCGGCACTGACCGGCACATACTGCGGTGTGTCTTCCTTCTGCTTCGGTGCATCGGTATACTCGCCGCGTGTCTGCCGGCGATTCAGAACTGAGCCTCGTGATGGCCGTTCCTTCTTCTCTTGCTTGGGTTGATCGCCGCGCTGCGGCTGGGCCGGTCGTGCAGGTTTGGTGCGTTCCTGATGTTGACTTTGGCCCGGTGCCGCAGGTGCTCCCTGAGGAGCCTGGCTTTCTCGCTGCTGCTCGCCTGAGCGGTTACGGTTGCGATTGCGCCGACGATTTCTGCCGCCGCGCTCGCCCCCTTCAGCCTGCTGACCGTCTGCTGCCTCGCCCGATGTTGGTGCGTCGGTCGGGCGTTCCGGCCGGTTGTCCGGCCGGTTGTCCGGCCGGTTATCCGGCCGGTTATCCGGACGATCGGGACGGCGCTCCTGTCGGCGTTCAGGCCGGTTTTCCGGTCCCGATGGGGCCGATGGACGGTCCGGATGGGCACCCGAAGGGGCCGCATCGGTAGGTTCCTGAGGAGCGCCCTCGCGGGGGCCATCGCCGGGACGACGTCCACGGCGACGGCGACGGCCTGAACGACCTTCGCGGTCGGGGCCGTTTTCAGAAGACTGGTTGTTTTGTGCTGGCTGCTGGTCGTCGGCGAGAGTCATTTGAATCGTTCAGAGGTGTCTGTTACGATGGGCAAATATATTGAAGTCAGAGAACGGGGCTCGGCTGGCGCATCATTCCTCAAAGGGATGATCGCGCACTGCCGGGATCCGCATGCGGATAAGCTTCTCGATGTCACGCAGCGAATTGCGGTCTTCGGGCGTGGCAAGAGTAACGGCCACTCCGCTGCGACCGGCACGTCCTGTGCGGCCAATGCGGTGGACGTATGTCTCGGCGGCCTCCGGGACGTCGAAGTTGACCACGTATGGTAGCTGTGCGATATCAATTCCGCGGGCGGCGATATCAGTGGCTACGAGTACGCGTGTTCGGCCCGACTTGAAGTCTTGCAGGGCCTTCTGGCGGGCCATCTGCGACTTGTCGCCGTGGATGGATGCTGCCTTCAGGCCAACCTTCATCAGGTCCTTTGTCACACGGTCCGCTCCGCGCTTGGTGCGGGTGAAGACAAGCACGCTGCCCTCGAGGTCTTCCTCAAGCAGGTGCGCCAGAAGGGCACGCTTGCGGTCACGCTCGACAAAATACAGGCGCTGGTCGACCATTTCCGTGGTCGTACTCTCCGGTGCCACGGCTACGTGAACCGGGTCATTCAGAAGCGAATTGGCCAGGTCACGGATCTCACGCGGCAGTGTTGCCGAGAAGAACAGCGTCTGACGCTGGGTCGGGATGAGCTTGACAACCTGTCGGATCGACGGCAGGAATCCCATGTCGAGCATACGGTCTGCCTCGTCAAGCACAAACGTGTGCACGTTTGACAGGTTCAGGGCACGGTGCTCGACCACGTCGAGCAGACGTCCCGGAGTGGCAATGACCACATCGACGCCACGGCGGATCTGATCGATCTGCGGACGGATGCTTACGCCGCCGAGCAGCACGACGCTGCGGACCTTCAGGCCCTTGGCATACGTGCGGAAGCTCTCGTCGATCTGAACGGCCAGCTCACGCGTCGGCGCAAGAATGAGCACACGTGGACCGCCCCGGAAGGGACCCTCGTTGTGCAGTCGGTTAAGAATTGGCAGACCAAAGGCCGCCGTCTTTCCGGTACCGGTCTGTGCGCATCCGAAGATGTCACGTCCGGCCATCACGACGGGGATTGCCTGCTCTTGAATAGGGGTGGGTTGGGTATACCCTGCAGCGAGAACGTTCTTCAGAACTGGTTCGCAAAGCTGCAACTCGGTAAAGGTCATAGACCTGTCCTCAAGTGGTGGATGATGATGAACCGGTCTCCATCTCTCGAGCCGAACTTATCGGCTTCAATGCAACCGTAATTCACCACAGCACCAGCAGGGAACGAGGGGGCACAGAGAAGAAAATCCGTGGTGCAATGAGCACCTTCTTGTTGCTCGGATCTCTCCGAGCGCGTCCTAGGACGCACAAAGATACGAAGAAGTGTGGATTCGTTGTGGAAAACGCAGAATTACGAGCCCAGGCGCACCCGGAGCTCCTGGTCGATAGCGTCCAGAAACTCTTCGGTGTACAGGTAATGCTCGCCGTGGTTGACCTTGCTGCCATGGATGCAGACGGCCAGATCTTTGGTCATGCGTCCGCTTTCGACGACGTCAATGCAGACCTGTTCGAGGGTCTGACAGAACTGTACGAGCTCATGATTACCGTCGAGCTTTCCGCGGAACTCCAAGCCCCTTGTCCAGGCAAAGATCGAAGCGATGGGGTTGGTCGACGTGGGCTTGCCCTTCTGGTGATCGCGATAGTGACGCGTCACGGTGCCATGTGCCGCTTCCGCTTCCATGGTCTTTCCGTCCGGCGTTACGAGCGTGGATGTCATCAAACCAAGCGAGCCGAAGCCCTGGGCGACGGTATCGGACTGGACGTCTCCGTCGTAGTTCTTGCAGGCCCAGACGAAGTTGCCACTCCACTTGAGAGCTGAGGCCACCATGTCATCAATGAGGCGGTGCTCATAGGTGATGCCGATCTCGTTGAACTTGGCGGCAAACTCACTGTCAAACACCTCCTGGAAGATGTCCTTGAAACGGCCGTCGTACTTCTTGAGAATGGTGTTCTTGGTACTCAGGTAAAGGGGCCAGCGCTTCATCACTGCCTGATTCATGCAGGCGCGTGCAAAGCCCCGTATCGACTCGTCAGTGTTGTACATGGCAAGCGCAACACCATCGCCCTTGAAGTTGTACACTTCAAACGACTGCGCTTCACCGCCATCCTCCGGGGTGAAGGTCACGGTGAGCTTGCCCTTGCCCTTGGTAACGAAATCTGTTGCACGGTACTGATCGCCAAAGGCATGACGTCCGATGCAGATCGGCGCTGTCCAGTTTGGTACAAGGCGCGGCACGTTACGACAGACGATCGGCTCACGGAACACTGTCCCGTCGAGGATGTTGCGGATGGTGCCGTTGGGCGACTTCCACATCTTCTTGAGTTTGAACTCCTCGACACGTGCTTCGTCAGGGGTGATCGTAGCGCATTTGATGCCGACACTGTACTGCTTGATCGCTTCGGCAGCATCGATCGTTACCTGGTCGTCCGTTGCGTCACGATGCTCGATGCCAAGGTCGAAGTACTTGATGTCAAGCTCCAGGTAGGGGAGGATGAGCTTGTCCTTGATAAACTTCCAGATGATACGTGTCATCTCGTCGCCGTCGAGTTCGACGATCGGGTTCGCTACCGTGATCTTGGCCATTGTCTGCGTGAGGAATGAGAAAAACAGTGCTGCAAACTTACGGACTCAGAGCGTGCTGAGATGATCGGCGGCAGCCAATCCCGAGAGGGCTGCCCCCTCAATGCGTGCTCCGCCGAAGGCATCGCCGGCAAGGATCAGTGCAGGTTCGGAGTTGAGCATGCAGAAGGGGGCCTGATACTGCGTCGATGGCTGCGCATAGCGCCAGCGATGGATCACAGAGCTGATGATCTCGGCCTTGACGTATCTCAACGCCTCCCGGATCATGAGGCGATGCGCCTCGTCGGGCTCTTCGATATGCGTTTGCGCAAACTCCGGTGTGCTGTGGATGGTAAGGCTCGGAACCGGTGAAACTCCCTTGGCCGCATTGTCGGCGATAAGAGCGATGCTTGAACTATCGGAAGGTCTGAACGGACCATGCTCGGGCAGCTGGCTGGGAGAGGCAAGCCTGCACATGACGGCAAAGCATGGCTCGTATTCGACACGGTGCAGGCTCTGCATGTCGTCGGGCTGCACGTCGAGTTCGATGTTCTTCACCAGTGCAAGCGCCTGCGGAACGGGTGCCGTTATCAGGCAGGCGTCAGCCGCCAGCACCTTTCCGTCCTCGGTCGAGATGTTCCATCCAGAATCGCCACGGCCGATAGACACAACGGTTGTTGAAGTGTGCACGTCCAGGCCCTCTGCCAGGTGCTTTGCCAGAGCATTCATCGATGGTACGCCCCGATATCGGACATGCTGCTTGCGAGTATGCGCGGCGAACCATGGCGCAACGACTCCTTTGCTGACCCACTGATCAACGAGTTCGCTAAACCACTCGGAGCGTGCCGTCAGAAACTGAGCCCCGTGGTCGAACACGGCATCCTCCATGCGGCGCGTTGCCATTCGGCCACCGACGCTACGTCCTTTATCGAGAATCGTGACGCTGAACCCTCGTTCTTGCATGCTGTGCCCGGCGATGAGCCCGCTCATGCCGGCGCCGATGATCATGACGTTCATGAAGCAAGTTAGGCATGCCGGCAGCTTCGCGGCTCAGGGGGCTTTCTTGGCGAACAGTCTGCTGACCTTGTCGCGACAGATTGTTTTGAGCTTGCTCGGACTGACGATCGTGATCACGTCTGACCATGACACGATCCACGAGACGAGCTCCGGTGAAAGAGGAGCCTCAAGCTCAAGGTCCAGTGAGCCCCTTGCCCGTCGCGTGACACGCTGCGAGGGGTGCCATTCGCGCGAGGCGAAGAAGTCAGCCGCCGAAGCGTCAATTCGCAGACGTATCAGATGCACGTCGCCGTCGTATACTCCGAAGCGCGCCTGCCTGTACTTACGCTCATCAAAGACATGGTGCGGCAGAGTAACGTCTTCAGCACGTTCGACGTGATCAATGCGATCCACCGCCAGCGTGATATACTGCTTGTGCGTCGGATGCCAGGCCGCTACGTAGAGTCGACCGGCATGATTGATCATCCGGCAGAAGCTCACCACAAACGTCTTGGCCTGGCCACCATGGATTGACCTGTATGTCACCCGGTCCCAGTGCGGATCGGTAATGGCAAAGATGATGCGATCCATAACGGCATCATCGATCGCACTCGTGTAGCGTCCGGGCGATACCTCGCTGACCACGTCTTGACGCAAAAAGACGCTGCCCGGCACCACCTTCTCGAGAGACTTCTCCAGACGTTCGACGTCCTTGTGAACACGCGTGTTGCGATACGCACCAAGGGCCCCCTTCAGAAGATGCAGTGAAAGGACTTCCTGGGAGGTAACTGTAAGGGGCTGAAGGCCACGGTAAGACGTTGGGATGAACCAGCGCTGCTCACGGCCGGTGCGCTCCAACGTCACCGGCACTCCGGCTTCCGTTATTGAACGCAGATCCCGTTGTATCTGCCGGCGCGTTACCGGCGGCGTATCGGCATCGGATACAAGGCCGATGATCTCCTGTGTCGTGAGTTTGCGGCCTCCCGAAAGGATCGAAACGATCCGGACGCATCGGACGATCTGTGCTGACATTCTCTATGCCGTGATGGAGTGATCGATCAGAAAATTAGAGTCAGTCTAAAATAGCGACATGATACGTCGCCCATCACATCATATTGCAATACCATTCAGTTCTGATCATCGGACGGTGCTCCCAAACGTCGTCGATGGTCGCCGAGTGTGCTCGGACACTGTCAACGGCGCTGTCGTATGGGTGCAAGGCGCCGTTGGCATGTCCGAAAACGCGGACGGCATCCCGAAGGATGCCGCCCTACGCGCTCAACAGTATTCTCGGTGTTGGGAACGGAACTGTCCGTTGAGCTGAATGGAAATGTTCGCGATCATGTCTTGGAACAATGTCCGCTGCGGCAAATATCGGACGAAGTACGCTTAAATCCATGCCCACCATTTTACTCCCATCATCATGTTCAACGGCGATTGGCTACGTAACTTATCATCAGTAAGTGTACGACTACTATGAATGATACAGCACCAACTTCCATGAGCATTCGCGTGTATATCGTTGATGACCACCCGCTGATCATCGACGGATTTCGGATGAACTTCGACGGTCACCGTCGCATCAGCATTGTCGGTTCACAGACCGACCCCAAGACTGCCATCACGGAGATCAACGGCAGGCGCGGAGAGATCGACGTTGTTCTGCTCGATATTCAGATGCCCGGTAAGACAGGATTCGAGGTCCAACAAAACATCAGGCAGCGACAGGGAAAGCCCCACGTGGTGTTCATGACGTTTCACATCGACGACGTTGTGCGCATGAAGCTCGATCAGACCAACTATGACGGACTGATCCTGAAGAGCGATCCGATCAGCACGATTACCAACGTGATCACCAGCGTTGTTGATGGTCCGAGACCGGTTGTCCATGAGCATCTGACCAACCGTTCTCCGCACCCTGGTCCGGAACTCTTATCAGAATCGGAGCTGATCGTTCTGTACTTGATCGCCGTCAAGGGGCTTACCAGCCGCGAGGTGGCCGACAAGCTATCGCGCAGCGAGGAAACGGTCTACAAGCACCGGAAGAACATCATGGAAAAACTCAGGATACATAACGTGCAGGGCCTTGTCTGGTATGCCATGGCTATCGGGCTGCAACACAGGCCCCCTGAGGGAGCCTGACACTCCTGCAGTGGTGTGGCAGGCGAACCGGGTCAGTCTCCGGTCTTTACGTCTTCTGTTTCTTTTTTTTTGCGGCCGGAAAGAGAATGTTGTTCAGGATGAGCCGATAGCCCGGTGATGTCGGATGCAGCTTCAGATCGGTCGGCGGATCGCCCACGGCATGGCGGTAATCTTCCGGATCATGTCCGCCATACCAGGTGAAGGTTCCGCGTCCAACGTTGCCATGGATGTATCGCACCTGATCGGTTCCCTCACGTTCAGCCAGAACGAGCACGGATTTCTTGATCTGTTCTTTGTGGAACGCAGTGGTCTGTCCGAGGAACCCCTTGATCACGTTGACGTGACACTGCGTCAGCATCGTTGGCACGGGATCGTACTTGGCAGAGAAATCAAACAGTGTGAAGTAGTCGCTCGATTCGGTCTGGATGATCGTCGTGGCATCAACATCGATCGATGAGTACTCGTATTGCAGGGGATTCATCACCAGCTTGAAGTTGTCGAAGGCAAAACACTTCGAGTAATCCAGCTTCTCGTTGGCCTGCATGTCCATCGGGTCGCCATCGAAGATCTCGGCGCAGATATCGACGCCATCGGCCGCCAGTGCAATGTCATAGGTGTCGGTTGCCGAGCACATGGCAAACATGAAGCCCCCTGAGGAGACGAAGTCGCGGATCTTCTGCACGACGGCCTTCTTGAGCTCGCTCACCTTTGCATAGCCAAGCTTGCGGGCCGTGTTCTCCAGCAGGGCTACTTGCTGGATGTACCATGACTCGCCGGCGGAGTTGGCGTAGAACTTTCCGAACTGACCCGTGAAGTCCTCGTGGTGCAGGTGCAGCCAGTCGTACTCGGAGAGCTTGCCATTGATGACCTCTTCATCCCAGAGCTTTTCGTACTTCACCTCGGCATACTCCATCACAAGCGTCACCGCATCGTCCCATGGCCGAAATCCCGGCGGCACGTACACGGCGATGCGGGGAGCTTTCTCGAGTCGCACCACGTCCATGTTGGTCTTTTCGGACTGAACTTCGGAGTAGATCGAGGCGGCGCTGGCTCCGTCGATCGATTCGAAGAACACACCACGGATGCGGCACTCGGAGGCGATCTCCTCGGCATAGTCGGTCACAAAACTTCCGCCCCGGTAATTCAGCAGCCAGTCCACCGGCTGGTCACGCGTCAGGATCCAGTACACGATCCCGTAGGCCTTCAGGTGATTTGTCTGACCCAGATCCATCGGGATCATGAGCTTCTGCGCCTGTCCGCAGCAGAGTGCGAAGAAGAGCAGGACGAGTGTGGAACGGAGACGGTTCATGCGGCGTTGAAGCACGAATCTACGGCAGACATATTGCTCAGCATCATGCTGGTGCTTGCCGTGTGAACATCAACAGCGAATTTGCGGCTCAACATGGGACTGATCATCGCACTCGTCATCATTGCACTCTGGTGTGGACACCTATGGTGGACGCTGCTGCATGCGCCATTGGCGGGTGCGAGAGGGCTTGATTGGCTGCTGGTGGTAGCGCACGTGCTGGTGCAGGGATATCTCTCGACGGGACTCTTCATCACGGCTCACGATGCCATTCACGGCACGGTTTCACCGCGCAAGAGCATCAACAGCTTCATCGGTACGCTGGCGGCATTTCTCTTTGCCGGTCTTTCGTATCGTCGACTCAGCGTTAACCACCACCTTCATCACGCGCATCCGGCCGATGATCATGACGACCCGGATTATCACGCATCGAACTCCTACGTCCCTTGGTTTGTGGCCTTCATGCGTCACTACGCATCGTGGTCACAGTTCATCATCATGGGAGTGGCGTTTAACGTTCTCAAGGTGTGGATCCCCGAGCCCCGTCTCTGGGTGTACTGGATCATTCCGGCCTTTCTCGGGGCGTTCCAGCTCTTCACCATCGGCACGTACCTGCCGCACCGAAAGCCCCATACGAATGACATGCCCCACAACGCACGCTCGATGCGCCTGAATCATGCCCTGGCGATGATCTCGTGCTATTTCTTCGGATATCACACCGAGCATCACCTTTCGCCGGGCACACCGTGGTGGCGTCTCTGGCGTGTGAAGGAGCAGCGGCAGGGGGCTTTGCATGTGCGTGGCGGGGAACTTTCGTAGTTTCTTGTCCATGTCTATTTCGGTCACCGTCACCAACGCCTCCGGCGCCCGATATCGGGGTCAGCAGGCCATGATCCAAAGTGTTGAGAAGGCGCTCAAGGGGCATAAGGTCAAGCATGCCCGTATCGATGTGATCCTTTTGACAGACCGCCGCATCCGCACGCTTAACAAGCAGTATCTGCAGCATGACTATGCGACCGATGTGCTGACATTTCCGCTCGACGAGCAGCCGCTGTATGGAGAGATCTACGTCTCTCTCGAGACCGCCCGACGTCAGGCAAACGAATACGGCGTCACCGTCGTCAATGAGCTCGCCCGACTGGCCGTGCACGGTGCCTTGCACCTTCTCGGCTATGACGACGCTGATCCGGCCGACCGGCAGACAATGCACGAACTTGAAAACAAATACATCGACACTCCCACCAGCCTATGACCAATTCCTACTCCGTCGAGCGCGTCATGGACGCCATTACCTACATCATCAGTTTTCATCAGCCCGGTAGCCCCCTGTCATCCGTTGACACGCGTAATCTTCTGACCTTCGGTTTTTCCGAGGCGGAGATCGCCGCCGCTCACTCCTGGTTGCTTGAACGTGCCCGCATCGCCGACGACGAGCCCGAGGGCCGCTTCCGCATTCTACATGGCATCGAACAGAACATCCTCACCCCCGATGCCTGGGGCATGCTCATGATGTACCACGAAATGCGCTTCCTCAACAGCGAAGATGTCGAACATATCCTCGAACGCGCCGTCATGCTCGGCATGGAACGCGAAGTCGATACCCCCGAGATCAAAGCCATCATCGCTGCCTACGTCCTCTACACCGCCACACCATCATCGGCCAACCGCCGCATGCTGATGGGAGATGAGATGGTGAATTGAGGTTCCTGGTGTGAGGTGTGAGGTGTGTCGATTTCGTACTTCGTCACTCGTCACTCGTCACTCGTAATTCCGTACTTCCGTACTTCCGTAATTCCGTAATTCCGTAATTCCGTAATTCCGTAATTCCGTAATTCCGTAATTCCGTAATTCCGTACTTCCGTACTTCCGTAATTCCGTAATTCCGTAATACATCTTGGCCCCGTAGCTCAGTTGGATAGAGCGA
>CANHFG010000002.1 GCA_947459875.1 Ignavibacteria bacterium
ATCCTCGCCCACCGCGCTACCGATAGCCCCCTCGGGTCCGACGGGATTCGAGGCAACCGCAACGGCAAGCCGCGCACGTCGGAATGTGACAAAGCGTCCAACCGAGTCGATGCGGCAGATGCCCGCCGTTCTGAAAGGCAGCTGCGATGGCGCAGCACCGGAAGCGCACGGGTCAAAGTCGAGACTGTCAACGATGATCGATGTACTGTCGCGCTCACCGAGCGCAACACGCAGATCGAAGAATCCGAGCGTATCGCTTGATGGCTTGCGACGTCCGGTGATCTTGATCGAGCGCAGCGAATCGTCCGTCGTTCCGCGGCCAAGGGGCCGTACAGGAAACAGCATCGTTTTGTTAAAGCGGACAACGGCGGACCAGTCGGTGGGAAGTGACTCTAGCGCTGTACCGTTTGGCGCGGCAATCCGTATGATCACGCGGATGGTGGAGTTAACCTTTGCGCTATCGGCTCCGGAATAGGACAGCAGCAGCGGTGTGCTGCCGCCCGAAGATGACGTAATGACCGTAACCGTGTCCGTGGTTGCCGAGCAGCCGTCTGATGAAACCAGAATTGCGCTGTAGCGTCCGGGAGTGGTTACACGTAGGGTGGTGTCTTCGCTCACGACGCCATTCGACCAGACCACGCGTTCAACACGATTGGCCCCTCGAATCCGTAACACAACTCCTGTCGGGTCACAAAGGCGAATGGTATCTGATGGCTCGATGTATCCTACCGGATCAGGGCTTGTTTTGATGACAATACTATCGGTGAATTCGCATCCTCCCTGGGTGTACTTGACCTTGTACGTGCCCGCCACTTTTACCACTCTCGTTGGGTCAGTGGCACCATCTCCCCACACAACATCGGATGGCGCAGGCTGCAGAGACAGCGTAGTACTATCATCATCGTTGGCACACAACATCGAGTCAGATGCAACAAGCGTTGTGACACGCGACCCACAACCAATCTTCACGAGAAAACCGTTGCGACCACTGCCCACCTTGGCGCGCTGAAGCACTGGTCCGGCAGCATCAGTGCCGGGAATGACCGTGCTCGTCGTACTACCACAGATATAGCTTGAGTTCGGACCTTCGTCGATACCTCCGAAGCCAAAGCGAAACTGCTCCACATCAAGAGTTAGCTCGTCCTTGTTGCCACAGAACGCACTCAATCCCGTTGGATTACTGCCGGGATAAGGATTCAATCGGTAGGCATTGAACGTGCTGTTCTGACAGGTAAAGAAACCGTTCGAGAACATCAGCGGTCCCGTGTTCGTGTTTCCGCGTGTGAACGAGCACAGGATATCGTCTGCCGTCGTCGTAACACTCCACGTAGTCGCCTGCATCATCGCGCCATCAAGGATCTGCAACAGAAATGCATCACCACCACGTGCGGTGCCACCGACGAACGGAGTTCTGGACGTTGGATCGCCCAGCAGCGGAAAGTCAGCCCCATAATAGTTACCACAAACGCGAAGGGTGAACGGCTCACCTCCTAGCCCGGGCTGATTGGAGCGATACGGTTGCAGACCATAGACAACCTCGTTACCCTCTCCACCGCAGTACGTATGCCACTGGCTCTGCAGTGATACTGTGTCCAACCGCGCAACAAATCCGTCATCGTCCTGCGGTGTGCCAATCCGAGTCGGCTGTAGTACACCATTGCCCGGCAGTTTGTCGCTTCGGGTACGTCCGCCGACGTAGACATGTCCAAGCGTGTTGCGCGCACGCACCACGAGCACCTCGTCGAGGAAGCGACCACCGAAGTACGAAACGACATCTGGCTTGATCTCCCAGCCCGCGGGGGTCTGAAAAAGATCAAGTTTTGCAACAAAGCCATCCACACCGCCCTGCGGCCCGGCCTGAAATGCATTGGCCGTCGTTTGCAGATCTGGGGACTGTGTGATGCCCCCTACATAGATCGTGTTGCCAACGATGTCGACGGTCGTTGCAATATCTTCTAACGCCCCACCGAGGAACTGGTCCCGTGAAAAGCGCTCTCCATCGGTCCTAAACGTTGATACCGTCGCGTCGACGTTGCCGCCGCATTCACTTGCAAGTGCTCCAACCATCACCAGCACACCTTCGTCGGAGATGGCGATCTCGTAGGGCCTCACACAGCCAAAGTACTGCATCCAGCGCAGTTCACCTGTAGGACTGAATGAGGCAAGGTATCCACCGCCGTTGGCTCTGCTTGTATCGAAGGATGAGGGCACGCCGCGGGCCGCGGGGAAATCCGGGCTTGTGAACACGCCGCAGACGTACACGTTATCATCTTTGTCGACGCATAGATCACGGATCTGATCGTCAACCGAGCCGCCCAGATACGTTGACCATTGAACGGGCAGGATCACCTGTGCGTGTGCGGATATCGACAGCAGGACGGCAAGAAGTATCGATCTCATCGCACGACCTCAAAAAGTGTCGAAGCGACCGATGTCTGCGATTGAACGATCAGAACATAGGTGCCCACGGGCAGCCACGATGGAATGGTCCAATCCATTGAATCACCGTAGGTGTCTCCTGTCCCGAGCGGGATTTCCTGACCAAGAATTGAGACGACGCGGGCGGTTGCTCCGGATAGCTCATCTCCGACAGCACTGGCGATTGCACCATCCGGACCGACCGGGTTCGAGGCAACCGCAACGACCAGCTTCGATCGTCGGAACGTAATGAAGCGCCCTGTTGAGTCGATGCGGCAAACACCGGCAGTTTTAAAAGGCAGAGAGATCGACACCGGATCATTCAAGCACGGATCAAAAACCAGGCTATCAACGATGATCGAGGTTGAGTCCCGATCGCCAAGCGCAACACGCAATTCGAAGAATCCCAGCGTATCGCTCGAGGGATTCCGCGTACCAGCGATCTTGACCGTGCGCATCGAGTCGTCTGTTGTTCCTTTGCCAAGGGGCCTGGCCGGGAACAGCATGGTCTTGTTGAATCGCGCATTCACTGACCATGACGTGGGGAGAGACTGCACGTCAGTGCCCGCTGGCGCAGCAAATCGCAGAACAACACGCACGATCGAGCCAACCTTTGCACTATCGGCACCGGCATAGGAAAGAAGCAGAGGAGTGCTACCGCCAGGTGACGAGGACACTACCGTTACCGTATCAGTTTGAGCGATGCAACCGTCAGAAGAGATCAGCAGAGCACTGTACCTTCCCGGCGTCCGCACGCGCAGCGTGGTGTCCTGGGTGGAAACACCGTTTGACCACACCACGTGCTGAACACGTTTGTTACTATTGACCCTCAGAAGCACTCCCGACGTGTCGCAGATACCGACAGTGTCTGCCGGTGTGATGTAACCATTCGGAATCACTCCTGCACGGATCTCAATGGCGTCCCTGATTTCACAGTAGCCATCGAACGAATAGGTCACCTCGTACCGACCAGGAGCCAGAACCAAACGCGTCGGGCTTGTTTGGCCATCCCGCCAACGAACTACTAATGGTTCCGGTTGCAGTGATAGTATTGAACTTTCACCGGTCGCACAAAGAACCGAGTCCGATGCGGTGAGCCGGGCTGTGCGCGACTTGCAACCACTCATCTTTGCAAGAAAGCCGTTGCGACCGTTGCCAACCTTCGTCCGCTGGAAGATGGGGCCCGGCGCGTTGGTCCCGGGCATGAGTATACTCGTGGTACTCCCGCAGATGTAGCTTGCACCTGGTCCTGCGTCATTTCCGCCAAAACCGAAACGGGCCTGCTCCGCGTCGAGCGTTAACTCGTCACCTGAACCTCTGAATTCCTGAGGAATGGCCACCATGCCAGGTGGTACAATCACATTCCAGCGATACGCGTCAAAATTTGACGGAGGATTCAGACCGTTGATCTGACCGTTTGAAAACAGTAGCGGGCCTAGGTTTCCTGCTGTTGTGCGCGGGAACGAGGTAACAATGTCATCGGCCAACGTCGATATCTGCCTCGTCGAGACCACAACTCCCTGGTCTTCTGCGAGCTCAAAGAAGAAAGCATCGCCACCAAGCGATGTACCACCTTCAAAACGAGCGCTGTTGCCGGGTTGACCCGGAATAGCGAAGTTGCCACCGTTGAACGTGCCACATACTCTGACAAATTGAGCCGTGTCAACAGGCGGGTTATCATAGAACGTAAAGGCCTGAAGGCCATATACAACGTCGTTGCCCAACCCACCGCAGAACATCGACCACCGAGAAATGACCGAACCACTATCGAGCAATGCGACGAAACCGTCGTCATCGTAAATACTGCCGGGGCGCACAGTCTGCACAAATGGATTTTCTGGCAGCTTGTCGCTGCGTGTGCGGCCACCGACCAGTATGCCACCATCCGAATCGCGTATCCGCAGCACCAGTATCTCGTCGAGATATCGCCCTCCGAAATATGTCGTCACGTCCGGCAAGAGGATCCATCCATTGGGCGTCAGCAGCAGGTCGAGCTTTGCTATGAAACCGTCGCCCTTGTCATTTGCTCCCGGACCGTCACCTAGATAACTGGGTTGAAAGGCACGCAGGATGGGAAAGTCCGTAGACTTCGTGATACCCCCTACGTAGATCGTGTTTCCGACAATGTCGACGGTGGTGGCGATATCTTCTCCGGAGCCTCCCAGATACGCCTCACCGGAAACACGCTCGCCGAACGTGTTGAACGTGGCAACAACGGCGTCCACGCGGCCACATGCTTCAGCGGAAACGCCGACCATTACCAACACCCCCTCATCGTTGATGTCAAGCTCGTGCGGGCGAACGCAATTGAAGTGCTGGAGCCAGCGCAGTTGCCCGTCTGGACTGAACGATGCCAGGTAGCCGCCCGGACCGGCTGTGTCGGTTGATGTAGGGACGTTAAGGGGCTTGGGGAAATCCGGACTTGTGAAAACACCGCAGACGTATACGTTATCAGCCTTGTCAACGCACAGATCACGCATCTGATCGTCACCCGAGCCACCGAGGTAGGTTGCCCATTCTACTTGGAGAGTATCCTGCGCAGAGACCTGGACAGAGGCGCCTATCCACATGATAAACAACCACTTATGCAGACGCCACATGCGAACATGCAACCCCGAAGGCGATCGATGTATGTCGAATTTCGTCTGCATGTCTCCGGAGCTGATGGGTACTTTTTCGTGCCGAAGTCGTAACACCCCCGGAACAGGAAAATGTCACAGAGTTTTTTTCTGAAAATAAATCTGTAACAAAATTGGTGCATGCGGGTGTTATGACCACGTTCGATGAACACGACCAAACCTACGATAGTACTGAACGAAGATCTCCAGCAGCGCCTGGCGAATCCACGTGAGCGCAACAAAGCATTTGGAGAGCTTTATGATCTGTTGTCGCGACACGTATATGCGTATGCTCTGCGCATGACATCGAGTCCCAGCGATGCGTCGGACGTCACGCAAGAGACATTCATTCGCATTCATGCGCATCTTGTTCGGGGCAATACGCTCGTCGATCCGCTACCGTTTTGTCTGCTGATCGCTCGGCAGCGTGTGATCAACATGCAGCGCGATCGGAAAAAGACGGTTGAGGTGGATGAACATCATAGTGTGTTCGATCCATACGTGGACATAGAACGCGAGAACATTCGTGCGCACGTTGAACATGCCGTGGCTCGTCTCCCGCTGCTGCTGCGCGATGCTTTTGTTTTGCGGTACTACGATGGGCTCTCGTATGAGGCGATCGCTGCGTTGATCGCGGAGACTGCAGGAACCGCGCGTATGCGCGTGCATCGCGCCAAAGCCATACTCCGTCAGGAGCTTGTGCATTTGAAAAAGGAATCCGAATAATGCGTGCCAGTGCTTACATCCTTGTTCAGCGATATCTCGATGGAGAGCTCAATGAGCTTGAACTTGAGGCCTTTCATAGGGATCTCTCGAACGATCCTGTGCTTGCGTCAATCCTTGAGCGCGAGGTTCAACTTGATTCGGCGATCATCAATGATTCGTACTCCATTGAGCCCCCTACTGAGTTGCGTGCTGCTGTGCTGGGGTCTATCTCTGATTCCGGATCATCGTGGAACCTCAACTTCTTCGGTCGCATGTTCCTGAGCACCGCGATCGGCGCTGTTCTCTTGCTTACCTCACTTGTTGGTGTTGGGACAGACAGCATGCGCCCTGTGGACGCGTCCGTGATGAACCCCACCCCTGCATCTGCATCGACATTTGCATCGACATCTGCATCGATATCAACATCATCGGTCGAGTTACTGCAGGCAAACCGTTCGAGGTCCGAATCACGTGCGGTGATCAGCACGACCACGTCGAACTCTGAATCTTCCTCGTCGAGTGAACCTTTCACCGAAGCCGAGAGTCCTGAAGTCTTCATCGAACCAACACGTCTCGCCCAGCTGCCATTTGAAAGTATGCAGCGTTCTTTGCGTGAGCAGCAGTCTGATATGTTCCTTGGTCTGGGGCTAGCATCAATGCCTTCACTTCCCGGTGGTCTCTTTGGAGGCATGGTCGGCACGAATACGGCCTCGCTACGCTACGAGCTTGATCTGCTCGAAGGATCGCCAGTATTCGTCGAAGCAGGGGGCTTGCAGCAGCCGCGCACATCAACAGCATACGTCAATGGCGAAGCTACTTCCGTTGTTGCCTCTGGCATCACGCCGTTTCTAAGTATCGGTCTTGCTGGTGTGCTTTTTGATCAGAACACGATAGGTTATGCCATAAACGGCTCTGCATCGATCGGCATTACGAGCGTCGGACCACTTGCCATGGCAGACGTATCCGCATCGATTCTTGATCTCGGCTTCAGCACAGTTGATGTTGGCGTTCGCCTGTCGACTCTATTTGATGTCGGCCCTGCTCAGCGTGCATACTTCAATGCCACTCCTTTCCTGAGAGTGGGCCTACCGCTGTACTAAGCAGAAGACTCTGTGAATGACATTGGCACATGCGACCATTGTTCGGCTGTGTCACTGACAAGCTCGTATTTTGCCAGGGGCGATGTCAACGTTATCGCGTAGGGCAAATGGCCAGCAATCTTCGAAGCTGAGTCGCAGCGGGCATTGACCCCGGAGTAGCAAATCACTCCAGCAACATGTTCGGGATTTCGTGTACATTCCATCATGTACAAAGGTTGTCAATAACACTGTGGTCTGACCTATGGCGGACACCGACGCGGAACGCAGTATCAAAAGGCCGGGTTGTACTTCGATGATGTGTTTCGGCTTCTTCTCTACGTTGACCATTGCTCTGGCAGGTCTGCTTGGTTGCTATTCCGCCCAAGCGGCTGCTGATACGTCTTGCCTGCCAAGCTACACACTAGAGCTCGTTGGTGACATCGAGGACATGGCGTCTACCCAAGAGCTTGTTACTCACGAGCACATCCCTTTTCTGCATGAGCCCCCTACTGATCTACAGCAACGAATAGAGAACTGGCGAAGCGGGCCGCCTATTGTTCCGGTGGCAATCGATAACCACCTTATTCCGAGTGATTTCAAGTCCCCCGTGTCAAGGGGCTTTGAGTTGGTCGCTAGTACGATTAACCCGCCGGACAACACGATGGCTATCAATACAGACGGGATACTTGTATGCGCGATCAACAGCCGCTTGATCATCTGTGATACAGCTGGTAAACGCTTGTTTGATCGCGGATTGAGCTCGTTCTTTACGAGCAGTCTCAACGGACCCGTGCTTAGCCGATTCTTCTGCGATCCACGTGTGGTTTACGATACCTATGCCGCAAGATTCATCGTCTCAGCCATGACGTGTGAGGGCAGCTCTACAACATCGCAACTACTTCTTGCTGTGTCGAAGAGTCAAAACCCTCTTGATGGTTGGTGGTTCTATCAGATCGCAGGTAATCAATCGCCCCCGCTTGCGGTACGGACGTGGTTCGATTTCCCTAACATATCTGTCAATCGGAATGATGTCTTCATAACGACGAATCTCTTTACAGATAATGGAGACTACCGACAGGCCGCAGTATTCCAGCTGCGCAAGCAGCCCCTGCTAAGTGGTTCACTTCCATCGCAAACCGATCTGCGAACGCACCTATCACTCGAGGGACAACCCTACGCGCTGTTTCCAGTTCCTAATGCGTCAGGCGATGGTTCTACTAGCACGGTCCTGATCTCGAATGGCCTTGGAAGCGAAGACAAGTCAACGATAGCCTTGTATGAATTTACCGGCTCTACCGACAATGGACTGGTGATCAGGCGGACGCAGGTTAACGTGCCGACGTTTCGGCAACCAGCCTTTGCGCGGCAGCCGCAATCAAGCGTCATACTATCGTGCTTCGACCAGAGAGGGGCAGGGGGCTTGTTCATCGACGGTAAGATCCACTATGTGTTTACCGTAGACAACCGTAATGGAAATTCTGCAATCATGTATCTCGTGCTTGAGCAACGCAATGCCTCGTGGAGAGTTGCGGCATCGCGCCTGATATCGCAGCCCGATCGCAGTCTGGCATATCCCTCGATTGCCAGTATGAGCCCGAGCAACAGGGAACCCAACATCGTGCTAACCTATACGTATGCGAGTAGCCAATTGCCCCCTGGCATCGCGGCTCGCATCATCAACAGTAAGCTTGAGTTGTCGGATGAACGTATTGTTCGTGTTGGTGACGGATCAGTACAGTTTCAGTCGATCGATAACTTCAGCAGGTGGGCAGACTACACGGCTACCGTTACGGACATTTCAGGGTCCACGCCAGCCGCATGGATCTTTGCTCCGTACGGAAGCCGTACTGGTGTCTGGAATAACTATGTCGCAAGGGTCTCTCTTGATTCACCGACAACCTCCGTAACCAAAGAAGCGAACAGACTTGGTACAATCGAGCTCTATCCGCAGCCGATCTCGCAAGAGGCTGTCTCGATACGCTACAATACAGACCAAGAGGAGCAGGTTACGCTTCAGGTCTATTCATTAACAGGTGAGGCTCTTTCTGAAAAACATGCCGGTTTTGCAGTGCCAGGCATTAACACATACCACTACAATGTTGGCGATCTGCCCCCGGGCGCATACGGACTGTTACTTCGTACCGACAAAGGCAAGTGCCACAACGTTACGTTTCAACGCTAGTCGACTCCGATTGTTGGGCATATGAGTATCTGTAAGATGGCTGTTCGAACCCTGCTACAACTATGCTCGAATTGATTTCAACAATGAGTGGAGCTTGTGCTGGCGGCGGCTCAATAGAGAATAGTCATCATACGTAACCATGCATCGAGGTCTATGAACCCCATAATCGCCAACTTGCTCAGCTTTAAGGATCTTTCCGACGACATAAAGCTCGTCGCCCAATCCTGCGGTCTCTAGATCGCACGTGCCCTCATCGCCAGCTGCCAGGGCATTCAGGTCCATGTGCCACGCCATGAGAACATCGCCGAAGTTGTTCGTCGATCCATCCGCACACGTACCGGTGACCGATCACTTATCGACTCCGAGATCAAGGCGATGGCTACCGAGCTGTGGAACAAGTATCAGATTGGGCAACCACAAAGGGTCGTTGGGGAGCCACAAAGGGTCGTTGGGCAACCACAAAGGGTCGCCCTACAGGTAATCCCGTAATCCCGTAATTCCGTAATTCCGTAATCCCGTAATCCCGTAATCCCGTAATTCCGTAATTCCGTAATTCCGTAATTAAAAAAGGCCTTCGTCTCTCGCGAAACGAAGGCCTGTAATGTGCTCCCTCGGGGACTCGAACCCCGGACCCACTGATTAAGAGTCAGTTGCTCTAACCAGCTGAGCTAAGGAAGCCCGCAAAGATACGGGCATGGCAGAAATCTGCAAGGGGGCTAAGCGGCTTAGAATTCGATGATGATGCCGATAGTCGGCGTTACGAGCGTTGACGTGTTGTCCAGAAAGACCGGCGTAGCGTTCGAGCCATCCGGACGAACCGGCTGACCGTCCGTGCTGACCCAGTCGGAGTTGTCTTCTGTTCGCGCAAAGGTGTACTGTTGCGGCGCATCGAGGGCAAAAGCGAAAGCATTCTGTACGTCGAGGAACAGATCGAGAGACCACGATTCGAAGGACCACTTTTTGTCTACGCGAAAGTCCACCTGACGGAAGGCACGAAGGCGCTCCTGATTCAGCCGGGAGTTGTCGAGCTGCACCTGTCCGGTAAGAAGGTATAGACGACGCGATGCGGCCGTGTCGATCGCAGTGAATGGAGAGCCCCCTGCATAGCGGAACTTGCCACCGAGCTCCCAGCCGTTGTCGAACTTGTATCCGACAATACCGCTTACAAGATGACGGAAGTCCCACGCCGATGGGATGTACTCATCTGATCGCAGACCCGTGAACTCGCTAAACAGCAGCGTGTAGGACAGCGTTGTGAAGAAACGCTCCGTGAGCTTCTTCTGGAAGAAGAGCTCAGCTCCGTAGGCGCGTCCGCGGCCAACACTGGCCACAGGTTCATTGCCGAGCACACCAAAGTCCGTACCCCGATTGGCCAGCGACACGCTATCGATGAGAGAGACAGGATAGTCGCTGTAGGTCTTGTAGAAACCTTCAAGCGTCATGCGGATGCTCGGTTCGGGCACGAACTCAACGCCGGCCACATAATGGGTTGTACCGAGGTACTGCGTGTTCTGGTTGACGAGTGCCCCACTCGCGTCGCGGAAGCCGAGAATGGTGTACTGTGGAAGCTTGAAGTAGCGTCCGACCGTAGCGTTGATGTTCCATGCCGAATCAATAGCGTATGAGGCGGCGATACGCGGAGAGAGCGTGCGCCAGAACTCATTGCCCGTGGTCATGAAGGTGTTCCCGTCAAAGCGCAGACCTCCGGAAAGCTGGAGTCGACCATTGAGCACGACCGTGTTTGCATCGACGTACGCACCGTACCGGAAGAAGTCGAGGTCCGACGCAAAGTCCAGCACGAGGGTCGGCGATAGTCGATTCAGTGTGGCGTTGTTGTACTTGGAGTATTGCGCCTGCAGACCTGCGCGCACTGAGAGATCCTTTGCAAAGTGTCGGTATTCGACACGACCTTTGTTTTCGATCTCCTGCGAATTCAGGCGGAAGCCCACTCCGATCACATTGCCAACGTTGTCTTTTTCATTCCGAAGCAGCTGGTTGTCAAACATATTTCTGCTAAGACCAATGAACAGCTGGCCGTTATCCAGTGACTTCTTGTAGGCGGCGCCGATCGTATAGTTCCACTGCTCAACAGCCGGCGCAGAGCGTAGAACAAACTCCTTCTCGGGAGTTCGCTCGCGTGGCACACCGAACTCGAAGAGATCGATGGCCCCCACGCCGAGGATCGTCAGTGACGTGCGGTTATCGAACTGTGTGGTGGTCTTGAACTGAAAGTCCCAGAAGTTCGGGCGTATCGGAAGATCGATCGCCGTGAAGAGCAGGTCCAGATACGAGCGGCGGGCCGAGGCGATGAACGTTGTCTTCTCGCTGATCGGTCCGTCAAAGGTCAGCGCCACTTCCGTGGCACTAACACGCACGTTCCCCTGCAGTCGCTCCTTGTTCCCTTCCTTCTGTGTTACGGCGATCACCGACGAGAGCGCATTGTCGTATCCGCTTCCGAAGGATGAGGAGCTGAGGTTGACGTCCTCAATGAAGGCGACGTTCAGAATCCCCGCCGGACCTCCGGCACTTCCCTGTGTGGCGAAGTGATTGATCTGCGGAATCTCGATACCGTCGAGGTAATAGACATTCTCGCTAGGCCCACCTCCGCGAATGGTGATGTCGTTGCGGAAGCTTGCTCCGCCTGTTGCGCCACCAACTCCCGGCAGCGCCTGCAGAACGCGCGAGATGTCGAAATTGCCACCCGGATTGCTGCGGATCTCTTCCGTTGTGAGGCTTTGCACGGAAAGGGGCGTTTCGGCACGCTTCCCGAACGTCACCGCCTCGACCACAACTTCTTCGGATGAAGAGAACGTCGGCTCAAGCTCGATCGTCAGATTCACAACGTTGCCCGAGGTGATCACGGTGTTGAAGAGAGACTTGGGCTTGTATCCTACCGATGTGATCGTGACGGTGTAGGACTTCGGTGGGATCCCCTTGACGGTGAACTCGCCCTTGCTATTCGTGTAGCCGCCGAGCTTCGTAGCCTCAATGCGGATCGTAGCTCCAACCAGCGCCTCCTGTGTGGTAGCGCTCTTTACGGTCCCCGTAACGGTCCCCGTCGACTGTGCAAATACACTAATAGGTGCGCCTGCCAGAAAGGCAAGCACAAGAGTCCAAAAAGAACGCATCTGATTCCTGTGCAGTAAGAACGTGAAGCAGTGAAAAACACAAAGCCCCGGCACGCGGTTCCCGCATGCCAGGGCTTTCGATAAACGTCAGATCAGAGATCAGCGCAAAAGGATGCCGCCATTCGAGGCAAAGGCACCAGCGAAGACCAACGAGATGATCGCCATGAGCTTGATAAGGATGTTGAGAGCCGGGCCGGATGTATCCTTGAACGGATCGCCCACTGTATCGCCCACAACGGCAGCTTTGTGCGTATCTGAACCCTTGCCGCCATGCACGCCTGTTTCGATGTACTTCTTGGCATTGTCCCATGCGCCGCCGGAGTTGGCCATGCTGATGGCAAGCATCACACCGACGATGAGCGAACCGATCAGCACGCCGGCAAGCATCTGTACGCCGAAGAGGAAGCCGACGACAAGGGGCGAGAGGATCACAAGCAGACCCGGAGCGATCATCTCCTTGATCGATGCAGCCGTCGAGATGTCAACGCACTTGGCATAGTCGGCCTTGGCCTTGCCTTCCATCAGGCCCGGGATGGTGCGGAACTGACGGCGGACCTCTTCGATCATCGCAAAAGCCGCCTTACCGACGCTCTTCATCGTCATGGCGCTGAAGGCAAATGGCAGTGCGGCGCCTACGAGCAGTCCTGCAAGGACGTTTGGATTCGTGATCTCCAGCGAGAGCGTCTTACCGCCGGCCTGAGCACGTGTCAGAAACGCACTCGTAAGTGCCAGCGACGTCAGTGCTGCGGAACCGATGGCAAAGCCCTTACCGATAGCAGCCGTTGTGTTGCCAGCAGCATCAAGAGCATCCGTGCGCTTGCGGATATCCTTACCCATTTCAGCCATCTCGGCGATACCGCCGGCGTTGTCCGACGTCGGCCCGTACGCGTCGATCGTCAAACCAACAGCGATGGTGCCAAGCATACCAATTGCAGTGAGAGCGATGCCATACATACCAGCAAAGGCGTATCCGACGACAACACTGATGGCGATCAACAGCATCGGGATAACGGCGGAGTTGTAGCCCAGAGCAAGACCATAGATGATGTTCGTAGCTGATCCTGTCTTGGACGCATCGGCAACTTCGCGCACGGGCTTGTAGCGGTGCGAAGTGTAGAACTCAGTGATCAGGCCGATGGCGAGTCCGGCAACCAGACCAACGGCCAGGGCTGTGAAAACGCCCAGGGCGTTGACTGACGTTGTGCCGACCATAAACGATTCGCTTCCAAAGGCCCAGTTGGTGATCGGGTACAGAGCCGCGAGCATGATGATCGTTGAGATGATGAGCGCGTTCTTGAGAGCCCCTTCCACTTTCTCTTCGCTTGACGCACGGACGAATGGCAGAGCAAGGATAGAAGCAACGATACCAACGCCGTTGACGAGCATTGGGAAGAGGAGGATATTCATGTTCGTTCCGCCGGTGGCCTGGTAGCCAACAGCACCGATGACCAGAGCGGCGCAGGTTGACTCAGCGACCGAGCCAAAGAGGTCGGCACCCATGCCGGCAATGTCACCCACGTTGTCGCCCACATTGTCGGCGATAACGGCAGGGTTGCGCGGATCGTCTTCAGGGATACCGGCTTCGACCTTACCGACAAGGTCGGCACCAACGTCGGCAGCCTTCGTATAGATACCACCGCCCACGCGACCAAAGAGGGCAACGGCCGAACCACCAAGACCGAAGCCTGAGAGGATCTCCATTTGGACTTCGCGGCTCACGCCCGGGAGCATGGCATCAATACCAAGCCACACAAGGATCAGGCCGACGACGGCAAGTCCCGTAAGACCAAAGCCCATGACGGCGCCCGATTCAAAGGCAACTGCAAATGACTTCTGCAACGAAACCCGGGCGGCCGAGGCCGTGCGAACGTTTCCTACGGTGGCGATCTTCATTCCAATGTAGCCGGCCGCAACCGATGTAGCAGCGCCACACACAAAGGCCAGAGCTGTGTGCCCGCCATGGTCGACCGTGAAGAAGATCAAGACGGCAAACAGAGCCATAAAGAGACCAAGAACCCGGTACTCGCGGCTCAGGAACGCCATTGCTCCCTCGGCAATGGCCGTGGAGATCTCGAGCAGCCGTGAGAGTTCTTCCGGCGATGAAGCACCGTCTTCGACCTTTACCGACAACACCCTCTGTCGGAAGATGACGGCAACGATCAGAGCCAGAACGCCTAGACCCAGAATGATGGAAATGATCGACATGCAGAACCTTTCTCGTGTGAGACCAATGAATGTTCGACTGATTTTCCTAATTTCGCATCCCGCTCAGGGACGCTTAGCTCAGTTGGTTAGAGCGTTACGTTGACATCGTAAAGGTCACTAGTTCGAATCTAGTAGCGTCCACCACGACAGTTGCCCCCGCAGGGCACAAAGATAGAAAGCCCGCCATTTTGGCGGGCTTTTTACATTTCAACAGGAAGCAGCCGAAGGTTTCAGGTTTTGGGTTTTAGGTTTTGGGTTGTGTAGAACGAAAAAGGGTCGCAGCACTCTGCAACCCTTCTCATATTGATTCGTTGTGTTCTGAAAGCCTTGGGAACCCAAAACCTAAAACCCAAAACCCAAAACCTTCTTAGGCGCTCAACTCATCCAGCGTCAGCGACTTCGGACGGACGATCGGCGAGGCCATCATGCGGTTAACGACCATCTGCGAGCAGAGGCCGATAGCGCGGCTAACGCCGAACATCACGGTGTAGAAGTCGAACTCCGTCATGCCATACGCATAGAGAAGCGAGCCGGAAGCAGCGTCGACGTTTGGCCATGGGTTCTTGGCCTTACCGTGCTCCTTGAGGATGCCCGGCACCAGGCGGAAGATCTTGTGTACGATCTGCACATTTTCATCCGTCAGGCCGTGCTTGACGCCGAAATCGTGGAAGGCCGTGAAGCGTGGGTCGGTAACGCGCAGAACGGCGTGACCATAGCCAGGGATGACCTGACCATTGCGCAGACGGTTCCATGTGTATTCGGTGAGCTGCTCGTCTGTTGGAACACCACCGAACTGCTCGCGCACATCCATGATAAAGCGCAGACATTCCTGATTGGCAAGTCCGTGAAGGGGGCCTGCCAGACCACACATTGCGGCAGAAACACTGTAGAACGGATCGCTCAGCGCCGAGCTGACGACGTACGAAGTCATTGCACTGACGTTACCGCCTTCGTGGTCAGAATGGAGCACGAGGTACAGGCGGATGAGTTCCTTCCACGATGCGTCGTTGCTCACGCCTAGCATGTGTGCGAAGTTGTTCGATAGGTCGTTATCGTCCGTAAGAGGAGCGATCACATCGCCCTTGTCAAAGCGGATGCGGTAGATGGCAGCGGCAATGCCGGGAATAGAACCGACCAGACGGACGGAGTCGTTGACCATCGACTGCCACAGTACATCCTTGCCAGCCCCCTTATCGTAGGCAGCACGAAACTCGCTCTCGCGCTCCATCGCCAGCAGGCCCACGCTGAGCATGGCCATTGGATGCGAATCCTTTGGCATGGCTTTGAGCGTGTCGACAACGTATTGTGGGACGGCGTAATACTTGGCGAAGATGTCGCTGAGCTCCTTACGCTCGTCGTCCGTGGCGCGCTTGCCTGTCACCAGCAGCCAGAACGTTTCTTCCGGCGTGATGTCGGTGAGCTCGAGGATCGGCGTATTGCGGATGCGCAGGCCTTCATCGGCTGACACGCTGGATGTGTCGCAGACCAGGGCCGGTACACCGCGCATGCCACCGAGCACCTGTTCAATGGTCACACTTCCAAGGACGGTCTCGCCGCGCTCTTTGAGCAAGGCGGCGCGCTTGGCACGCAGGGCTTCTGCTTGTGACGTGAGGTTCTCGTGAAGGATGCTCATAGTGGTGTACTCCTTGGAAAATATGGCGTGCAAAACTAACACGTCGGAGTCAATGGCCGCACGTGTTTATCGAGTGTTCATGCAACAAACCGTAACTTTCACGTCGAAATTCCCGGTAACAAGCAGCACCATGAGCAAGATCTCCGTCATAATCGCCCACGAATACCTGACCCGCGTCAAGGCCAAGTGGTTCATTATCTCCACCATTCTGGGTCCGCTTGGCCTGGTTCTGCTGATGACCATCCCGATTCTGGTGGCAGTACTTTCAGGCGACGGCGAACGGGGCAAGGTGGTTCTGCTCGACCGGACAGATTCGATTGCGGCGGCCGTGGTTGCGGCCGACACGGCCAAGTACGAGTTGGCCGGGGCGCGTTCGGAAAAGGAGCTGGCCGATCTGCTGCGGAATGAAGCGATCCAGGCCTATGTCATCATCCCGATAACAGTACTCGACAGCTCGTCGGTCGTCATGTATTCGCAAGGGGGCTCAGGGATCTCATTCGAGTCATCCGTTTCTGACGATCTCAAGCCGGTAATCACGCGGGCACGACTTTCCCGAGCCGGAGTCGACACTTCGGTCATCGACCTTGTCCGGCAGGACGTGGAGATCAACTCCCTGAAGCTCACCGAGAAGGGCGTCGAAGCCGACGCCTCCGAGGCCTCTGCTGCCATCGGCTATGTTGCAGGCTTCCTGAACTACATGCTCATCTTCCTGTACGGCTCCATGGTCATGCGGGGCGTGGTCGAGGAAAAGGCCAACCGAATTGTCGAGGTCATCGCCTCCTCGGTTCGCCCCTTCGAGATCATGCTCGGTAAAGTTGTCGGCATCGGACTGGTCGGGCTAACGCAGCTGGCCATCTGGGGAATTCTCGGTATGGTGGCGTTCATCGGGCTGGGTTATGTTCTTGGACCGTTGATGGCCGAAAGCATGACGTCACAGATACCCGCAGGTGGCATGCAAATGCAGAGCACAACGGACACGGCAGCTCTTCTAGCCAGTAAGGGGCTTGTACTGCCCGCTATCCCGGCAACGTCGATCCTGATGTTCATCTTCAACTTCTTCGCCGGCTACTTCCTGTATGCATCGCTGTTTGCAGCCGTTGGCTCTGCCGTCGACCAGGAGGCCGATGCGCAATCGCTGACACTCCCGATCACGATGCCGATCATCATGACGATGATGTTCATCGGCAACATCATAAGTGAGCCGAACGGAACGCTCGCTGTGGTGCTGTCGCTCATCCCACTGTTCTCACCCATCCTGATGACCGTGCGCGTTGCGGCCACGGATGTACCGGCCTGGCAACAGTTACTGTGTGTTGTCCTGAGCACCGGAGCGTTCTTCGGCGCCGTGTGGCTGGCCTCACGGATCTATCGCATCGGCATCCTCTCCTACGGCAAGAAGCCGAAGCTCAAAGAAATCATTCGCTGGATCACTCTTCGCGTGTGATCAGAAGGGGCAGGCACACAACGCCCCCTCCCTGCGTGATCATCACACTGTACGGGCCCTCGGGCAACGACTGCACGTTGAGCGTGGCCGAGGTGTCGTCCGCTGCCATTGATTCCTCGGCGATTTTCCGACCGTTGAGGTCGAGGATTTGAATCGTCGCCGCAGCAGCCTCGGGCAGCCGTCCAATGCGCACTCGATGTACCTTCACCGTGTTTGAAGCCGGCTGTGGCGCAAGCGAGAAGCTTGGGGTCATCCGTCGCAGGTTACTCTCCAACTCCGACACGCCAATGTGGGTGGTTGAAACAACTTCAACGAGCGAGCGGCAACGAGAGCCGCCATTGACGCTGATGAGACGCTCGCAGGAAATCGTGTACGATCCATCAGCCGCCGGCATCAAGATCGTGTCGACCGTGTCGAGACCTCCATCTGGGCGACGCTGCGAGTAGACAACATTCAGTGGCAATGTTGTGAACACGGGCCACTGACGTCCACCAGTGGCATTCTGCACCTGCTTGATACGCACCGAAAGCGCCGACGTCTCTCCAGGCCGCTGCTCAATGGCAAGCTGTGCCCAGCCCTTGCCGGTTACCCATTCCGAAAAAAAGGCATCCGTGCGATCACCGAGTGCAGGCGCAATGGCGCGCCGAAAATCGTCGGTAACCGCCGTAGCATAAGCATGATTCGAGACATAGGAACGCAGTGCGCCGTAGAAGGCACTATCTCCAACGATCGCCCGTGCCATGGCAAGTACAACCGCCCCCTTGGCATAGATCGTGCCGGGATAGTTGGACGAAGGCGCTGCCCTCGGAAAGTCCTCCAGTGCAAAGACTCCTTCACTTTTCGAGATCTGTGTTATGTAGCTGCGTGCCTTGCCTTGCACCGCTGACAGATACACCGTCCAGCCCCGAAGGTCTTCCAGCCAGGAGCACTCGCTATAGGTGGCAAAGCTCTCCGTGAGCCAGGCGTACCGAAAGTCACGCGGGGAAACGCAATCGCCAAACCACTGATGCGCCAGCTCGTGTGCCCCGGTCACGTTGGCAGTATCGCCGGATCGGGCGATGGAGAGCGCCAGCGCGATCATGCCCTGATGCTCCATGGAGCCCTTCACCGAGTTATAATACCCAACCTTATCAAATGGATAGTCGCCATACAGTCGCGAATAGGTCTCGGTCATTCTCGGCACAAGCCTGTATGATCGAGCGCTCAGCGCACTATCCCGGCGTAGCACATAGAACACGTGCGGCACCCTGCCGGGTAGGTCGAGCCTTCGGAATCGCGCTGCCGCAAAGGTCATCAGATACGTTGCGATCGGACGCTTCTCGGTCCAGATGTAGGTGACTGATCCGTCGGCATTGCGCACGCGCGGACTCTCAAGACCGTTTGAGGCCACCACCCACGTCGAATCGGGCACCGTGAACCGTCCGCTGAACATCACTTTATCCGAAGGGTGATCGTAACACGCCAGCCAGTGCTGCGTGGCACCAACGGATGGGTTCGCAAAGCCGACGCCGAGAGCATACAGTACACTGTCATCATACTGCACCCCACCCCACGGTGAACTGCCACCTTCATTGGTCATCGTGCCCCGGTAGTAGATCGACACCGTCGAAACCGACCCGGAGTCATGCACGCCCGGCACGACAACCCGGTGATGCATCGTGTCATCGGCTGGAAGGCCATAGGTCTTCCATTGGCCAGCCTTGCCATCAACAAGTACAGAATCAATCTCAAGCCCCCTGAGATGAAACGTATATGCGCCGTTCTCAACGCGGGATGTCCACGCAAGGCGCGTCTCAACTCGACCTTCAATGAGGCGCTTGGCCGGGTCGGGGAATCGCACGTCAACATCATAATGCTGCACGTCGAAAACCTGCGGGCGGTAGAGCGTGGGACGCGAGATCTGCGCCTCTGCGCGCGGACAGAGCAGCAACAAGGCAGCGATGAGGGCAAGGGGCTTCTGCATATGGCACGAATCTAATGATCACAACGAAAGAGGGGCCGCGACGTTCGTCGCGACCCCTCTGAAAACTTGACTGAATCGTCGGATCAACGGACGATGTTCAGCGGCAGCGCGAAAGCTGTCGGACCATTCGTCACATGAACCATAACCATGCCGGTTGGCAGTTCCGCCGTCGGGAGAGCGATCGAAACCTCGCCGGCAGCAACGACCGTTGCAAAGCGGGCAAGTTCGACGCCTGACACTGAAACGATGCTGACCATGGCTTCACCGGCGCGAGCATTGAATCGGACCGTGGCATCACCGGTGGTTGGATTAGGCCACAGGTTCAGCGTTGAGCCAACGTCGTTCAGTGGCACATCGACACTCGACGTGGTTGGACGCAGACCGATCGATACGACGCGCTCAGGCGTTGTTGCATCAATATCAACCGACTGAACAGTTGGCTCGAAATCAAAACGATCAGCCGCAATGGTCATCGTACCGACAGCCAGATTCGCAAGATCGAACGCGCCTTCGTTTTCGGCAAGGCTGAAGTCGATGATCGTGCCGTCTTCGTCACGCGCTACAACGAGCGTCCCTGGAACACCGGCAGACTGCTGAACCTTGTCGTTCTGCTTGTTGACAATTCCGCCGCGCTTGTCGTAGACGAATCCACGGACGCGACCCTTACCACGCTCAGACTTAACAGTGTCGAGATTGATGTCAAAAACCAAGGCGACCATAGCATCGTCAACACCGACACGCTGTGCCTTGCCCCATTCCGTGACGGCCTTCTGACCAGTCACCATCCAGCCCGGAACCAAAGGACGTCCGGCAGGAAGTCCAAGCACAACGTACTCGCCCGGCTCAAGGTCCGTAAACATGAAGCCACCGTCCGAGTTGGTCTCGACCGTTACTGCGGTGATCTTGTTGAGGACCGTATCGCCCTTGTCGTTTGTGCGCGTTACGAGCCGATGTGCCACAACCTTGCCGACAACCGGAGCGCCAGTATAGAAGTTCTTCATGGCTCCCGTGAAGCCGTTGTTACGTGCAACGCGCTTATCCATCGGGAAGTCAATGTTCTTCGTGCTGGCGGTAACGGTCAGGACCGTAGCCTTTGTCGCGTCGTTCGTGTTTTCCCAAAACTCGGCCAGATACTGCGATGCGTTCGGTGCGTCCTTTGTTGGAACGGGACGAACCATAGCGATGTAACCAACACCGGACTGCACCTTTGCTTCATACGTGCCATCGGCACGAACCTCGGCAACGACGGAACGATACCGATCATCGGCAGCATTGTTCTCCTTGCCGCGACTTTCAAAGACAACAACGCCCTTGACAGCTTCATTTGTAGCGGCGTCATAGACGCGTCCTTCAACGACCACGAGCACAGGATCTGGGCGCTGTGCAACGGCAAAGTTGATCTCTGTCATTACATCGCAGACCGCTGTGACATCCTTCGCTTCCGAAACCTCGGTCACGTTCTCATGCCACTCAGCAAAGAAACTGCGTCCTTCAACACGGAGCTTGTACGTGCCTTCTGGCACATAGAGGTAATACTTGCCATCAGAGTTGATCTCCGTCTTGTACACCGGCTGGTAAACTTCGGAGTTGTTGCCCTCGCGGGTGACCTTCTGGAGGCGCCATGCCGTAACAATGCCTACGATCTTGCCGCCCGCGGCTGGATCATCATACGTGATGGTACCATAGATCTTCGAACAACCCTTCTTCGGTGTTTCGCCTTCCTTGATCTCGAGCACATACGATTGCTTGATCGTGGTGCTCTGGCCATTGATTTCGGCAGTGGCTGCGATAACGATCTCATAACGTCCAGCAACCGGTGATTCCCACTTGACCAGGCCTGTCTTCTTATCGATGGTCATACCGTTCGGACCGGCAACGAGTTCATAGCTGACGACTGCATTGCCATCGACGACACCCGCACGGGCTGGATAGGTATAGGTGCGACCGGCAACGCCAACCTTTACAGGTTCAGTGAGGAACTTGAAGAACCCGTCCTTGCCATCGCTGACCGTAAGGACATACGACTGCTTGGCCTCAAACTCTTTACCGTCCTTCGTTACTGTTGCACGAACCATTACTTCATAGCGCCCGGCCTTCGGCTCGGCCCAGGTGATCTTTCCTGCATCAGAGATGGTCATGCCCGCAGCGTTGGTCTGCAGCTTGTAGGTCACAGGTCCCGATGCAGATGTCTCTACCTTGGTCTGATACGAATACTCCTTGCCCAATGAGGCAGAGCCCACTGGAACGGACGTGAAACGAATGACCGGTGTTTCGCCCTGCGTGAGTTCGACCGTTGCGATCGCCGAGCGACCACCTTCACCATTTGCCCAGTATCCGCTGACGTAGAACGTGTACGTGCCGGCCTTGGCAACCTGCGCAACAAATGAGAAGCGGTTATCGCGGACATTCGGCGTGTGCGGAACCGTGGCGATACGTGCGAACTTCGACATGTCTTCAGTGACACCGGAGGCCTGATAGACGTAGTACTTCATCGGGGCGTCCGTGCCAGCAACACCCGTCCATGTGACGATCACCGTCGTATTGCTTTGCCCCTGGACGGCCTTAACATCCGTCGGCACTGGACGTACCTGGGCCTGCAGTGAGAGCATCCCGACGAACAGCACGATCGTGCTGAGCAGATGCCGAATCGTATGTGAAACATTCATGGCGACTCTCCTAAAAAGTGATAGCGTAGTTGCGTACTCGAACCTCATACAACGTGCAGTGTATGTGGCACGAGGGATGAATCCCCGTGGGGCAGAAAGGTTACAGCTGCCGGTTTCAGAGCGTAAGCGTAAATGTGCCAAGAACTTGCTCTTGTCGGGCAGGGCTAAAGTAGTTGTCTTTGTTCAAAAAGATGTACAGTGTGACCGTGACCACTCGGGGTTTACCTTCTTGCCGCGGATGCTCAGCGATCACAATGGAAGCCGTATTGGTCTTGTCATCCGATGGATAGATCTGCAGATTACCCCAGTTCTGCCCAAAATCGGCGCGTATCTGTACCTGGCCCTGAACCAAGGGGATGATCATTCCGTCGCCGGCCGCCGAATCAAGCCGCAGCCGGAATCCATGCATGAGAGGCGACTTCCCTGTCGTATCTGATGCCTCCATGGTGATGTCAAACCAGAAACGCATCGGATCGGCCGTCGTGTCGATCTTGATCGTGGGAAGCCCCTTGACGACCATTGAGCCGTAAGCGGTGGAAAACTCGACCTTGTACGACGCAGGCGTGATCTTTGGCGCGGGCGTGACCGGGGTCTCTTTGCGATTAGCATCGGTATCAAGTGGCGACGTACACGAGGTAGCACCAAGCCCCATAGCGAGGGCAAGAATGATCAACCCGATGAAGGTAGTGTTGAATCGTTTCATAGTTGATGGCATTATCGTCGCGTTCGTTACAGTCGAACGGCAACACCGTAAGTGAAGCCGTACTTGGAGGAAGTGAACCATTGATTCTGATGTGTGAACCCGAGGGCAGAGCCCTCAATGCCGAGCATGAAGGATAGCGGACCAACCGGCGAATACATCACACCGACAGATCCACGTCCAATGGGGCCGAACTGCGTTCCGCCAACAAGTGCCTGGGCAAAGGGGCTGAACCCGCTCGTACCGATCTCGGGGAAGACATGTCGGTAACTCAGACCAGCCCACGTGACAAGGGGCTGAATCTCAAAGCGAACCTCCTGCTGGTTTCTGACGCCGCTGAAGACCATCGGGAAGGACTCCGAGCCGATCTCCACACCAACGGCATCGGTCGGCGTCATGCGATACAGCATGGCAAGCGAGAGGTTGTCGTACCAACCGGTCTGCGGCGTCACGGCAAGTGCACCTGACTGACCACTGAGTCCCCTCACATTCAAAGTGAACGCCGGAACATGCATCGGTGCACTAATGGGCGTTAGTTGCTCGGCAAGAAGCACACGATCATTTTCGATGCGCCGAATATCAAGTGTGGACGTGAAGGCACTCGGTACAACCGGCGCCATCTTCTCAGCCGATGAGCGTTCCGCCTGAAGTGATGCATTGCCGACCTGCAGCTCTGCTACCTGGCGGCGCAGGCTCTCATTCTCGCTCATCAGCATCGCGTCTACCGGCGAAACACGCTCTACGATCCGTTCAACAACGCGCTCGGTAACCCTTTCGGCCACTGGCTCTTGGCTGTTGTCGTTCCACGGTTTCGGCACGGCCATACTCTGATGCGACGATTCGCTTGAAGGGGGCTGCTCAGACGCCGAAGACTGCTGGGAAATTTCCGAAACCGATCCGCCCCCTCCGCCCGTACCTTCGGCGTTGTTCATCACGGCAAGAGTGATCCCTGCTGATGCAATTGCCGCCATCAGCGGAATGCCCAGCTTAGCCAGCCAGGTGGTCATGAAACCACCCGAGTGAGTTAGCGCAGCCGCACCGGCAGCCGCCCCAGCGATAGGCGCAGCAAAGCCAAGTCCAGCAAATACTGCGCTTGTCAGCGGCACCGGTGGCACAAGAGTGGCACGGTCATTCTGCACTGCATTGCGGATCATCAGCTGCTGCATGAACTCGGAACGTAACTCCGAGTCATTTGCCAGCTGTCCAAACAACGTCGCCTCCCCGGTAGAGTCTAGCTCACCGTCCAGCAAATCGTTGATCAGTTGTTCATGTTGCATGTTGTTTTCCTTTCGTCATCCGTCATCCCCGTCTCGGCTTAATTGTCGTCGTACCCAGTACCCAGTCCCCAGTACCCAGTACCCAGTCCCCAGTACCCAGTCCCCCAGTACCCAGTCCCCAGTACCCAGTACCCAGTACCCAGTACCCAGTCCCCTTCTTCTCATAGCTCATTCAAATACGGCTGTAGTATCTCCTTGATCCGCTGCCGTGCACGAAACACCCTCACCTTGGCCGTGTCGAGCTTGATGTTCAATAGCGCGCTGATCTCGTTGTAGGAAAGCCCGTCGTACTCACGAAGCACGAAGATCTCCCGCATGTCACTGGGCAGCAGCTCCATTGCCATGTTGATCAGTTGTAGCATTTCACTCCGCTCGGCATCTCTTGATACGCCCGGGTTGTAAACAGCATCTTCGAACTGCAAATTCTGCGAACTCACCCGTTTCTTTTCGTTGAGACACAGATTGCGACAGATCGCCAGTGTGTATCCGCGTACGTTCTCCAGATGCTCCATTCGATCGGCCGTCTGGTACAGGCGCATAAAGGCTTCCTGGAAGACATCATAGGCCGCATCCCGACTTCCGAGAACGCGCATACAGTAGGCAAAAACGTTCGGACTGAACCGCGAATACAGCTCCGCAAACGCCCCCTCCCTCTTGTCGGTGCGCAACAAGGCGAAGAGTTCACTGTCGGTATATTCGTTGAATTCCTGGTTCACAACTGAAAACTAACCGAAGTTCGACCAAAATGTTACCCGTTCCGGAGAAGATCACCTATCGCCTGGTCCGGAGCCGACGTCGAACTGTCATGGTCAAAGTCGAACCGTCGGCCACAGTCGTCGTGAGGGCCCCCCTTTCGATGAACGTTCAGGCGATCGATTTTTTCGTTCAGAGGAATCATCCGTGGATCGTCAAGAAGATCTCCGAAGCACGCGCCCGCCGAAGCATGATCCCCCAGCGCACCTCCCCGAGACAGGTCTACCTGCGTGGCGATCTGCTGTCGTGGGGCTGGCACGACGCCGACATCATCCTGCCGCGCGAGGTGTCCGAAGCGAATGCGCATAAGTGGCTGGCCCGTTGGCAACGACGTCAGGCAGAATCGCACTTTGGAGAGGTGATCAACACGTATCTACCCCATCTGGGTGTGTCGGCCCTTCGATACTCAGGCTTTGCCATGCGGAAGATGCGCCGCAATTGGGGGCTGTGCGGCGCCAGTGGGCTCATTACCCTGAACGAGCACCTTATCCGCACGCCAGACATCTGCATCCGAGGGATCGTCGTTCATGAACTCTGCCACCTGGTGCACTTCAATCATGGACCGGCATTCCACGCAATGGTCGCCGATATCCTGCCGGAACACCGTGTTGCCGATGCTCTGATCGATGCCTGGACGATGATTCTTGATGAGAAATATGAGTCGTGACGGCCAATATATCTATTAGCACATCGCATTAACGACTACTGCACACCAATTACACTCTTCTCATCCCGCATATCTACATTTTTTCAAGCTGCCTACTCTTTTGGCTTTTTGTTGAATTGATATCTGGATTGCCATATTCGTTTATTTAACACGGCCTTATCTATTATTACGCTGCATTGTTTCATATCGACATCTTGTTATTCATTTTTTGAGCGTCGCATCTACATCAGCAATTGCCTTAATACATTATAGAGTAACAAAAACGACATTTGTGACCGCCTTAATTACAAGACTAATCGCAAATGTCGTTTTTTACTTAGCGTATTACTTTTTCGACTACTGCACTACGACTTCGTCAAACGCCGAAGTCAATGAAGCAGCGATCATTTCCGGAGAGCGACCCTCGATGTGGTGGCGTGGCATAAAGCCGATCAGCTGTCCATCACGAAGAAGAGCTACTGCCGGACTTGAAGGGGGCATGCCGGTGAAGTATGAACGGGCGCGCTCGGTGGCCTCGAGATCCTGACCAGCAAAAACGCTCACTACGTGGTCGGGCTTCCTCTCATGCTTCAGCGCCAGAGCAACACCCGGACGTGCGCCACCGGCGGCACAGCCGCAAACGGAGTTCACCACGACCATGGTCGTGCCCGGACGAGCCATTGCTGCATCGACATCGGAGGCGGTGAGAAGTTCCTGGACGCCGAGCGTGGTGAGTTCCTCACGCATCGGCTGCACAAGCATTGGGTCGTATGGCATTATGACTCTTCCTTTGAATCGTTTAGGGTGTCGAGCAGGTATTCCATTCCAAGTGGGCCTGCGATAAGCGGAAACTCTGACGTAAACTCATCCCATTTCGTGGAGTCGAGTTCAAAGGCCCGCTTTAGAAACGGCACGGCTGTGGCCGGCTGTCCGGCAGCACAAAGCGTTTTCGCAGTGGCAAAGTAGGCCTCAGCCCAATGCGGCAAAAGACGTGTGCACTGGTTAAAACCCAGGAGGGCTTCGAGCATGTTGCCGGCTTCGAGCTGCGTAGATGCGTAATCGTACCAGCATTCGGCGTCTTCCGGCTGTAACTCGAGCGCACGCCGGTAGGCCTCCAGCGAGTCTTCTACACGTCGGAGGTTAAAGAGGACATCAGCCTTGGCATACCATAGATCAGCATACTCTGGCTCGAGAGCCAGAGCCGCTTCGTAATCGGCCAGCGCTTCGGAATGCAATTCCAGGGCATCGTAGCAGGTGCCGCGACCATAGAACGACTGTGCATGCGATGTATCCATGGCCAGGGCCTTGGTGAACATCTCTATCGCTGCCCGGAAGTTACCGGCCTCCTCGAGGGACGAGGCCAGATTATGGATCACGGGAATATCCGACGGGTCGGCCCGATGGGCCTGACGATAGGCTTCGATGGCTTCCTGCGACCTGCCGAGGTGCGCATAGGCATTGCCCATGTTAAACCACGCATTCACGAAGTCATTGTCGATCACCGTTGCCATGTCGTACGAACGGATGGCATCGCGGTAAGCCCCTTTCTTTCCGCAGATGACGCCGCGGTTGAACCACGCGTTCTGATCGTATGAATGCATGTCGATCAGCTGATCATACACCGAGATTGCCTCCGCGTACTGCTCGAGCGATTCGTGGCAGATGGCCGATTCGAACAGGGCATCACGCTCATAGCCGGTCTGGCGAGCCAGATAGCCAAAGATCCTTATGGCCTCGTCATAACGGCCGCGCTTCTGCAGGATCAGGGCCTTCGTAAACAGTCCGTCAAGGTTCGACGGGTCGGCCGCAAGCACTTCTTCCACAACGGCAATGGCCTCTTCAAGCCGGTCGAGCTGCTCAAGAGCAATTCCACGGTTGACCAGGATCTCCGTATCAACCGGATCAAGAGAAATGGCGCGGTCATACGCCTCGAGTGCCTCAGTCCAGCGATTCTGGCTACCATAGGCCATCCCCAGCTTGTGCCATGCATCGGAAGCGTAGGGGGCTTTCTCTACCCATAGCAGAGAGAACGTCAGGGCATCATCAAACTTGTTGGTTTCGAGACAGTACTGAACGATCGACTCCAGTGCATCGGGTGTAGGTGAGCCCTGCTGCCAGTTGCCACTGCGTACGGACTCACGGAACCGCTTCAGGGTCTCGTCGAGATCCCGTCGGTCCTGTTCGTCGTTGTCGTTGTCTTCGTATTCAAATTCTAACATGTCAGCCCCGTATCAAGAAATTACGGATCGCCGATCACTTCAAAGACCAGGAACTTCAGGTACTGCGTCTC
Organism: Ignavibacteria bacterium; assembly: GCA_947459875.1. Classification (GTDB taxonomy): domain Bacteria; phylum Bacteroidota; class Ignavibacteria; order Kapaibacteriales; family Kapaibacteriaceae; genus UBA10438. The sequence continues at coordinate 27,708 of CANHFG010000002.1, forward strand.
TGGCATGGAAAGCAGGACCGGGTGATCGGGAGCTTGCGAACCGCGGTGCACAAGACGCAGACGTTTTCGGATTCGTGCAGATTCCCGATAGAGGATATCAAGCAGATCATGCTCGCTGACAAGCTGTGTGCACGAGGAAGAAACGAGCAATCCGCCGGGCCGCAGCAGCTTCATAGCGCTGCGGTTCAGCTCAGAGTACCCGGCAAGCGCACCGCGAATGGCCGAACGGGATTTGGCAAACGAGGGTGGGTCGAGAATGACCATGTCCCAGACCCGCTCCTGCTCGATGTGCTCGCGCAGCAGGTCAAAAACGTTAGCCTTGACGAACTGGCAATTGTCGAGCCCGTTGATCTCGGCGTGCCGGGTCGCACTGTTGATGGCCGATTCGGATGAGTCCACGCCCACCGCCATGGCCGCATGCCCTTGCGCCGCATTCAGCGCAAAGCCGCCGACATTGCAAAAGCAATCCAAGACGCTACGGCCGGCCGAGAGTGACCCCACCACGCGGCGGTTGATCTTTTGATCAAGAAAGTAACCTGTCTTCTGGCCGCCAAGAAGATCGATCTCCAAGGCAAGACCGTTCTCTCGAACATGCACCCGCTCAGGAATCTCACCCCAGACGACGGCATCGACAAGTTCGAGACCCTCCTTCTTGCGGGTCTGGGCTGTGTTCTTCTCAATGATACCCTTGAGATCGGGCAACTCCTGCCGGAGCGCTTCAATGACATGGGGCTTGGCACGATCCATCCCTGCTGAAAGCATTTGCAGCGCTGCGTACTGTCCGTATACGTCAACGATCAGCCCGCTGAGCATATCCGCCTCGCCGAAGACGAGACGATAGGCCTCTTCGTTCGGGAGCATCCGACGTCGCAGCTGGAGGGACGTCCGGAAACGTCGAACGAAAAAATCCGTGTCAAGTGTCTCTACCTCGCCCCCTAACAGGCGCACGGCAATCTTCGAAAGCGGATTGTACACGCCAGATCCGAGCGACGATCCGTCATGGGCCACAAGGCGCACGAGCTCACCGGGCACAGCATCGGGCGCATGCACCAGCTCATCACGATAGGCCCACAGGTGACCGTCGCGAAGGCGTCTTTCCTCACGCGGCTTCAGTGTTAGCGTTAGCATTGATGCTGGTTACTTCTTACCCTTACCCTCTTCAAAAAAGTCCACTACATAGCCGGCCTTGCCCCATGCCCCCATTCCACCAAGCATGTTGCTAACGTTCTTCCAGCCCTTCTCGGACATCAGCTTGGCTGCTCTGGAACTGCGGCCACCGGCTGCGCAATACACCAGCACGGGCTTGTTCTTATCGATCTTGGCGATCATGGACTCGAATGCCGGATCGTTGTAGTTGGCCAAGACAGATTCAGCGATATGGCCGGCCTGGTATTCGGCGGGAGTGCGAACATCAAGAATGGTCACGCCACCCTTGTCGATTATGGCCTTGGCAGCCTTGACGTCGACGTCCTTGACCTGCTGGGCACTCATCGTACATGAAAACATCGTTGCGAGAAACACGAGAGCGATGGCGATCCTGATCATGTTCATTGTCCTTGTTGAATGTCGGAAACTGCCTTATTCACGGTCGTCCACGGACCACCATTGACTGCGGTATATCCCTTCGACGCGGCGAATGACGTTGCTTGACCGCTGCGGCCACCAGAGGCGCAGCAGAAGACGATGGGCTTTGCCTTGGGATGTTTCTCAAGAGCCGCAGGGACCTCGTTGAGAGGAATGTTCTTCGATCCGGCCACGTGCCCACCCTGATATTCGGCCCGTGTTCGGACGTCGATGATGAGAGCTCCCTGCCGCAGGGCCTGCAACAGCTCGTCGTTCGAGCCGCCAAAAAGTGAACGCAACATACCGAGCATAGGAAGGGGCCTCTATCGCTGTTGTGAAGTGGAACTACCCGTGCGCACCGACTGGGCGCCCTCGGAGCGGCAATCTACGACGCGCAGTTGTCACGGATGTTGGCCCGGCTTCACGGCGCATGTCACGTTTCGCCCCCTTGACGTCACATCGACCGAAACAACCACCGGTTTAACCACAATTATGCGGGAGCATGCCATGCATGGCTACAAAGGACTCGGTCTGCATCTGATTCTCATACCACGTCAGGACTCAATGATCCCCCCGGACGTGAAGCACATTCTCGAACAGACTATCGATCTGACGGCCCGAAAGCACAAGCTTGAGTGTGCCGCAATGCATGCCCGAGAGGATCATCTGCACGTGCTGCTATCGGTGACCGACGAGGCGGACATTGCCGACTTTATCGGTGACCTGCTGGAGAATCTCCGACGTCTCATGAGAGGCCAAGGGGCGCACCTGAGATCATTCGACTGGGACGAGGGGGTGCATGTGACGCTGCTACCGCCATGGCACCTTGAGATCATGGCCAGCTTCGTGCGCGACCAGGAACGGTTTCACCAGACGCGAACACTCGAGAATGAACTCGACGAAGTATTCCGACCCAACAGTCCGCCGAGCTTCTCCGACATTGGCGAATCGCCGCGCCGCTCAGCCCTTCAGATCCATTGACACGGCAGAGCCGGCCTCACCGCGGGCAATGATGCTCATGGCCTTGGCAAAGCGCTGCATCTCGTCAACAGTTGTATAGACGGAAGGGGCTACCCGTAGCCCCTTGAAGTCCTCATGCCCGATCGAGACGGTGAAGATCCGATGCTTCTCCAGAAGATAACTCGAGACCTTGCCCGGATCCGTACCCTCGACGTGCACCAGACGCAGTCCGCACTGATTGTCATCGTCCTTGATGTCGGTTAGAAAGCGCACCGTCTCGTACTTCTCAAGCTGATCCGTCCACACGCTGTGCAGGTATCGCAGTCGCGCAGCTTTGCGCTCAATGCCCATGGCACGGTGAAAGGCAATGGACTCGATGAGGGCATTGTGCATCGCTGCCGGATGCGTACCGATCTCTTCGAACTTGCGGATGTTCGTATCCATCTCCTTGGGCGCCGACATCAGCGGCCAGATGTCGGCTATGCGGTCCTTCTTGACGTAGAGCATACCCGTGCCGATCGGACCGAGAAACCACTTATGAAGTGCGGTTCCGAAAAACTCGCATTCAAGATCTTTCTGAGTGAACGGGAAATGCGCAAATGAGTGTGCCCCATCAACGAAGCACCGGATTCCGCGCTTCGCTGCAAGGCGGCAGACATCGCGCACGGGCAGGATCTGTCCCGTTAGAAACACCACATGAGAAATGTGGATGACCTTGGTGCGCGGTGTAATCGCCGCTTCTATATTATCGACCATGTCCTGACGTCGGCGAAGGGGCGTCGGTATACCCACTTTCTTCAGGACGATCCCATCACGACGAACGCGCTGATCCCACGTGGTGAGCATACGTGGATAGTCATGCGTTGTTGTCAGCACCTCATCGCCCCGTTCGAGAGGCACGCCCAGCTGGAGAGTCTCAAGTGCCTCACTGGCATTGCGCATGATGGCGATCTCCTCGGCGTCGACCTCGAAGATCCCTGCCAACCCCTCACGGATGGTCTCAACCTGTGGTTCCTGGTGACGCCACATCTCATAGGCCGGCATGTTGTTGGCCTGTTCCGTATATCGCCGGAAGGCCTGCTGAACGGTACGGGGCGAGGGGGACACGCCGCCGTTGTTGAGATTGATGATCGAACGGTCCACATCAAAAGCCTGCTGGACCGTCACCCAGAAATCCTCATCGGATGCAACCAGCGCAGGAGGCACATTCGGCAGTGCCGAAGGCAACCAGCGAGTCACCTCTGCCAACGCATCAGAGGCGAAAAGCGCGGTCGGACCGAGTGCCGCGAGCGAGCGCAGCATTGAACGTCGCGAGGTCATGCAGAAACTCCCTGGAGCCGTGGCTGGTTATATTCGCAATTCTCTTTACGAAGGTACGACATGAAGACGACGAAGTTCCACGCCCTTCACCTTGCCGCCGGCGCGAAAATGGTCTCATTCGCCGGGTTCGAAATGCCCATCCAGTATCCGACTGGCATTATCGCCGAACACAGAATCGTTCGCAGTGGCGTCGGGATCTTCGATGTTTCGCACATGGGCGAGTTCTTCTTAACCGGCACAGATGCGCTGGCGCTGATCCAGAAGATCACCGTGAACGACGCTTCAAAGCTGACACCCGGAAAGGCTCAGTACTCGGCGCTCCCCCGCCCTGATGGTGGCCTGGTGGACGATCTGCTGGTCTACATGCTGGCGGAAAACTCCTACATGCTTGTTGTGAACGGCGCGAACATCGACAAGGACTGGGCCTGGGTACGTCAGCAGGCCGAAGGATTTGCCAATGTCGAACTTGTCGATCGCAGCGACGACTATAGCCTGCTTGCTGTGCAGGGACCAAAGAGCATTGAGATCCTCCAGAAGCTGACCTCGACGGATCTTTCCGAGATCCAGTACTACGGATTTGCTGAAGGCACGCTCGCCGGAGTGCCCATGATCCTATCGCGCACGGGTTACACCGGAGAGATCGGCTTCGAACTCTATTTCACCGGAGATGTGGCCGTTGCCGAAACAGTTGTCAAGGCCCTGTTCGATGCAGGTGCCGAGCATGGCATCGCGTGGATCGGACTCGGAGCACGTGACACCCTCCGACTGGAAAAGGGTTACTGCCTGTATGGTAATGACATTACCGACGAGACGAATCCGATCGAAGCAGGTCTCGGGTGGATCACCAAGCTTGCCAAGGGTGCATTCAATGGAAGCGATGTGATCGCTGCAGTTAAGGAACAGGGCCCGCAGCGCAAGCTGGTAGGCTTCAAGATGCTCACCGAAAAGCTCATTCCACGCAGCGGCTATGCGATCTCTCACGAAGGACAGAGCGTTGGCATCGTCACAAGTGGTAATCAGTCGCCGACGCTAGGTGTCGGGATCGGACTCGGGTACGTACCAACGGCTCTTGCGACACCGGGAACGACGATCGACGTTGCAGCTCGCGGAACAACCTTCCCGGCTGAAGTGGTGAAGATCCCCTTCTGTTAAGAGCGGACCTCCCAGTAGAGTTCGCTAACGGCTGCCTGTCGAGTCACTCCTTATCGGTTCAACGTTGTCATCGACCACTCGAAGACTGACGCGCGCCGTGCCTGCCCTGATCATATCCAGATCAACGGCCGCCTGCTTGGACAGGTCGATGATCCTGGACTTCTTCCAAGGTCCTCGATCGGTCACCCTGACCACCACCTGACGTCCATTGGCCAGATTGGTAACCAGAAGTTTGGTGTTGAACGGAAGCCAGCGATGCGCACATGTTCTATCATGCATGTCAAAGACCTCACCGCTTGATGTGCGACGACCATGGAAGGCATCGGCATAGTACGAGGCTGTTCCCGTGTCGGAATCACGACGCATGATCAGTTCTGTAAGAGAGTCACTCACTGTGCGACCAGTGGGCACGCGCTGCGTCCGCGTTGCGCGCACGGCACCGGCAACGATCTGGCTGTCACGCTTTGTTACAACCACCGATGACGTGTCTGCTGGCGCCATTTGCGCGGGCTCGGAAGTATCCTGTTTTGTGAGCGACTGCAGAAGCTCCAGCTCCCGACGTTCGGAAACCGTTACGGCCTTGCGCAGCGAGTCACTTCGCATGCGCAAGAGCATAGACTCCACGCGAAGACTATCGCTCAGGCGCCACTGACGGTCCCACTGCGCACGCAGACTATCCGACGCCCGCCGATCGCGTTCTATCTGACGCCGCACCTCTCGCAAGGCCTGAGCCGACGAGTCTGCCATCCGACCTTGCTGAGCATGCACGGGCAAAACCGCCATCATGGCAGCACAGGCGATCAGCGGTAGTATGAAGAGGCGCATGATTGAAGGGGGCTAAAAGTGCTTTGATATCTGTCGTCGACGCAGAAGCTCAACAAGATCGCGGACATTTTCCGTCAGACCGCGCCTACACACGAGCACAGAGTTCTCCGTTTCGACAACGATCAGATTATCGACATCCACGACTCCCACAAGTCGTCCGGACCCTGCAGAGATAAGACTATTGGTCGTTCGCACGGTGGTGACGTTTCCTTCGATGACGTTGTTCTTCCCGTCTTTAAGCGACATACGATAGAGCTCATCCCACGTTCCCAGGTCGCTCCACCCAAAAGAGCCCTCCACAACACCGATGGTCGGATCGCGTTCCAGCACAGCAACGTCAAATGAGACGGATCTCATCTGTCTGTAGAGCGATTCGAGCAGTTCTTTGTGGTCAGCCCCCTGGCCTCGTCGCTGCCATTGGCGCAGCAAGGGGGCGTGATCTGGCATGTACTGTTCAACCGCACGATTGATGGCCTTCGCTGTCCCGACAACGATGCCGCTGTTCCACACGAAGTCACCCGCATCGATAAAACGCTGTGCAGTGGCTGCATCGGGTTTTTCGGCAAAGCTGCGTACGCCCTTGACATGATCGCGCAGAACGGGATTGTCGCTTGTCATTGCATCGCCGACCTGGATGTAGCCATATCCGGTCTCGGGTCTGGTGGGCATCACTCCAATGGTCATGATGCAGTCCATTGCCACTGCCGCCGTGCTTGCCATGTCAACCACAACCTGAAACTCGCGAATGTTGCTAATGACGTGGTCGCTCGGAAGGATGACCATGACAACATCCGGACCGTAGCGTTGCTCGATCTCGGCGGCCGAGAGTGCAATGGCAGGACCGGTGTTGCGTCCAAACGGCTCGCTGATGATGCGCTCCGGCGCAACCATCGGCAGCTGGTCTAGAATGTGGTGGTGAAGGTCGACCGTAGTGACAACGTGGACGTCGGCAAGTTCGATCAACGGCTGCAGTCGTGCCACGGTATTCTGGATCAGTGTGCCTTCACCGATCGCATGAACGAACTGCTTCGGCTTTCTCTCGGTGCCCCGCGGCCAGAGCCGAACACCCAGTCCGCCAGCAAGGATCACTGCAACGATCTTCATGGCGACGAAACTACGGAGCCCCGTATCTTCGCAGTCAACCATTTATGGAGTCGATATCATGTTTCGGCCATTTGCCATCGTTCTTATGACCATGTTAAGCTTCGTCTGCGCTGCGGCACAGGACGATCGGCTGGACGAGCTAAGCTTTGACGAGGAGCCGTTGCCGGAGGAAACCGTGGCGTATTCCTCGATTGGCATCGGACCCGTGTTTTCGTTATTCACACCGAACGTTGCAGACCTCAACTCGCAAGCATCGAAAATGGGGCTCGATGAACTGTCATCTCCTTTCTTTATGGCTGGAGCCGAGTTCTTTACAGCCGTTGGCGTCTTCCCGAATTTCCGGCTGGGCTTCTCATGGCTCTCCGGATCTGTCAACTCGGTGAAAGATATGGTCGGCACCGGCGGCGGCGTGAAGAAGAGCCTCGAATACGCCGTTTCTACTCGTTCTCTCCATATCGACTACGCGATCGTACCAACAGCAAAGCTTGCGATCATTCCAGGAGTGGGGCTAACGTCTGGCTATTCGACGATAACGTCGTCCTCCACAAGCGGTTCATTTGATTGGTCGATCGACACTTCCTTCACCTCGCAGGTTTTTCTCGAACAGAGCTCGCTGAGCATCTTGCCGCGGCTCTCAATCGAGTACGCTGTTACCCCGTTTCTGAATCTTAGGGCTCAGGCCAACTATGCAGTGCCGGTATCAACCTCTGACTGGACAGCAAACACGTACGGTACAGCTCTGAACGTTCCGTCATCAATCGCCATCAACGGCCTGTCCGCTCAAATCGGCGTTTTTGTTGGTCTGTTCAACTGATACGTCTATCAGCCACGGGCTCGTAGCTCAACGGTTAGAGCAGCGGACTCATAATCCGTTGGTTGCTGGTTCAAATCCGGCCGGGCCCACTTTTCATTCTGCTGGCACACGACGCTTCCAAGCGGCACGTCCTTTCTGACGCGTGTTTCGCCCCATCACCATCGCCGCACTCGTTCTTTCTGCAGCGCTCCTGCTGCAGGCCGACGACGATCGACCACCGCTCAGACACATCGCCAACGAGGCCTTTGGACTCGGCGAGCGACTTGAATACAGCGTTGGATACAAGTTTATCAAAGCCGGCACGGCGTACTTCTCTATCGGCAAGCAGCCGGTGATGGTTTCTGGCAGACCCTGCTATGACGTGCGCTTTGAGGTAGCTTCGCTGAAATCTCTGGACTTTCTCTACCGCGTACGAGATAGGTATCGTACGCTCGTCGACATTGACGGCATCTTCCCCTGGAAGTTTGAACAGAGTATCCGTGAAGGGGGCTTTCATAAGGACTTCTCGGCATCGTTTGACCATGTCGGCAAGCTTGCCACGACCACCGAGGGTAATTTTCCGATCCCGGTGTTTGTGCATGACATCGTATCGGCGTTCTACTACATCCGCGCCCTCGATCTGTCGCGCTACAAGCGTGGAGAGGTCATCTACCTTCAGAATTTCTTCGATCGAGAGACGCACGATCTGGCCGTCAAGATCCTTGGACGTCAGAACGTCGAGGTTGAAGCCGGCACATTCCGCTGCGTCCTGGTCGAGCCAGTCATCAAGTCTGGCAGTCTCTTCAAGTTTGAAGGAAAGCTTCTGCTATGGCTTTCCGATGACGAACGTCGAATCCCTGTAAAGGTCAGCACAAAGATCCCTATCGGCTCGATCGATGCCGAATTGACAGGATACTCCGGTCTGCGGGGCCCGGTAGGCGCCCGTATTTCTTCACCTCGATAATCATCCCTATGCGATCATCCCTTCAGACTGCTTCGGTAGGCATCTTGCTGCTTGCTCTCGGCACCCATGAGCTGTCGGCCAGCGATGCTCTTGCGGCATTTCACGCTAAGTACCGATCACTCACCTCGCTGAGAATGACATTCAGTGGTTCGGACGGTGTGTCCGGAACAATCAGCGCTCGAAGGGGCGGAATGTACCGTATAGAAGTTGCCGGACGGACCATTGTCTGCGATGGTAAAACGGTCTGGAGCGGCGACGCCTCCACTCGTAGCGTCGTCATCAATGCGTACAAGCCCCTTTCCACCGACGTCTCACTGGAGCGGGTGTTCTTCGAGATCATGTCGGTGTATCGATCTCAGGTCGTACAGAGCAATGCAACTTCAACCATCCTGCGCTTGAGTGCTCCGGAGCCAGCGGCAGTGATCGCAAACGTCACATCGCTCGACGTCACACTCAATGCATCCTATACCGTTACACAGATCACGGTGGCTTCCGGCCCCTCACGCATCACCTATGCCATTTCACGGTTCAAACGCAACCCTTCGATCGCTGCATCCAGCTTTCGGTATACTCCGCCAAAGGGGTGGGAAGTTATCGATCTTCGTTAAGCTCTCCTGCTCCAGGTAAACGCATACGACCGTACAAACGAGAAACGGCGGCAAGGATCTCTCCTTGCCGCCGTTTGTGTGATAGGTGTCTTCGTTAAAGGTCTTACTTGACCACAACCACCTGCTGTGTGGCAACAAATGTTCCTGCCGTCAGCGTCACGTTGTACACACCAGGTGTGACGTTCAGTTCAGAAGCACTGAATGTTACAGCATGCGTACCGGCGCTGACAGTTTCGTTGCTCAGTGTAGCGAGCTCGCGTCCCGTCAGGTCGGAGATGACCATGCGAACCGTCTCAACCGATGGCAGCGTGTAGCTGATGGTTGCAACGTCGTTCGTTGGGTTTGGACGAGCAATGCTCATGATGTAGCCGCCGTTAACAACATCGTCGGTGACTCCCATGGCCACGGAAGCCGTAGCAACACGTGACTTAACGGTGCCGCAAAGATTTGTCAGCTGGCAATAGTACTGACCTTCATCGCTGCGCTTTGCGCTAGCGACGGTATAGGTCTGCTTGGTTGCACCATCAATGGCCACACCGTTGAGGTACCACTGATAGTCGTAAATGTTGCGGCCCTTGGCCATAACCGTGAAGCTGATCGGTGCGCCTTCCGAGAAAGCAACGTCGTTCGGCTGTGATTCGATGGCAGGAAGGGGCTCAATGTTAAGCTCAGCAATGCGCGAGGTCTTCACGCCACACATGTTACTTACGACGACGCTGTAGAACCCTGCATCCTCGGTCGTAACAACCTTTGACAGCGTTGCTCCTGTTTCACCCTTCAGGATCTCGGAACCCTTCATCCACTGGAACGTGAGGCCTTCGCCTGTCGCAACAGCAGACATCGTCATGACCTGGCCTTCGCATGCCGTCGTTGTTTCCGGATTGCGAACGATCGATGGCTCAGCGCCAACCGTGACCACGATCGGATTCGAAGCAATGCGGAGGTTCGTTGAACCGTACGTGACCACGCAGCTATACTCGCCTGCCGTGGCAGCCGTTACGTTCGCGACCTTGAGCACGTTCGCCGTGGCACCCGAAACACCGTTGCCGTTTACAAGCTTTGCACTGCCCTTGAACCACTGGCAGCTGGCAGCGCCTTCAGGAAGCGAAGACACGTTATTGTCACATGACAGTGACAGCGTTCCGCCTTGGCAAAGGTTCGGAGTCATGTTCGATACAGCAACGGCTGGCATGAACACGCGAGCGACGCGCGACTTGATTGCACCCTTGCAGAAACCGGTGACTTCGCAGACGTAAAGACCCGTCGTGTCCGAATCGCTGGCATCGGTGATCGTGAGAATCGACGACTGCGAACCGTAGACACGGCCGTTGTCATTGATCGGGGTGTCATTGTATGTAAGCGTCGTGGAGTTCCACGTACGCTTCATCCACTGATAACCAGGGACGAAGTTTTGCGGAGCACCAACGGCCTCGACCGAGACCGTGAGATGCGCCGTACCGCCCTTGGTGGTGGAAACAGACGTTGGGTGCGACGTGATCTGCGTTTCACGCACGACCATGACCGACGCGCCTTCTGAAAACACCGTTGTGGAACCTGTGAATGCCACTGTGTCCTCTGCCGTCACCGCACACGTGTAAACGCCACCGCTCGAGTAGTCCGAGATGTTCAGCGTCATGAAGTTGCCAGTGCGTCCGTTGAGCATCACACCGTCACGGTACCACTGGTACGTCGTGCGTGATGATGCCGGTGTGTTGGCAATACAGATCAGGTTGTGCGAGGCACCAAAGCAAACGTAGGCGCTTGCAGGGTTTGAGACGATCGAGACCGTCGGTTGTGCGATCGCTGACGCACCTCCGATGATCAATGCCGCAAGCAAGGCGACAAACGCTGTACTGGTACGAAGCATAGCTCCTCCTGGAGTTGAATGAGTATTTCGAATCATGTTCATTGGCTGTGTTTGTACGAACGACATGCGCCCGGAGCGTTCTCGGGCACACGACCGTCGAAAATAGACAACGCCGGCATCTGAAACAACCACAATTCAGCAGTTGTCCACACATCGACGCCCATGGCGAAGCAAGAATCGAACCAATTTTACGCTGATCAGCGGAAGATTGATGACAAAAGCGCCTTCTGGTGCGGCGTAAGTTGTTGCTTGTCAACTATTTGACGAAACTCCTGCTTGATCTTGGGCTGCTCGCATAGAGCGTTTATGACGCCGCTCGCGACGACGCTCAGTCGATTATTGGTACTCAGAACCGCCGCCACCATGTGTCCAGCTGCCAGCGGGGTAACCCGACCCACACGGCGCAAAGCCCCCATTGCGTTCTGGCGGGTGATGAACTCCCAACCCGGACCGCAGAGGTCTGACAGGTCATTCAAAGCAGATGAGGAGCCACCTTCGGCATCGAGTTCCAGGCGAGCAATACGGACGCGTTCGTGTGGCCCTCGCACATCGGCCACGGCCGATGAGAATCGGCGTACATCCGACGCGAAGGAACGGGCGAGCTTGCTCAGAGCGGTCTGTATGACGTAGTACGAAGAGTCCTTCAGCATGGCCTCGACATCATCGCGAAGCTCCTTCGGCACGACCCCAAGGGCGTTGAGCGTGGCTTTACGGACCTCCACATGGGGATCGGCAAGCCCCTTAGCCGCGATGGACCATGCCTTGGCATATCCATTATTGCCCATCTCGACAGCCTGAGAAGCCGCCTCCGACCGCATGGCGTGAAACGACTCTCGAGTCATGACCTCCGAGAGAAGTCCGAGACGCTCATCGTTTCTGTCGGCCTCACCGCGCATCGATTCAAGCGCATCGTAACGATCGATCATGTTCGCTGCTCTCTGCAGCTGTTCTCGCCGTTCCTGCCAGGTCTTTTCAAACGCAACCTTCTTGAGGATGTATGAGCCCGGGTCAAACAGGACAAAGGAAACTGCCTTGTTGCCGGGGTTCGGTACAAAGACCGTAGTGACTTGTTTGGAAACATCTGTGCGAAGTCTGCGGGAGCTACCATCGGCGTAGTAGACGTCCACATCAATTGGCATGCGAAACAGTCCCGTAAGCGCATCCATTTGATGGATCTGCTCGATGGCAACCATCGTGCACGGAGTAAGGCTACCGGAGATCATCGCACTTCCGGGTGAATGACTCACCCGATAATGGGGCTCTCCTCCCTTGTACAGCCACTGGTCGAAAAACCACTCCGGCGATACACCGAGGGTGTCCTGAAATGACTGATACAGGTCGTTGGTCTCGACGTTCTGATACATGTGGCGCATGGTGTAATGCCGGATCACCCGACGCAGGGCGGAGTCACCAAAGACATACGCCATCATATCGAGCACACTCGCCCCCTTCGGATAGATCCTCGCTGATCCTGGTGACGGATGTACGATCGGCAATCGGTCGTTTTCCGCAGCGTTGAGTGCACTGCGGTGCATGCCGCGACGACTCCACTGATAACCGTCCTCGCCGCCAAGAGCGGGCGTGCGCTTGGTGAACAGATGGGGATAGAAGGTGGCAAAGCTCTCCTGCAGCCACACGGACTTATTGCTGCGCGCCGTCACAAGGTCACCGAACCACTGGTGCGTGAGCTCATGAACATTCGTACCCACGTACGAACGATCCAGCCAGCCTCGGCGGTCCGTCTGGGAAAAGTCACCAAAGATGGTCGCCGTCGTATTCTCCATGGCGCCAAAGATGTAATCGGCAACCGGCACCTGACTGTACGACTCCCATGGATACGGCACGCCGATCTCCTGTTCGAGGAAATCCATCGACTCGACGCTATACATGTAGGTGGGGTCAATGCGCTCAGGATGCTCCGGATAGGAATACAGGTAAATCGGAACGCCACTGGCCGATCGTTTTTCGGTGATCGTGTACTTTCCAATGGCCAGCATCAGCAGGTACGATGCATGAGGCCGCGTCATGCGGTAGTGCCATGTCTTGCTCCCATCCGGATTCGTAGACACACCCAGGCGCGTGCCATTGGAGAGTACTTCGTACGATCCGTCAAACGTGGTGATTGTCTCGGTGATCATCTTATCATTCATCTCATCGTACATCGGGATCCAGTGCCGATTGTCAATGCCCTGACCTTGCGTCCAGATCTGCCGACGCATGCGTCCGCTCGGATCATTCCAGCCGATGAAGTAAATGCCCTTGCGCGGAGTTGCCTCGTATGTGAACGTGAGCGAGTCGGCCGTGTCCCACGTCAGCGCCGGCTCGAAATAGGCGATCACGGACGTGTCCGTTGAACGGTACCGCACTGAGCGGGCGCCAAGTGTGGCCGACTGCACGCGGATCTTGATGGCATCAAACTCCACCGAATCGACACGCGGTTGCAGCACCCTGAAGACGTGCGTTACGCTTCCATACACCACTCCGTTTGGCGGATCAAAGCGCACACGCAGCGTCATTCGCTCGACGTTCAGAGGATGCTCCCGGGGCTCTGACCCCGGTATGTCCACCATGGTGTTGGTATGGATGAAATGGTTCTGCGCGGGCAGGCGAAAGAAGACCGCGAGAAGTGCGAGGATCACAACAGCGTTTTTCATAAACGCAAAGATATCCGAGCATGAACGTATGTTTCGGGTCATGGGCATCATCTATGTGATTTTTGGTGGAGCCATCGGAAGTGCACTGCGCTATCTCGTCGGGCTTCTCCCTTTCGGCCTTCGCGGTTGAAACAACGACTCTGCTGGAACGTCATGCACCCGCCATGATGTTTGCCTATCTCGCTCTGACGACCATCGGCTGCATGCTGATGGCATTTCTTGGCTTTAGCATCGCACGGTCCGCATCATGAAATCACCTCGCTTTTTTGTCCGCCTCATAACAGCCCTCGCCGCCATGGCGGCCACGATCGGCTGCGCCGAGGCAAACAACCAGCCCCCTTCCTTTTCCTCAAACGAACCAGCCCACATGAATGCTAGCACGCAGCGTGAAGTAGCCACCCTTGGCGGTGGATGTTTTTGGTGTATCGAGGCCGTCTTCGAGCTCGTCGACGGCGTGGTGTCGGTTGAAAGCGGGTACACCGGCGGATCGGTCAAAGATCCGTCGTACAAGCAGGTCTGTGAAGGTACAACGGGTCACGCCGAGGTATGCCGGGTGACTTTTGATCCGGCGATTGTCTCGTATGCGGACATCCTTCAGATCTTCTTCGCAGCCCATGATCCTACGACGCTGAACCGCCAGGGCAATGACGTCGGCACGCAGTATCGCAGCGCGATCTACACCCACAGTCAGGAGCAGGACTCGATAAGTCGACAGTATATCCGGCAGCTGACAGAGTCGAAGACCTGGCCCGATCCTATCGTCACCGAGGTCTCTCCGGCATCGGTCTTCTACAAGGCCGAGGACTATCATCAGAACTATTACGAGCAGAATGGCTCACAGCCCTATTGTGCCTTCGTCGTGCGTCCCAAAGTGGAGAAGTTCAAGAAGCAATTCAAAGACAAACTGCGCGACGACGCCAGGTAAGTGACCACGCGCACGATCGATATCACCGGCATGCACTGCGCGGCTTGCGTGTCGGCGGTCGAATCCGCACTCACGTCCATCCCCGGCGTCCATTCGGCTGTGGCCAACCTTGTAACCAACAGCGCCAAGGTTGAGCTCGCGCCGGGCGTCGACGAGGCAATCCTTCGGCAGGCCGTTGTTTCAGCGGGATACAGCGTCGAGGCGATCTACATCGAGCGCGATCAATCTTCTACCGCTGAATTCCTCGCCCGCCTTGATGCACCGGCACATGTCTACCGTCGGGCACTTCTACTGGCCGCACCGTTCAGCCTGGCTGTGGTCATACTGGCGATGTCGGCCATGACGGGCTGGCATCTCGATCGGCTGAATGAACTGCTCTTTGTGCTCACACTTCCCGTGCTCTGGTCCGGAAGAATGTTCTTTCAGGGGGCTTACCACGCGCTGAAGCGGCGTGCTGCAACGATGGACACATTGGTTGCTCTTGGTACTGGCTCTGCATTTGTGATCAGCAGCATCATGACCGTGTCACCCGAGCAGATGCATGCGCACGCCGGCGCATACTATGACTCGGCAGCAACCATCATCACATTGGTATTGCTTGGCAAGTGGCTTGAGTCGCGCGCCAAGAGTCGGACCGCTGAAACGCTTTCGCTGCTGATGCGCATGCATCCCAACCATGCGGTTGTGCTGCGAGACGGTAACGAGCTTCGTATTCCCGTGGGAGACGTCGTGGTTGGAGACGTGTTCCTCGTGCGCCCGGGCGAGCGCGTGCCGGTCGATGGCACCATCCTCGATGGCAGCACATCGATCGACGAGTCGATGCTCACCGGCGAAAGCATCCCGGTGGAGCGCACGGTTTCCGACCGTGTCATCGGCGGCTCGGTGAACGCCGACGGATCGTTCACGGCCCGCGCCACGGCCGTTGGCACCGGCACTGTACTGTCGGGAATCATTAGCGCCGTTGAGCGCGCTCAGTCCAGCAAGGCCCCCGTGCAGAGACTGGCAGATCGCATCAGTGCAGTGTTCGTTCCGATCGTTCTTCTGATCGCCATCGTAACGTACGTTGCGTGGCTCCTTCTTGTTCCGGGAGTTGATCCTGCTGGACAGCCCCTAATCGCCGCGATCTCCGTTCTGGTTATCGCCTGCCCCTGCGCACTGGGGTTAGCCACTCCAACGGCCATAATCGTGGGTACGGGAATTGCCGCGCAACGCGGGGTGCTGTTCTCAACGGCCGCTAGCCTCGAGCGCCTGGCAACGGTTGACACAGTCGTGTTCGACAAGACCGGTACGTTGACCAAAGGCACGCCACGTGTGCAGCGCTTCACGCAGATCGATCATCCCAAAGCTCGCCGCGAGCTCCTGCCGTCACTGATCGGCAGCCTTGAACATCGTTCGGAGCACCCTCTGGCAAGAGCCATTGCGGCATGGTGTGACGAATCCGGCGGCGAGCGCCTTGCCGTGAGCGATCATCGCACAGTTCCCGGCCGCGGTACTCTGGCCACGGTAGCAGGCCATCGCGTTCGCATCGGCAATGAGGCGATGATGACCGAATCACTGCTGATCATCCCGTATGCCATCAGGCAAGCAGCAGAACACGACGCCGAAGATGGACTGACGTCGATCTACGTCAGCATTGATGGCCTTGTCTGCGCAACCGTCGGTGTTGCCGACGAGCTCCGAGACGATGCCCTTGAGGTGCTCCTTCAGCTCAACCAGCGCGTAGCGCGGCGCATCATGCTCACCGGCGATACCGAGCGCGCCGCGCGCGCCATCGCACATCGGGCCGGCATCGACGACGTGATGCACTCTGTCACCCCGGAGATGAAGCTGGAGATCGTCTCCACCCTGCAACGTCGGGGTAACACCGTGGCGATGGTCGGCGACGGTATCAACGATGCCCCCTGCCTGGCGCAGGCCGACGTTGGCATTGCCATGGCCACTGGTACGGATGTGGCAAAGAATGCTGCCGACGTGAATCTCATGCGCAATGACCTGCGCTCGCTTGTCGATGCGTTCAGAATATCGGCCGCCACAATGCGAGTCATACGCCAGAACTTCGCTCTGGCGTTCATGTACAATGTGGTCGGAATCCCCCTTGCTGCCGGGGTCTTTCTGCCGCTGCTCAACGTGCAGCTCACCCCCATGTATGCGGCCTTTGCCATGGCCATGAGCTCGGTTACCGTCGTGACGAACTCGCTGCGTTTACGGTCAGCATTGTAGCTGTGTGTTATTCCTAGCAAGAATCGTGCTAATTTTTCGCACGCATGATTCTACTCGACCATCTGCTGATCCAAGAACAGGTCCTCACCGCGTCGTTTTCGTGCGATCTGAAGCGATGCAAGGGGGCCTGCTGCACCATGAAGGGGGGCGCTGGAGCGCCACTTCTTGAGGAAGAGATCGATCAGCTCCGACAAGCAGTACCGGCAGCGCTTCCCTATCTACCGGAGAGGTCCCGCCAGTGGCTCAGTGCTAACGATCCCGTGACCGGGCCACAGGGCGACCGGTCGGTGGAGTGCCTTGATGAGGCCGACTGCGTGTTTGTGTACTACGATGGCGCTGTGGCAAAGTGCGCGATCGAAAAGGCATGGTATGGCGGCACGTCCTCATTCCGCAAGCCCCTTTCGTGTCATCTCTTCCCTATTCGAGTTGCCAACTTCGGCGGACCTTATCTGCATTACGAAAAGATCGACGAGTGCGAGCCAGGACGCGACCGTGGCCTGCAGACTGGCACACCTTTGGTCGAGTCCCTTCGCGATGCACTTGTGCGGGCTTATGGCCAGGAGCTCTACGATCGCATGCTGGCAGCCGCCCAGGGTAAGGACGGAGGCCAGTCGTGAAGGTCGGCCTAAATCTCCAGACAGGACTTCAGCAGTCGCTCACGCCGCAACAGATCCAGTATCTGAAAATGCTGCAGCTTCCGCTCTTGCAGCTTGAGCAGCACGTGCGCCATGAACTCGAGAACAACCCGATGCTCGAGGAGACATCCGAGCACGAGGTTTCGGCCGAAGAGGCCGAGCGTGTCACGGGCGACGGAGATGCTTCTGCCGAGTCAACGGCCTATGCCGCACCAGCACCGGAGATCGCCATCATCCGCCCCGAAGGTCAGCATTCCGAGGATGGATCGGATGCTGCCGACGCAGGCCAGGAGATGGACATGTCCGAGGCCTTCGAGTTCCAGAAGCTGCTCATGGGTGACGATACGGCCAGCAGTGCCAGCGATGCCTCGCCCATCGATGACGACGAGGAGGACTATCGGTTTCAGGTGGGGACTGTTCAGACGCTCGAGGAGGACCTTCTTGAACAGCTTCGGTACCTACCGCTCTCGGTAGAGGAGCACGAGTTCGGTCAGTACATTATCGGAAGCATCGACGACGATGGCTATCTGCGGCGCCCCCTAACGGAGCTCGTTGAGGAGATCAACAATCGGTTCAGCGAACACAATCTGGCCCTGCACCAGATCAGTATGGGCGTTCGTGTGGCGCTATACCAGCGCGACCTTATCGAGGGCGTGGACCAGCTGGTCACACCGCTGTCTCAGCAGCAGGCTGAGAATGTTCTAAGGAAGGTGCAGGCGCTCGACCCACCGGGTATAGCCTCGCGTACGGTGCAAGAGTGTCTTGTATCACAGTTGCGGGCGGTAGCTAAACCCAATGCTGCCCAGAAGCTCGCATTGCTTGTTCTGACGAAGGCCTACGAGCCATTCGCCATGAAGCACTACCATGTGATCGAGCGTCAGCTGGATGTGACCGAGTCCTACCTGCGGGAGGCGCTGGAAGTGATCCGTCACCTGACGCCGCGACCTGGAGGGGGCACGATCATATCCGAAATGAACACCGTCGTGCCCGACTTCACGGTTGAGACCACCGAGGATGGCACCGACTTTCTGATCACCGTCAACGACTCTCGCCTGCCCACCCTGAAGGTGTCAACGGCGTATGAACGACTCAAGAAAGAGGCCCGCTTTCTGAAGTTCAACCGTGAGACGCGCGAGTTCCTGCGCAAGAAGTACGAGGATGCGAAGTTTCTCATGCAGGCATTGCGTCAGCGCAAAAACACCATGCTGCGCGTGATGACCTCCATCGTCGGCCTTCAAATGGAGTTCTTTCGGAAGGGGCCCGAGCACCTCAAGCCACTTATCTATCGCGACGTTTCAGAGATCACCGGCCTGGACATTTCCACCGTGTGCCGGATCGTCAACGCCAAGTACGTCCTGACAGCCTTCGGCACATTCGAACTCAAGTACTTCTTTAGCGAGTCCCTTACAACAGACGATGGCGAGGAAGTCTCCACCCGGGTCATCAAGCAGCGGATCAAGGAGTTGATCGACGCCGAGTCGAAACACAAGCCCCTTAGCGACGAGAAGATCTGCAAGGACCTGAAAAAGCTCGGTTTCAACGTTGCCCGACGTACCGTTGCCAAGTATCGGGAGCAGCTTCGCATACCCGTTGCCCGTCTTCGTAAAGAGTTGTAACCAGCCCTGTCACGCAGGACCGTACTGGGTTGTCAATGATGGTATCATCACCAGTACTATCACATCATATAGCGTAGATTTCCTGACGATTTCTGCGCAATTGCGTCAAGTATGACGTTAAATGGCATAGTTACCATCGTAGCATCGTGCCACTGTATCGTTGTTGTCTGTTCAGCGTATGAAGTCCATGTCTCGTCCAATGTTGATCCGCATACGGATCATTCTCCAGCACCTCACCGATGGTCAGCGCGTCACGGCAGGTCAGATGGCCCGTCTTCTCGACGTGAGCCAGCGGACAATCGCACGGGACTTCGACTACATGATGAACTCCTTGGACCTACCAATCAAGTATGAGTTTGTCCTGAAGTCGTACATCCTTGATGGTCCCCTTCCATCGATCTTTTCCGTTTCGCGCGACGGCAACGGCAAGCTCGACGGGGTTGCAATGTCAGCTAAAAAGAAGGCAAAGGCTGACGAATCATACAAATAACCATCGCGCGGCTATGGAGTTCGCGGCAAAACGAACTTCATGGAGATGTCCAGTGCAACCGCGCTGTGGGTGATTGCACCGACGCTGATGTAGTCGACTCCCGTCTGTGCATACTCACGGATATTGACGAGTGTGATATTCCCGCTTGCCTCTGTTTCGAGTCGGTGAGCAACCATTCGCACACCCTGAGCGACCAGTTCAGGAGTGAAGTTGTCAAACATCACCCGATGCACACCTGAGCATTGCAGAACCTCCGCCACGTCATCCAGCGAATGGGCCTCCACCTCGATGCGGATGGCCTTGTGCGAGCGAAGCTCGCTGATTACGCGGTCCACTGCCGCCGTGATTCCACCGCAGGCAGAGATGTGGTTATCCTTTAGCATGACCATGTCGTAAAGTCCAACACGGTGATTGCGGGCTCCACCGATCGTAGTCGCATACTTATCAAGCAAGCGCCAACCCGGAATGGTCTTGCGCGTATCCAGGACCTGTGCGCTCGTACCCTCGATGCGGTCGACATACGTGCGGGTCTTTGTGGCCACACCACTCATCCTCTGAATGAAGTTGAGTGCCGTGCGTTCACCGCTCAGGAGCGCATGGGCCGGACCTTCCACCTTGGCAACAACCGTTCCGGCTTCGCAGACACTACCTTCCTCAACGATCGTGTCGACGTGCACGTTGTCGGAGAGCTGACGGAAAACAATGGGTAGAATGGGCAGCCCGCAGATAACGCCATGCTCCTTGATGATGAACCTAGCCGAGGCGCGTGCCGTCAGGGGAATGCAACAGTCGCTGGTGATATCGCCCGTTCCGATATCCTCATGTAGCGCGAACTGGATCAGCCGCAGCACGGAAGAGTCAACAGGAAAGACGGGCTGTCGATACATCATGGTCATATCGCAAATCTACGAGGCGACGACACTTGTGAACGTGAATCGTTCGCCATCAAATAGCCCCTTGTCACTGAGCTTCAGTTGCGGAATCACCAGCAGCGCCATAAATGATAGGGTCATGAAAGGGGCACGCAACGACGATCCAAGTTGCTTTGCAATGGCATCAAGCTCTGTGTAGCGCCGGGCCACGGCATATCCGTCGAGTGTACTCATCAAACCGGCCACCGGCAGTTCGAGGACGTGCACGCCGCGCTCATCGACAACGCTGATACCACCCCGGGCCTCGATCACAGCATTGACGGCATGGACGATCTCCCGGTCAGTACAACCGACGGCGATGATGTTGTGTGAATCGTGGGCCACCGAACTGGCAATGGCCCCGCGGGCCAGTCCGAAGGAAGAGATATAGGCAACCGCAACCGGCTGCTGGGAGTATCGATTCACTACCACCAGTTTCAGGACATCATCAGCCGGGAGTGTCACTTGCCGCTCCGAGGTAACAAGCTGACCGTCATGGGCAACGATCGCGCTGACAGCTGTTCCGACGGCATGTCCCGCGATATCGGCTATGTCGATCGGCTGTCGGTTGAAGCGATTGATCGGCTCCTGTGAAACATGCGGTAGCAACGACATACCGTTGCGGGCCACACAGCTGCCGCCAATCCATGTTTCGATCACCCGGAAGGCCGATAGGTCATCGACCACCAGAAGGTCGGCGCGATCGCCTACGCGCAGCAGACCTGTTGGAAGGCCGTAATGCTCGATAGGGTTAACGCTGGCTGCTCGGAGAACATCGAAGACATCGTAGCCAAGTTCCAGCGATCGCTGCACCAGCAGATTGACGTGTCCGACAACAAGCGAGTCGGGATGCATATCGTCGGAGCAGAACATAACCATGTGCGGATGCATCCCCAGCAGTGGATGCAGTGCATCGTAGTTCCTGGCAGCCGAGCCCTCCCGGATGAGGATCTTCATTCCGCATCCGATCTTCTCGAGCGCTTCATCCAAGGTGAAACACTCGTGGTCGGTGCTGATGCCATGCGCTGCATACCGGCGTGCATCGTCGCCCCGCAATCCCGGCGCATGGCCGTCCACAACGCGTCCACACGCGCGGGCGATAGCCAGCTTCTGCATCACCATCGGATCTTCGTTAAGCACTCCCGGCCAGTTCATCATTTCACTGAGATATCGAATGCGATCATCCTCGAACAGCATCCGAATGTCGGCAGCCGTGATCTGCGCGCCAGCGGTTTCGAATTCCGTAGCCGGCACGCACGACGGTGCACCGAAGGCGATTGTGAACGGAACGTGGGATGCGCTTTCGAGCATGTACCGCACGCCCTCGACGCCACAGACATTTCCGATCTCATGTGGGTCGCTCACCGTTGCCACTGTGCCGTGCGCAACGGCAAGACGGGCAAACTCCGACGGGACGAGCATTGATGATTCGATGTGGACGTGTGCATCGACCAGACCCGGTACGATGTAATGCTCAGAGGGGGCGACATCAACTTCTTCGATGCTGACTATCCGTCCATTCGCGATGGAGATCACACCTGGATAGAGTCGCCGGCTGTGAACGTCGACGATCGTTCCGGCAATCGCATGCTCGGTCATATCTAGCCCCCTAATCTCTCATGATCTTGTGCTGTTGTAAATGGCCAGCTGCCGCGATACCGTGCCAGCAGCAAAAAAGCCATGGAACCAATCACCGGCGCAACGATGCCGACGAGCTGCTTCTGCGACGATACGCTACTAAACACCCACAGCCAGGCGATAATCGCCAGCAGAGCCGGTAAGGGATAGAGCCACATCCGCCACGGCATGGCCTCTTGACCGATCCTCCGACGCAGAACCATCAGTCCCACGGCCTGAGCGATGAACTGTGTGAAGACGCGCATGGTAATGATCGACTTGATCGTGTCGTCCAGCGTCAGAGAAAGCGTAAAGGCGATCCCGATTCCAGCCAGCACCAGAAGCGAGACATGCGGGAAGTTCTCCGTCGGGTGCAGCCGCTCGAACAGGCGGAAGAACACCCCATCGCGGGCAGCCGCATAAGGAATACGTGAGTACCCCAGCATGAGACTGAAGAGTGAGCTGACGGCAACGATCAGCACAAGAGCGGTAACGACCTGCGCGGCAGTGCTTCCATAGATACGGTCAATAAACAGACTTACAACAAAGTCCGAAGAAGCAACCTCGGCCGACGTTAGCACGCTGAAGAGCGATGTCTGGTACAGCAGGTATAAAAGACCGATGCCAAGGATGGACAGGTACATGCTCGCCGGGATCGTCCTTTCCGGGTTGCGCACTTCAGCTCCGAGATGGCAGACGTTGTAGTAACCGAGGAACGAATACATCGTCGGTATGCTTGCTACACCAAGCGCGCCCCATAGCGTGGCCTGTGGATCGGCGAGCGTCAGTGAACCCGTCAGCACCATCTCGACGTTGCCGAATAGCAGACCCGAGCCGATGATCCAGAGGAATGTGGCGATCACGCAGAACCAGAGGACTACCGAGATACGACCGACCTGACCAATGCGGCGGTAGAGCAGAAACGTCACCACCACGACCAGTGCCGCGGCACAGAGGCGGCTCACAACTCCGTCGAGGGGGCCGACCAGATAGGTCGAATACTTCATAAAACCCAGTGCTGCCGATGCAACCACCAAGGGAGCTTGGAAGGTCGTCTGCCAGACAAACAGAAACGACATCAGACGCCCCCACCGCTCGCGCCCGAAGGATTCCCGCAGGAAGACATACGAGCCCCCTGCCTGCGGCATGCGAGCGCCAAGCTCGCTCCAGACACTTGCGTCGACGAGGCAGATGACAAAGCCGACAGCCCAGGCCAAAAGCGCCAGCGGAGCCGAACCCATCGTTGCGGCCACAAAGGCAGCCGTTACAAATGGGCCGATACCGACCATGTCGATCATGTTGATCGCCGTGGCCTGAAAGAGTGAGAGTTCGCGCTTGAGCACGACGGAGCTTTCGGTTACTTGGTTGCCGGATCGACTGACCAGAGAAGCTTTTGACGCAGAAGATCGTAGTACGTGCTGTCGACGCGTTTGACAAGCTTCACAAGGTGTGCACTCTTGCGCACTACAATAGGCTGGCGTCCGGAGATACTGCCGAGGATCTGCCCGTCGGCAACAACCTGCCCTGGATCACCCTCAGAATAGAGCTCAAGTCGTACCTCCGACGAGTCATCGATGATCAGGGGGCGAAGCGTGAGCGTATGTGGTGCGATCGGCGTGATGCAGAAGGAGTTTGTCGAGGGGGCGATGATAGGCCCTCCTGCGGCAAGGGAGTATGCGGTCGACCCCGTGGGTGTGGCAACGATCACGCCGTCCGCGCGATAGTCGGCAACATGATGGTCATCAACCCATGCCCTGACGGCGATCATCTTTGCCTTCGACGATCGCTCCACGAGCACCTCGTTCAAGGCAAAGCTCGTCACGTTTCCAAAGCTGACCTCCAAGGTTGCTCTGTCCACGATGCGGTAGGCACCACTGACCACGCGGTCGATCGCGTCATCGAGCTCCGACATGGAGAACTCCGCCAGAAAGCCCAGCTTGCCAACATTCACACCCATGATTGGAACGTCCGAACCCATCATTGTTCGCGCGGCCGACAGCAATGTACCGTCGCCTCCAAAGGTGATGACCATATCGGCCAGCTTCCGGAACTCCACGGCATCGCGCACCTTGCACCTGGCAGCATGCTCAGGGCTGATCACGTCGGCAATCGACGGACTGATGATGATCTCAATGCCCTGGCTGGCCAGGCGCTCTATCGCCACGCTGACGCCCCGAATGGCATCGGGCCGGGCAGCATACGCCATAATGGCGATGTGTCGCATCATGCCAGCGAATCCCTCGTGGAGGGGGCGTCCGGATTACCGAAGACCTCAACGAAGTTGAGTTTCAGCAGCGAGAGCGTCTGCTCAAGAAATCGCTGTTCCTCGACCTCGAGATTGCCCTCGGTCTTCTGTTTCAGGGTTTCGAGCACGCCGATGACGTAGCGCGCATAGTCCTCGTTCTTTGCCGTCTCGTTGGTGGCCGGGTGCAGCATCTTTCCGAGGGAAACAAGGCCCTCTACCTGAAAGACCTGCAGAACACTGAGAAAGGGAACGTTCATATCAAGATGGTTGAAAGTTCGGTAAGATATCCCGGGACAGGTTTGCGAGTCTTCCAGGTTTCCTCGAGAGGTACCATACGAACAGAGCCTGCAACCTCGCCGATCATGACGTCCGTTCGACCACTCAGCAGTGCGTCAACCGCCGCTGCTCCGAGTCGGGATGCAAGCACGCGGTCGCGGACAGTTGGTGAGCCCCCTCGCTGAATGTGACCGAGAATGGACACTTTAGAGTCGATCCCGTAGCGCATTTCAATGGCTTTACTGATTCCCATTGCTCCGCCCAGCTCGTCTCCCTCTCCAACGATCACTACCGTGCGGCGCTCGCGTCCCTGCGAAACGATCCGACGGTAGAGCTCGTCGATGTCGGTCATCGTTTCAGGAACGGCTATGTACTCGGCTCCACAGGCGATGCCAACATCCATGGCAATGAATCCGGCATGGCGTCCCATGACCTCGATAAAGAACAGCCGGCCGTGTGAGTCGGCCGTGTCGCGGATCTTGTCGATGGCCTGCGCCGCCGTGTTGATGGCCGTGTCGTAACCGATCGTGAAATCCGTACCGGCCAGGTCATTATCGATGGTTCCCGGCGTGCCGACGATCGCAACGCCGTGCTCGGTCCAGAGTGAATGCGCCCCGTGGAAGGTTCCATCGCCTCCACAGGCGATGACACCTTCGATACCGTTGCGACGCAGCTGCTCTGCGGCACGTTCACGGCCCTCAACACTAAAGAAATCCTCACAGCGTGAGGTCTTCAGTATTGTTCCACCACGGTCTATGATATTCGCGGTGCGAATTCGATCAAGCGTTTCAAAATGACCGGCGATCATACCGGAATATCCGCCGATGATACCCACGACCTCCACGCCACGTTTCTCGCCTACGCGCTCGACAGCCCTGATGTGGGCGTTCATTCCGGGGGCATCACCACCGCTGGTAAAGAGTGCAATCCGCTTCATTGTCCGCGAAGATACGGGGCTAATGCTGATTGCGCTGGCTACGTCGTGTTACGGCGCATTACGGCCAATGTTACCGAATGTTAACCTTGTGTTACGTAGGTGTTACGATAGGTTTGCGCCGCAACAGTTTCTTAACGTTTCAGTTACACGGGGGTTGTGTGGGTGCTTTTAACATCTACTTCTTTATCAGCATCGTGCTGGTGGGAACTCTCATCCCGATCAGGTCCTTGGCGCAGGCTTCGACACAGTCTCACGGCAGTTTTGACTTCAATGCCGACGGTGTTGTCTTCCAGTCAGCCGATAGCACCACCAGGGTGACCATGCGGTTCCGGATGCAGAACTGGGCGACGTATACGACAAAGACCATGGCGGAGGACGACGAGCTCGATCTCTCGGCGGGCTCTATCGACATGGTCACACGGCGCCTGCGACTGCGCTTTGGCGGGGCTCTTGCCGATCCTCGTCTAACGTTCAACTTGCAGCTGTCATTCTCCCGATCGGACATGGACTGGAACGACACGCAGTTTCCGAATATCATTCGCGATGCCATGGTGTTCTGGAACTTCAGCCGTGATCTGCAGATCGGCTTTGGTCAGACCAAGCTCCCCGGTAACCGTCAGCGCGTTGTCTCTTCGGCCGACCTTGAGATCCCGGATCGCTCGATCGTCAACGGCGCGTTCAATCTCGACCGCGACTTCGGATTCCAGGGCTTCTGGCGTCCGCTCACGGGCGACGTTATCGTAAACCTTCGCGGCGCTATCTCCTCCGGAGACGGCAGGAATCAGCCCGTGATCCCCGGTGGTGGCCTTGCCTACACGGGCCGCATCGAAGTTCTTCCATTCGGTGCATTCACCGGAGGGGGCGACTACTTCGAAGGCGACATTCTGCGCGAGCAGAAGCCCAAGCTCAGCGTAGGCGTATCGTACCAGCGGAATGACCGCCAGACCAAGACGCGCGGGACCCTTGGACGGGCCCTGTTTGCCCAGAGGTCATCCAACGTCCTGTACGCCGACGCATTATTCAAGTACAGCGGTCTGTCGATCTACACCGAGTATGCCGAGAGAACATCGGCAGACCCGGTAACGTACCGCGACACAACGCGCAAAGAGGCATCGGCCATTTTCGTTGGCACCGGCTACATGGCGCAGGTGTCATACATTTTCCCTTCCATGTGGAATGTTGCTGCTCGATTTGCCGTGGTTGATGCAGGGGCACAGCTTGCAGGGCTGTCAGAATACACCAAGCAGACCAACATCTCCGGTACCGTCGGTTACTACTTCAACCGGCACCGCATCAAGGCCAACTTCGAAGTCGGCACGAATCAGACGACTCTCTATAACAAGACCAATGCACGGGAATCAACGCTGTATGGCCGCTTCAACGTGGAACTTGGCATCTAACGTCGACCCGATGTTACAATTACGTAACACACAGTCGGCTTCAGTAATGGGCTAGTCCCATCTCCCGATTTTTGACGGTTCTGTTCACTATCACACATCCTCATCATGAAGATCTTTCAACGAATCGCCCCCTTTACGGCCACGTTTCTGCTCCTCACTCTTGTGGCCCTAGCTTTACCGAAGGATCGTATCACGATCAAGGGCTCGGACACAATGGTCATTCTCGTTCAGCGCTGGACGGAGATGTACCCGGGCAAGGCAGGCACAGAGTTTCAGGTCACCGGCGGCGGCTCCGGGACAGGCATCGCCGCGCTCATCAACGGAACAACCGACATCTGCTCTTCCTCACGACCGATCAAAAAGGATGAGGTGGCCCAGCTTGAGAAGAAGTTCGGCTACAAGGGGCTGGAGATCCGCGTAGCCATGGATGGTCTGGCGATCTACGTTCACAAAAGCAACCCGGTGAAGCAGCTCACCATGGCACAGGTCAAGGACATCTTCACCGGCAAGGTCACCAACTGGAAAGATGTTGGTGGTCCGAACAAGCCCATCCTGCTCTACTCACGGGAGAACAACTCCGGCACCTATGAATTCTTCAAGGAGCATGTGCTAAGCAAGCAGGACTTTGCCGCATCGGCTCAGCACATGGCCGGCACGGCTGCCCTGATCAATGCCATTTCCAAGGATCCGAATGGTATCGGCTTTGGTGGAGCCGCCTATGCGAAGAACGTCAAGGCCCTGCCGATCGCCAAGGAAGCCGGATCCAAGGCCGTTCCGGCCAGTGTTGCAACGATCCACTCCGGAGAATACCCGATCAGCCGTTTCCTCTACTTTTATCTCAATCGTAAACCAGATGGTAACGTGAAGAAATTCATCGACTGGGTAATTTCGGCCTCCGGTCAGAAAGTTGTCTCCGAAGTCGGGTACTATCCGATCAAGAAGAAGTAAAGGATTGAGTGTCGAATCCGTTTAAGCAAACACGCAAACGTCCGGGCGAATGGATCATGGAATGGTCCATTCGCCTCGTCGCATCCGCCTCGATCGTGATGATCTTTCTGATCCTGCTCTTTGTGATGCGGGAGGCAGCGACGCTATTCGTCAGCGCAGAAGCTACAACAGAGGCAACCTCGACACCATCGGCTGGTTCGAATATGGAACCGGAGAGCTACAATCCGGATGCTCCGGCCGAGGCCGCAGCAAGCGAGCCGGACGTTTACAATCCTGAAGCAGAGGACCCCACGACAACCCAACAGCAGGGTGAGCCCGGAGCACCTGGACAGTTCATCTATGCCTCAAAGAATCCGAAGTATCCCGAGATCTACAATCCTGATACGGGGCTTCTTCCGGAGGACATCGATGTCGTAGCCGAGGATCAGGCAGAAGTTGACACGACGCGCAAGACAAGTGTACTGTCAAAGCTCACCGGCGACCAATGGCAGCCCGTGGGCGACGTGCCCAAATTCGGTGTCAAGCCCCTTCTGATCGGCACGCTCAAAACCACCACGATCGCAATCCTCATTGGCGCGCCCCTTGGAATTCTTGCAGCCCTGTACGTTGCGTTCTTTGCCAAGCGTCGCGTTCGCGAAGTCGTAAAGCCCGCTATCGAACTTCTGGCCGGATTCCCGTCAGTGGTCATCGGCTTCTTCTGTCTGGTCACCGTAGCAAGCTTCATTCAGGACATTACAGGAGCCCCTTATCGGCTGAATGCTGTTGTGGGCGGCATCGGCCTGGCTCTGGCCGTGATCCCGATCGTCTTCTCCATCGCCGAAGATGCCCTGAGCGCAGTCCCCAAAACTCTCCGTGAGGCTTCACTTGCTCTTGGCTCGACGGAGTGGCAGACTGCCTACCGTGTGATGCTGCCGGCGGCAGCACCCGGCGTCTTTGCCGCAGTACTGCTTGGAATTGGACGTGCCTTCGGCGAGACCATGATCGCCATCATGGCCACCGGTAACGCGCCACTGTCGAGCTTTTCACCACTTGAGCCGGCCCGCACCGTTGCGGCAACCATCGGTAGCGAGATGGGCGAAGTTGTCTGGGGCTCGGAACACTATGGCGTTCTGTTCTTCATGGGCGTTCTGCTGTTCGTGTTCTCGTTCGGACTCAATGCAGTTACCGAGCTCTATGTGAAGAAGCGTCTCATTAAAAAGTTCCAGGGGCAATGATGCAGACATCGACATCATCCATGCCCCTTCCCAAGCGTCTGATCGGCTTCTTTGCCGTCACCATTGCGCTGACGGCCGCCGTGGCCGTTCTTGGTATCATCCTCGGCATGGTCGGCTCATTTGTGTCCAACGGTGGCGGTGGGGTGACGTGGACATTCCTGAGTGAGTTTCCGAGGAACAACAACACCGAAGGAGGCATCTGGCCGGCACTGGCAGGGACAACACTTCTGGTGCTCCTTATGACCATTCTGGGCGTGCCCGTCGGCACGGCCACGGCGATCTATCTCACGGAGTTTGCCAAGCAGGATTCGTGGTTCGCGCGCTCTGTTCGCTTTGCCGTCAATACCCTTGCCGGCGTCCCATCGATCGTGTTCGGCCTCTTCGGCGTAGGCTTCTTCATTCAGTTCATGGGGAACGGTATCGATGGCTGGCTGGGAACATCATCCTTTGGCGACGGGTCACTGCTGTGGTCAGCGGCCACACTTGCCGTGCTCACCCTCCCAGTGGTGATCGTTGCCGTCGAGGAAGCCCTGCGCGCCGTGCCACGTGACCTGCGGGAGGCATCCCTTGCGCTCGGCGCCACGCGCTGGCAGACCATCGTCAAGGTTGTCGTTCCAAATGCCGTGACCGGTATCCTCACCGGATCGATCCTCGCCGTTGGACGCGGCGCCGGAGAAGTTGCGGCGATCCTGTTCGTAGGCGTTACGTACAGCTCTGAGTCCATCCCCTCGGCGGTGACCGAGAAGTTCATGCACCTCGGGTATCACCTGTTTGTCCTCTCGACGCAGTCTCCCGACGTAGATCTGACGCTGCCGCTGCAGTATGCAACCACACTGGTACTGCTCGGACTGACCTTCCTGCTGAATCTGACGGCCATTCTCATTCGCTCTCGACTGCGGAAGCGTTAAGGAGCCCACTCTCATGGCAAAAGACATCCCACTCAAGATCGAAACCCACGACTTCAGCTTCTATTACGGGGCGAAGCAGGCCTTGCACAACATCACCATCGGCATTCCAGAGCGACGTGTGACGGCCTTCATCGGACCATCAGGCTGCGGAAAGTCCACCTTTCTGCGCTCGATCAACCGGATGAATGATCTCATCGACGGCACACGTACAGATGGGCACATGGTGGTCGATGGCATCGATGTGTACTCGAAAGAGGTAGACGTTGTGACGCTCCGCCGGCGTATCGGAATGGTCTTCCAGAAGTCGATCCCGTTCCCCAAGTCCATCTATGAGAACATTACCTACGGGCTGACGCTCAACGACAGCGTCTCAAAATCTGATCTCGATTCGATCGTCGAATCGTGCCTCCGCAAAGCAGCACTGTGGGACGAGGTCAAAGACCGGCTTAACAACTCTGCTCTCGGACTCTCGGGTGGTCAGCAACAGCGCCTCTGCATTGCGCGTGCCGTGGCGATCAACCCCGACATTCTGCTGATGGATGAACCGTGTTCGGCGCTCGACCCGATATCGACCGGAAAGGTCGAAGAGCTGATCACGGAACTGAAGGATACGTACACGATCGTGCTTGTGACGCATAACATGCAGCAGGCTGCCCGTGTATCAGACAACACGGGATTCTTCCTTATGGGATCGCTCATCGAGTTCGATCGAACGCGGACGATCTTCACGAGCCCTTCAAAGAAGGAAACCGAAGATTACATCACGGGTCGATTTGGATAAGCCCCATGAACAGAACATTTGAAGAAGATCTCGACAAACTCCGTACCCGCCTGATCCGTATGGGCTCACTGGTAGAAGAGCAGGTCGAGTTTGCCCTGCGCTCACTGCGCGAGGGAAATCAGGAACTGGCGCGTATCGTTGTCGAGCGTGATGATAAGGTCGACAAGCTCGACCTGAAGATCGACAAACAGTGTCAGCGCATCTTCGCCCTGAACCAGCCGGTGGCCACGGACCTTCGACTGCTATTGGCAGCGATCAAGATCAACAATGAACTTGAGCGGATCGGCGACATGGCGACCAACGTTGCCTCGATCGTCATTGAATCGCCCGACGCTGTTAAGCTTGCCAACCAGATCGACCTGCATCGCATTGCCAATGCCGCCTACACCATGCTGAAGTCGAGCCTCGACGCCTTCATCAACAACGATCCCGAACTGGCGGCACACATTCTTCCGTCGGACTCCAATGTCGACCACCTCTATGATGTCATCCGCGCCGAACTGATCGATATCATGAAGGAAGACAGCTCGCTCGTTCCCGATGGCGCGACCGTTCTTGTGGGATTGTACAATCTTGAGCGGATGGCCGACCACGCCACCAACATCGCCGAGAACGTGATCTTTCTCTCCGAGGCCAAGCTGGTGCGCCACCGCGCCGTGAACGAAGACGGCGTTGACGTGATCAAGGCCATTCACGAGCGCGATTCGGACTAGCCCCCTACCCCTTCGACAGGCCGGTGCGCGCGTACGGACGTACGCACCTCGAGCCGTAACTTCGCCGCATGGCAACCCGTGGAATCATCCTCGCCGGAGGCAGCGGCTCACGTCTGTATCCCCTGACCGCTGCGTTCTCCAAGCAACTGCAGCCGGTATACGACAAGCCGATGATCTTCTATCCGCTGTCCACCCTCATGATGGCGGGTGTTCGCGACATTCTGATCATCTCTACGCCGCAGGATACGCCCACGTTTGAGCGTCTGCTGGGCGATGGCTCGCGCTATGGCATCGCGCTGCAGTATGCGGTGCAGGATGCTCCCAGGGGGCTGGCAGATGCCTTCCGCGTTGGACGCGAGTTTGTTGGCCGCGATAATGTGTCGCTCATTCTGGGCGACAATATCTTCTACGGCAAGCTCGACTTCTACCGTCGAGCGATCGCCAACAACACGGGTGCCACGGTCTTCGGTTATCCTGTCACCGATCCGGAACGCTACGGCGTAGTCGAGATGGGTCCGGGCGGCAAGGTCATCTCCATCGAAGAGAAGCCCACTGCACCGAAATCGAATCTGGCCATTCCGGGACTATACGTCTACAACAACGATGTCGTTGAGATCGCGGCTGATCTTCAGCCGGGTAAGCGCGGTGAGCTGGAGATCACCGACGTGCACCGCATCTATCTCGAGCGTGGTCAGCTGAACGTTGAAATGATCGGACGGGGCGTGGCATGGCTTGATACGGGAACGCCTGAAAGTCTGATCGAGGCAAGCACCTTCATCCATGCCATTGAGAAACGTCAGGGTCTCAAGATCGGATGTCCGGAAGAGGTTGCCCTGCAGCAGGGCTTTCTCACGCCCGATGAGTATCGTGCCAGCATTGCCCTGCTACCGAATTGCAGCTACCGCACCTACTGCGAGTCACTTCTGAAGTCATGACACCAGCAACACGTTTTCAGCGGCTCACAACAGCCGTACAGAGTTCGTTCGCTGAGTTCGTGCAGCGTACAACCTCCACCGGGATCACGATCCTGCTGATCACGGCAGTGGCCCTCGTCTGGACCAATTCGCCGTGGCATGCTTCCTACGAGGCCTTCCTGCACCAGCCCGTGAAGTTCGTTCTCGGCCCCCTGAACCTTTCCTTCTCGCTCGCGCACTTCGTCAACGACGGCCTCATGGTGCTGTTCTTCCTGGTGGTCGGGCTTGAGATCAAGCGCGAAATGCTGGTGGGCGAACTCTCCTCCAGACAGAAAGCACTGCTGCCGATGATCGCCGCCGTCTTCGGCATGGTGGGTCCGGCCGTTACCTATCTGCTCTTTAACGGAGGTACGGATGCCGCTCGCGGATGGGGTGTTCCGGTGGCCACCGATATTGCCTTTGCCCTTGGGGTTTTGGCCCTGCTTGGTGACCGCATCCCTTCGGGTCTGCGCGTCTTCCTTGCAGCACTGGCCATTGTTGATGACCTGTTGGCCGTAGTGGTTATCGCTGTGTTCTACACTGCTGCGCTCAACATTCCGATGCTGCTGCTAGCCGTTGCGATCGTCATCATCCTCTATGGCGGCAATCGTTTGGGCATTCACTCACTCTGGTTTTACGGGGTTCTGGGTTTTGTGCTGTGGCTGGTTGTCCTTGCCAGCGGCGTGCATGCGACCATTGCCGGAGTGGCCCTGGCCATGTGTATTCCGGCGCACTCACGTATCGATCGGATCTCGTTCTTTACGCGCTCGAGAGACCTCATCGAGCAGATCAGCAAGCGCACGGAGACCGATGAGGACGAAGGCAAGCAGCTTGATGCTGTCCACGCTCTCGAAGAAATGTGCGAGCATGTGCAGACGCCGCTTTACCGCATCGAGCATGGTTTAGGCACCATAGTCTCATTTGGCATCATGCCGCTGTTTGCATTGGTCAATGCAGGTGTCGTGATCACACCGGCAATGATCGATGGGCTCACAAGCCCCGTGGCACTCGGCATCGCACTTGGACTCTTTCTCGGCAAGCAGATCGGCATCACCGGTTCGGTATGGCTGTCGGTGCGCCTTGGCCTAACGCGTCTACCCTCGGGCGTTACGATGACACAGATGTACGGAGTCTCTCTGCTCTGCGGGATAGGTTTTACTATGGCGCTGTTTGTTGCGAACCTCGCATTTCTCAAGCCTGAGCATCTCGACATGGCCAAACTCAGCGTCCTGGTCGGTTCTGCACTTTCGGCCGTGCTGGGAGCGATTGTGCTCCGTCGCAGTTCGGCAACTCTTTCAACGCCGCAATGATCACCTACCAGGTCGAAGTAACGGTCCCGCAGGACCTCGTCGAGCAATGGCTCGATTACATGACGTCTCATCACATCGACGATGTCGTCAATACGGGCTTGTTCGTTTCATCAGAGCTCGTGCGTGTTGTCGACCCTTCTTCGGACGGGCACGTCGTGTTCAGAGTTCGCTACGGTTGTGAAAGCCACGACAAGCTCTCGCGCTATCGCTCGGAGTTTGCTCCGGCCTTGATGGCCGATCACACACGCATCTTTGGTGACCACGTCAGCGCCGTGCGTACCGTTACCGAACAGGTCTGGTCAACGCGCCGATGAATCAATGATCTCAGCCATCAGGGGGCTTGGCTCGGTCCGCTCACGCAAAATGATCGAGGCATCAACAGGAATGCTCCTGCTGGTTTTCTGCGTAGAGCACGTACTCGGCAACAGCATGCTACTGTTGAGCGACCCGGAGCCATACAGGTGGTACACGGAAACGATGGGTCGGGCGCTGCTCATCCGCATTGCCGAAGTTGTGCTCTTCGGACTCTTTGCGGTGCACATCAGTATGGGTCTTTACATGCGATGGCAGCACATGCGGTTCACGCGATCTCACCCTGAGAAGCGACCAAAGCAAACGCTCTCAACAAGACTGGTAGGCTGGACGGGTGCAGCTATTCTGATCTTTCTGGTCATTCACCTCGATCGGTTCTTTCTTCCGAATCGCTTCGCCGCTGAAGGCACACGTCCGGACCTGTATCTGCTGGCTCACGAGGCTTTTGCCTCACCATGGTACACGACATTCTACGTCGCATGCATGGTTGCTCTCGCCTCGCACCTTCACCACGGCATTCGCAGCGCATTCTTCTCGTTCAAGTTCATACCGCCCCATGCCGTGCCCCGCGTGAGGTCAGCCGTGGCGCGCGTCGGACTTATAACGCCGCTGCTTCTTGGCTACATCGCGCTGCACATCTGCGTTGCGCAGCTTCTCGGCCGATAAGCCCCCTTCAGGACTCTGCTTCGACTGATTGATGGTGATCGAGCCGGTACTCTTCCACGGGCGCACCACCAATGAGGTGCTCCTGAATGATGCGCTCCAGAACCTTGGGTGTACACGAGTGATACCACACGTTATCGGGGTGCACCACGGCTATTGGACCCTTCAAGCACACACGCAGGCAGTCAGCCTTGGTGCGATACACGCCCCCTTGCTCATCAAGGTCGAGCTCCTTGAGTCTACGCTTGAGGTACTCCCAGCTCTCGGCGCCTTTTTCGGGTGAGCAGCACTTCGGCTTGCCGGGCGTTGCACACAGGAAGATGTGCCGCGAATGCGTGCCAAGCGCACGTTCAGCGGCCTTCTTGGCGAGATGTTGCTTCGTCGTCATGTCGAGGCCTTTGCCAGTATGAGCGACTCCTCGGCAATAAGCCGCAGGATGGTCAGATGCAGACGATGAAGAATGGAAGGGGCTTCCACCTGCTGTGATGCGCGGATATGAAACGTAACGGTGATGGTGATGCCCTGCGGAGCAACAGCGCTCAGGGCAACATTCATGGGAGCATCGCTCATCACGTCCTGCGACTGGGCCAGATGCTCACGGAGCCTGGCTACAAATCGCTCGATCGTGTCAAGGGGCGAATCAGCATCAAGCACGATCGAGGTCGACATCGGATGCTTGCGCTTGACGCCGACGTTGTCGATCACAGCGTCAGCGAGCTTGCCATTCGATAATGTCAGAAGGCTGCCAGTGGGGGTGACGATGCGCGTGCTGCGGAATCCGATCTCCTTGACCACGCCTTCGGCGCCCGGCGTGGATATCCAGTCGCCAACAACAAACGGTCGGTCCGTAATGATGACCAGCGATCCGAAAACGTTCTTTACGGTGTCCTGCGAGGCAAGAGCCAGCGCCGCACCGCCGATCGAAAGACCGGTGATGATCGCCGCAACGTTCACGCCCACAAATCCGAGCACGGTCATGATACCGATCACAGCCACAACGACCTTGAGCGTTGACGCCACCAGCGGGGCAAGCGTTTCGGCGATCTCATGTCCATCCTGACGCGACCGCATGACGTAGAGCACGCCGCGGGTGCACACAAGATCCACCATCCGGTAGAGAGCAATGGCCAGGAACGAAATGCTCAGCGCATCGAAGATCATCGCCAGGCGCTGAGTTGCAAGATCCGACAGCTCGATAGCGGGAACAATCAAGCTGACAGTTTCTGAGACGATGACAAGAGCCGCGCTGCGCGCGACGGAAACGATAAGCCCCTTGTCCGGTTCCGAACCATTGAAGCGGCGTACGAGTCGCTTGAGTATGCTGCTCAGGATCTGACGCAGTGCCCATGCAACGACGAGGCTCGCAGCGAGCATCGTCACGATCATGATCCACTGCTTGGTCGTCAGCGCCATCGCCTCATCCATCAGGGTTGGTTCAACCTGGTGAACAGCGCCTTGACCTCGGAGATCTTCATCTGCCCCTTATCACCCTCGCCATGTATGCGCACGGCTGCGGCATCGTTCTCGATCTCCTTTGATCCGATGACAAGCGCGTATGGGATCTTCTTCTGCTCGCTCTCGGCCACCTTGCGGTTGATCTTCTCATTGCGCAGGTCACAGTGCACGCGCAGACCCATGGCCTCGAACTCTGCAGTAAGGTCGCTGGCAAAGGAATGGTGCGCATCGGCGATCGGCAGAATACTCACCTGCGTCGGTGCGATCCAGAACGGGAAGTTACCGGCGTAATGTTCGATGAGAATAGAGATGAAACGCTCCATCGATCCGAAGGGGGCTCGATGGATGATCACCGGACGGTGCTTTGTGTTGTCAGCACCAACATACTCCAGGTTGAATCTGTCGGGCATGACGTAGTCGACCTGCACGGTACCGAGCTGCCACTTACGGCCGATGGCATCACGCACGATGAAGTCGATCTTCGGACCATAGAACGCCGCTTCGCCTTCGCCAATGAAGTACTCAAGGCCCATCTCGTCGGCCACTTCCTTGATCTCACGCTGTGCGCGTTCCCAGTACTCGAGGTCGCCGCCATACTTCGCCGCATTGTCATCACGGAACGACAGACGCGTCGACACGTCCATGCCGAATGTGCGGAACACATGCTGCGTGAGCTCGACGACGTTCTTGATCTCGTCCTTCAGCTGGTCGTGCGTGCAGTAGATGTGGGCATCGTCCTGTGTAAACCCGCGTACGCGAGAGAGTCCGTTCAGCTCGCCCGACTGTTCGTAGCGATAGACCGTTCCGAACTCCGAGAATCGCAGTGGTAGATCTCGGTATGAACGGGGCTTATTGGCATAGATCTGATGGTGATGCGGACAGTTCATCGGCTTGAGCAGGTACTGCTCGTCTTCCACCGTGATTGGGTCGTACTGCGAGTCCGCGTAATACGGGTAGTGTCCGCTGGTCTTGTAGAGCTCGAGATTGCCGATATGCGGCGTGATCACTTCCTGGTAGCCGCGGCGCACCTGCTCATCACGCAGGAAGGCCTCGAGGCGACGTCGAAGCGTGGTACCGTTTGGTAGCCAAACCGGCAAGCCCCCTCCCACCATCGGAGTGATCATATACAGTTCGAGTTCCTTACCGAGCTTGCGGTGATCGCGGCGTTCGGCTTCCTCGCGCTGGGTGATGTATTCATCCAGCTGGGCTTTCTTCGGGAAAGCAATGCCGTAGATACGCGTCAGCTGCTTGCGCTTCTCGTCGCCCCGCCAGTAGGCACCGGCAACACTGAGAAGCTTTGGATACTTGATGTGTCCGGTCGACGGCACATGTGTGCCGCGGCAGAGATCCGTGAATTCTCCCTGCTGATAGAACGTGATCTCAGAGTCCTTCAGACCCTCCAGCAGCTCGATCTTGTACTGATCACCCTTTGCGGTGAAGTATGCAACGGCATCGTCCCATGTCTTCTCGATGCGCTGATATGGCACGTCGCGCTTGGCCAGCTCCGTCATCTTGGCTTCGATCTTCGGCAGATCGTCAACGCTCAGCTTCGTATCGCCGGGCAGGTCAACGTCATAGTAGAATCCCGCTTCGATCGGCGGTCCGATACCGAACTTGACGCCCGGATAGAGGGCTTCCAGCGCTTCGGCCATGAGGTGGGCCGTGGAGTGCCAGAAGATCTCCTTGCCTTCATCGTTGTCGAATGTCACAATGCGAATGCTTGCGTCTAGGTCGATCGGACGTGACAGATCATATGGTTTTTCGTTGACGATGATGCCGACGGCTACACGCGCCAGGCCGTCAGAGATCGATTTGGCAACGTCCATCCCCGTCGTTCCGACAGGGTACTGGCGCACGTCGCCGTTGGGGAGGGTAAGGGAAATCATGTTCAAATTTACTCAGGTTTGGGGTGTGAGGTGTGAGGTGTGAGGTGTGTCATCCGTCATCGGTCATCCGTCATTTGGGATCCCCGCTTTCGCGGAGATGACGATCAGTCCCCAGTACCCAGTACCCAGTACCCAGTACCCAGTACCCAGTCCCCAGTCCCCAGTCCCCCGTACCCAGTCCCCAGTCCCCAGTACCCAGTCCCCAGTACCCAGTCCCCATCATCGTATCTTCCGCCCATCAATTTCTCAGGGGTCGTAAATGTCGTCATCACAAAAGGAATTGTTCGGTCATCCGATAGGTCTTTCCTATCTCTTCTTCACAGAGATGTGGGAGCGGTTCAGCTACTATGGCATGCGGGCCTTGCTGGTGCTGTATATGACCAAGTACCTGTTGATCGACCCCAGCCTGACGTCGAGCGTGATCGGCTTTACAGGCCTGTCCAATTTCCTGACGACCCTGTTTGGCCCCCTTTCAAACATTGGCCTGTCGTCGCAGATCTACGGGCTTTACACCGGCTTTGTGTACTTCACGCCATTCATCGGCGGGTGGCTGGCCGACAGGTACCTGGGCAAGACCAATGCGGTGTACACGGGTGCCATCCTTATGGCCATCGGACACTTCCTCATGGCCTTTGAGAGCTTCTTTCTGATCGCCCTGCTGTTTCTCATCATGGGCAACGGCATGTTCAAACCGAATCTTACCGCGCAGGTGGGAACACTCTACAAGCCGGGCGACTCTCGCATTGACAGTGCCTACACGATCTACTACATGGGCGTGAACCTCGGTGCGTTCTTCTCGCCGATCGTCTGCGGCACACTTGGTCAGACCGTGGGCTGGCATTATGGTTTCGGCGCTGCCGGCGTAGGCATGCTTGTCGGAACCGTTGTTTACTGGATGGGCACAAAGCATCTACCGATGGAAAATCAGCTGGTTATTGCACGCCCCACCGAGTCCGATGGCAAAGAAGAAAACTGGCTTCGCCCCTTTGGTGTCATCGCCTATCTGTGCTTTGTGAACATTCTATTCTGGGGTGTGTACGAGCAGCAGGGCAATACGCTGCAGGTATGGGCTGATGAGAAGACAAACTGGACGATCTTCGGCGCGTCAATACCATCGTCGTGGTTCCAGTCGCTAAACCCGATGTTTATCGTCTTACTTGCCCCATTGCTGAGCCGCTTCTGGCGCTGGCAGAGCAGCCGCAAGTCCGAGCCCAACACTGTTACCAAGATGGCTATCGGCTGCACATTCATGGCCATTGCCTACCTGCTCATGATCTATGTGGCAGGTCTGGCACAAGGGGGCGACAAGCTGAACCTTATCTGGGTCACGTCGGTCGTCCTGATGTTTACGATCGGCGAACTCTACCTCTCCCCTATCGGGCAGGCCATGGTCTCACGCGTTGCACCCGTGCGCATGGTCAGCATGTTCATGGGCGTCTGGTTCCTGTCGAGCTTCTTCGGCAACTACCTGGCCGGCTTCATCGGCTCCTACTACGACCGCATGAGCAACGAGAGCTACTTCGCCATCCTTGTCGGTATGAGCCTTCTGGGCGTTGCCATGTTCCTGCTTCCGAGGAAGAAGCTTGCGAGGTGGACGAGTTAGGTTTCAGGTTTCAGGTTTCAGGTTTCAGGTGAAAGATCGATTGGGTGCGGTCCTTCGCCGCTGCGCGGCTCAGGATGACGCCGTGCTCCGTGGTTGTTATGGTGGTAGAGGGCCTCGCGCCAACGGCGCGAGGCCCTCTACTTCTATTACCCACTCCTTCGCGCAGCGCCGTGGCGTCATCCTGAGGAGCCGAAGGCGACGAAGGACCGCTCCGGAACGATGCGCTAGAATGCGGCCATTGGGATCGAATGCCATTCATCTTCCGCCTGCATCGAACTTCGCCCATTGTGTACCCACGGCTAAAGCCGTAGGCTAATGTGCATCCGATATGATAGGCGCCCTATACCTCAAACCTGAAACCCGAAACCTGAAACCTTAAACCCGAGACGTCACTTTCAGAACGCCTCTCGGACACACACTCGAGCATACCCCGCAGCCGACGCAGGAGGCGCGCTTGATGGTCTCGCCGCGTTCGGCGTAGGAGCGCACGTCGATTCCCATTTCGCAGTAGGTGGTGCAGTTGCCGCAGGAGATGCACTGCGTTGGGTTGACCTCGATGCGGAAGCGGGAAGCCCCCTTCTGAAGGATGCCAAGCAAGGCGGCCATGGGGCAGCCGAAGCGGCACCACACGCGTGAGCCGAGCAGAGGGTAGAATCCCACGCCGATGACGCCGGAGAAGAGTCCACCGATGACGAAGCCATAGATGCGGTTTGCGCTGGCCGTGATCTCAGCCAGTGCCGGGTGAGGATTGGCGTGCTCGTACCAGAGCAGAGCGGTGATGACTGTAATGATGACGAAGACAGGATAGATGATCATCCGCTCGAGCTTCCAGGATCTATCGGAGCTTGACGAAAGATGTCTGAAGGAGTCGCCTGCCGTTTCGGCCAGTGCTCCGCAGCCGCAGACCCACGAGCAGTACCAACGCTTTCCGTAGAGGTACGTCAGAAGGGGCGTGGCGATGACGAGCAGTGCAAGACTCCACCACGACATGAAGGCCGTCAGGGCGTCGGGACTCGACATCATCTGCGTCATTGATGACGGGAACATCACTTCGGGCTTGAGCGGCCAAAAGTAGCTGAAGTAGAACTCGCCACGTCCGCTTCGCGCGAGCATCGAGGGCAGGATGTAGGCGGCGATGAGCTGCACCGACATCAGCACCAGCGTACGATAGCGATGATACCGTTCGTGACCATCCCTGCGGAGCATGCGCACGCCCATGATGAGTACAGCGAGCGTGTAGAGCGTTCCGTAGAGAAACCACTGATCGGCGACGCGTCCACGAAGCATCTGCGAGGAACCATCCAGGGGGCGAACCAGAACGTCGAGCACACCGGGGAACCAGTACACGCAGACATAGAACAGCGTCATCACAAGGGCCAGCGCATACGCGCTTGCTCCGCGCGTACGCCACGGACGCAGCATGGTGCCGGACCGGGAAGCCCCCTTCGGAATCATGATGGGAATGGGCTGGTTCATTCCTCAGGCTGTGACGGCGTTAAATGATGGTGTGAACTCGGCATCAAAGATCACGCTTGAGATGTCGGCAATGGCAGCTTGCACGTGTACGCGACCACCGATCCACTTCTCGCAGACACGCTGATCGAGTCGAACGCCTAGCGCATGGATCCCGACAACACATCCGGCATCGTTGTGAGCAAGGCGGATGCAGCGCACGCCATCACGGTCGATGAGCAAGCGACTGTTTGCTGCGTCACTGCTGCGCGGCACCATGCCATAGGTGGACCAGTCGAGATCGAAGAACTTTGCGCTGTTGAAGTCCGTGGTTGGCGTGAACGCACCAGCCTGACCAAGCACAATACGCGCCGCATGTTCACCGTGCAGACGTCCGGTGTACCAGAGCTGCCGCACGCCCCATGGCGGCTGGGCACAGTCTCCTATGGCAAGTACACCCGGATGATCTGTGCGAAACGACGCGTCGGTGAGAATGCCTTCGTCGCAACGGATGCCGGCAGCGCTGGCAAGCTCCACGTTAGGACGTACACCCGTGGCGACCACAACGCAGTCAGCCGGAAGATGCGTGCCGTTGCTCAACTCCACCATGGTGACGCGACCATCTACGTCGACCAAACGCACAGCTTCGGTGTTGGTGACCACGCGCACACCGTGCCGGCGCAGATGCTCGGTAACGATCATCGATTCATGGTCAGGCAAAACGTTACCGTAGAACCCATCTTCACGCACCACACAGGTGATGGTGCTCGAATCGCGATCCTCCATCATGCAGGCAAAGATCTCGGCACATTCAGCGGCGATGAGTCCGCCACCAATAATGACGGCATGGTGAGCCCCCTTCATGACATCGTTCAGACGCTGCACGTCGGCAAGCTGCATGTAGGTAACGACGCCGCGTAGTGATGCATCGAGGTGTGCAGGCACGGATGGCACTGAGCCCGTCGCAAGCACCATCACATCGGCCGCAAGCACACGTCCATCATCGAGCGTGCACGAGCGCCCAACTGCATCAAGCGCGGTTACGCGTCCGTGCATGAGTGCGATCCCCTGCTGCGCCCATGATGCATCCGCAAACGGCTTCGTATGCTCTAGCGTCAGCTGTCCGGTGGAGATGTACATCATAGCCGGACGCGAGAAGTGGTATGGGGCTTCCTCAGAGATCATCGTAATCCTGCACGACGCGTGGTCGGGCTGCAACCTGCGCAGCATCCGCGCACAGGACGTGCCCGCAATGCCGTTGCCGATGATCAGAACGTTCATAGACGGTGAAACTACGATGAAGATCAGGGCTTCACGATACGGTGCAGACGCTCCACCACCTCCGCATGATTCTGCGATGGTGCCTGCAGCGCCAGTAGATCATCAAGCGTGTCGACATCACGTAGCAGCGGCAAGAGGTGCGAGGTGAGTCTGTGCTCGGCGCAGCGCGCTAGGGTTGAAGCAAGTACATCCGCGGTGCTCCATGGAATACCCTCGAACAACTCCTCGTGAACACGCTTCATCCCGATGAGGTAGTAGCCGCCGTCAACGCATGGACCGATCACAACGTCGGCGGAATCCAACGCAGATGATGCCGACGTCAGAAGCGCCTCATCAACAAACGGCATGTCGGTGCCGATCACGAGCATCTTCTCTGCCGAAGGGGCCTCGTGCAACGCCGAGACGATACGCTCGCCAAGGTCCGAGCCGCGCTGGGTGAAGAACTGCCATGTGTTCTTCCCGCGGAAGCGGGAAACCAGCTCCCCGCCGTCCACAAACACGGCCACATGGACGTTGGCGTGGTGAAGCCGATCGAGCACGTAGTCGAGCAGCTCGGAATACACGGCCAGCGCCGCGTCATCACCGACATCAGCGGCAAGACGGGTTTTGACAAGCCCCCTGACAGGGGCCTTGCACATCACAATGACGAGGGTGTCCAAC
>CANHFG010000003.1 GCA_947459875.1 Ignavibacteria bacterium
CCTTCGATGTCCGTCGTACCTACGATGTTATTCGTCGCCGCCGCAACACCGATGTTGTTCGTACCCGTACCCGTGACGTCAAGATTGTCTGCCACCACTACGTTGCCGCCGGCATCCGAAATGTTGCCGCTTGTGGCCACGTTCAGCTGATTCGAGATAAGGTTGAACGTGCCGCCAGTTGCTCCGATCGTCGTCGTACCCGTGCCGACCGTGCTGATGTCCACGTTTCCGTTGTTGCTCAACACCAGCTGCGTGGCGCTACCCGTGTTGAACGTCAGCGTGCCACCTGCACCCGTGCGCACGAAGCGCGACGAGGTGATGGCGTTAGCACCGTCCGACGAGGCACCGAGACGGTACTGACCCGAGGCATACTGTACGCCTTCGTTGGCTGTGCCCGTGAGCGTCGTGACGCGAACCTGGTTGCTGCCGTTAAGAGTCAGCATTCTGGTTGGTCCGGCGTCGGTAGCCACACCACCCATGATGATGTTTCCGGTTGTTCCCGCATTAAGTGTGACAGATGTTGCACCGGCTGCCGTATTACCGATCGTCGTGTTCTTCGTTCCAGTAGTGTTGATAGCCGTCGTACCCCGAACCGTCATACCAGCGGCACCATCTGCAACAATTGTCAGATCGCCATCGGTGAGGTCAAAACGTGCTTCATTTGTGCCATTACTAGCAGTGATAACGATTCCGCTGACGTCGAATCCCATCGTACGCTCAATCGATGAACCCTGGTTCCAGGCAAAAGCTGCCGATGTCGGATCCATCGTTACCGATGTCTTTGTGACACCACCAGTGGTTTCAAGGAGAATGTTCGCACCCTTCACTTCTGTGACACCGTTTACGGTGAACTTGCGTCCGGTGCCTGGAGCCAAAGACACATTGCCATTCGACTGGAGGACGTTGCCAGCAAACGTCGAAGTAGTTCCGGTAATGCCGAGTACTGTTCCTCCGACTGGCGTGATAAACTTCAGGAACTTGCCGCGGCTATCAATCCCTTCGGGATCCATGGAAATGAACGACAGGTCCGACGTAGCAAAGTCATTTGTTTCTAGAAGGATCTCGTTGCTTCCAGCATCGATCGAGATTGTCTGCTCGGCGTTGTTTGGCTGGATCGAGAACGCGTTCTGATTCATCGTCAGCTCCATAGGCCCAGTAGAAGGCCCGGCACTGACGGTAAAGATGTTCGCTGCTGCAGTGATGTTGCCGTTTTCAGTACCAATCGTTGTGTTGGCACTACCCGTCGTGTTGATGCGGGTAGGACCCGTAACCGTCACGAACCCTGGACTTGCCGAATTGAGATTAACTCCAAATCCAGCTCCTGCAGTGCCCCCTTCGAAGTAGGCAATCGTTGATGCGCCACCATTGGTGGTGTAGATCAGGTCATTGCCATTGAGGTTGATATAGCGATCGCTCAGCAGTGGATTGGCTGTCGTCGTCGTCGATCCTAGCCGCATCCGTCCATTCGACGCCTCGTTATAGGTGATGCCTGCCTCTGCTCCGAGCAGATCCGCTAGGGAACGACGCTTAACGACATTCGACGGAGAGGGGGCGATCAGCACTACATCATCGGTAAATGTTCCATTTGAGTTCAGACCCGCGATCGT
Source organism: Ignavibacteria bacterium (assembly GCA_947459875.1). GTDB lineage: Bacteria > Bacteroidota > Ignavibacteria > Kapaibacteriales > Kapaibacteriaceae > UBA10438. The sequence continues at coordinate 1,608 of CANHFG010000003.1, forward strand.
CACTGACTGACCGGTAGCGTCGATGTTCAATGCACCGTTAACATTGATCACATCTGTGGCTGAAGCGTTGCCAAGGTTTGTGTTGCCTTGGACGGTAAGGTTGCCGGTGGTAACAAAGTTGCCAGAACCATCAAGCGTTGCACCAGAGGATGCAACCCACTGACTCGTGGCATTATTGTACCGAAGGATGGCATCCGAGGAGCCTGTTGGGAGGTTGAAGCGTAGCTCCCCACCAGCATTGGTGATCACGATGCCACCAAGCCCCGTTGGGGTCAGCTGCTCGTATGATCCGCCCGTAGTCCCAAGTACCAACTTCCCGACGTTCATGTTGAGCGTCTCAACAAGTCCGTTGGAATTGGACACAAGGATCCGATTCGGTTCGAGCGTGGCGTTCGGCGATACAAGCAGGTAGCCACTCGCATCGGGCAGAGCGTACGTCCGCGCGCCCGTCAGCACAGGAACTTGCAATGTGCCTGTGAACGCCGCGTTGATATTCGCTCCCCGTAGGATCAGGTTGCGGGTACCCACATCCTGACCGAACGATGTCGCCACCGAGAGTGCTGTAGCAGCAATCGCCAGTGAAAGGAAGATTCGCTTCATAGTCATTTGACCTTGTGTAATCAATTTCTTCTTCATTGCAGTGTCCCCCCGGTTTCCCAACACGATCACTGGTTAACGACCATGACATTCACGACAACCGTCTCACCACCAAGAAGTGGCTGTGAGAAGTAAACGTCGATAGTGCCAGGGACAATATTGCCGCCGCCATCCTTCGGTCGCTTGATCTGATGCGATAGGATGCCAGGGCCGGTATAGTCTTCGACCGTGATGATCACGACCGAGTTAGCATTGAATTGACTGTTCGTAATCGAGTACTTGAAGTTGCCATCGCCATTGATACGAACACGCTCTGCGTACTTGTTCGAGGCTGCCGCGCTGTTCAGCCGTTCAACGCCAGCACCACGAACCTGTCCAGTCACAGTCAGGTTGTTGTCAATTGTCGTTGCGCCCGAAACAGTGAGCAGATCATCTACGAAGACCGCTCCACCATTGTCAGTGCCAGCATCTGTGATCGTGCCGGCCGTTGAAATGTTCAAGTTCGACGAGGCCAGTGAGAAGTTACCGGTTGTGTTGATCGCGATTGCATCGGCATCGCCATTTCCGATGTTTGCCGCACCATTGAGGTTCGTCGTTCCGGTAACGGCCGCGTTTTGCGACACCGACAGGCTACCGTTGGTTGTGACCGTATTACCGGCACCAGGGTTGATCGCAACATCGCCGCTGCGCGTCAGGCCCGTCTCGGCAACTGTCAGATCGGCTGCTGCACCCGTGTTCACCGTCACGACATCACCATCACCGTTGCCGATGTTGGTGTTGCCGTTGAGATTCGATGTGCCGGCAACTGTTGCATTCTGCGACACCGATAGGCTGCCGTTGGTCGTAACCGTATTGCCTGCACCAGGGTTGATCGCAACATCGCCGCTGCGCGTCAGGCCCGTCTCGGCAACTGTCAGATCGGCTGCTGCACCCGTGTTCACCGTCACGACATCACCATCACCGTTACCGATGTTGGTATTGCCGTTCAGATTGGCCGTCGCATTGACTGACAGCGTCGAACCCGTCATGTTGACGATCGTTCCCGATGTTGTCGTGAAGTTCAGATTCCGGTTGTCGATGTTCACAAAGCGGTCCGACGTGAATGGGACCTCTGTGCTCGTTGCACCACCAAGCTTGTACTTGCCAGCGTCATAGATAACGCCCTGTTCGGCTGTGCTGCTCAGTGTTGTCTTACGAACCGAACCACCTGCGTTCAAGGTCAACATCTGTGTTGGTGTGGCATCCGTATCAATGTTTTGCAGAACAAGATCACCACCTGGATTGAGCGTGATGTTGTTCACGCCGCTTGATGCTACCGAAACGGCACCGCCATTGGTGGAGTTACCGACAGTTGTCGACCCAACGCCAGTTGCGTTAATCGTGGTAGCACCCTGGATGTCTGTGACACCCTTGATCGTGACTTGGTCGGCTGTCGTGCTGTTACCAAGTGTGGAGTTGCCGTTAACGGTGAGATTGTTGTTGATCAGCGTGTTGCCTGTCACATTGACGGCACCGTCCGTAAGCTCAATCTCCGATGTGCCGACTCCCGAAGTGCTTGCCGTGATGATCAGGCCACCGTTGTCTGCGCCGATTGAACGCTCTGACGTGGCACCCTGATTCCAGGCCAGTGCCATTGCACTGTTACTCATCGTGAGCGATGTTTTCGTACCGGCACCGGTCGTCTCGAGGAGGATATTCGCTCCCTTGACCGTTGTCTCACCGGTGATAGTTGTCTTACCGGTGATATCGATGAGGTCAGTTGATGCATTACCGAGGATCGTGTTACCCTTGACTTGCAGGTCTCCCTCTGTAATGATGTTGCCCGCAGATGCATTCATCGTGATGTTCGAAGCGCCCGCAGCTCCGATTCTTACATCACCGTTGAAGCCAGCAGCACCGCTCACAAGGAGTGCATCATCAACAAACACTGCACCGCCATTGTCGGCACTTACATCTGTTATCGTTCCCGCCGTTGAGATGTTCAAGCCAGATGAAGCAAGTGAGAAGTTTCCTGACGTATTGATCGAAATCGCATCCGCATCACCGTTCCCGATGTTTGCAGCACCGTTGAGGTTCGTTGTGCCAGTGACGGTGAGATTATTCGCAGCAGAGATGTTGCCGCTGACGTTGACCGCTGAGCCACGCAGTGTCAGCACCTTTGCGGTGTTGCCAATAGTCGTGCTTCCAGAGACCGTGTTGTCTGAATTGATCAGAACATCAGTCGTTGCATCAATGGTAATGGTGCCTGGGTCGACCAAAATGTCGCCACTTTCTGCGCCACTGATTGCTGTGGCTTGGATTCCTCCAGTGGCGTTGTTAACGTAAAACGCTGTGTTGCCACCATTAGCGGTAACCGTAAAGGTATTCGTGCCTACGTTCGAGGTAACCGCGCCGCCTGAATGATTGACCGCTCCATTTACATTTATGGTCGATCCGTTCAGGTTGAGGATGTTGCTGAGGTTACCCACGCCAGTCGCCCCAGCACCTGCTGTGGTGTTGATATTAGTCGTTCCACGAACCGTTGTTACCCCATTGATAGCAATGTTCCCTTCATCAAGAGACAACATTGAAAGAGGAGCAGCTACGCCGTCTGTGTACGTAAAATTCAGTGCGAAGTTTCGCTGATTAATGAACCTGTCACTCTGGAAGAGTTGCTTGTTGTTCGCATTAGCACCTAGTCGCAACTTTCCGTCGGTATTCGTCTCATTGTAGGAGAGGCCCTGTTCGGCACCAATAACGTCAGCAAATGAACGCCGGCGAACAACATTCGTCGTTGTCGTGATCAGCATGACGTCGTCCGGTGTAGCTCCCGTGACAGAGCCTGCAGGCAGGCCGCCGACTGTGAGGCTATTGCCCGCACCGCTGACATCAAGAAGAACAGCCCCATTCGACTGAGATAGTGACCCACTCATCGTTGTCGCACCGATGACATCTAGCCCGGAATTCGCATCAACGTTACCGTTGAACGTTACCTGGCCGGCTGACTGTGTCAACGAGCCGGTTAGTGTTGTTGCGCCGTTTACACCAATTGCGGATCCCGTAAGGGTCAATGCACCTGTGGCATTGCCGATGCTGGTGGCGCTGGTCGTTGTTGTGTTAACGTTTGTCGTTCCACGGACTGTCAAAGCTCCGTCGAGATCAACCACACCATTCTTAAGAGCCAGCATCGTAGACGTAGTCGCACCATTCAACCAGGTAAACTCAATGCCGTTACCGCCTTGATTAATGAAGCGATCACCGCCCAGAACTGAGTTAGCTGCAGCCGACCCCTTGGTTGACGAACCGAGGCGCATACGACCGTTCGATGCCTCATTGTACGTGATACCCCATTCACCGCCAATTAGATCTGCAAGTGAGCGACGACGTACGACATCACTGCCGTTGATCAGAAGGACATCATCTGCGAAAGTACCTGTTGCGCTGAGGCCACGAATCGTCATGCTGCCGTTTGTAGGCGTACCGCGAAGATCAATCGTCATGTTATCGCCAACACGTCCTGTGTTTTGACGACCGATAAACGAACTTCCATCCAGACGCATACCAGCAGGAGCAATTTCAAGTTCAACCGAAGGGGCTACCCTATCGTTCGCAGTGATGATCGTAGCATACGACGATGGGTCGATGGCCAGCGTAGCTTCACCAGAGGCACCATCATCATACGTCAGCTGCGTACCAATAGCCGTCATGTTGAAGGTCATCTTCTGGGCTGTACCGACATTGAATTCGATGCTTTCCGAGTTGCCGGCTGTCACCGTGGTGTTTCCTGTGACGTCCAGTCCATTCTTCGCATCAACATTTCCGTTGAGAGTCACCTGGTTAACAGCTCCCGTCTGTGTCATAGCACCATTAATGGTCGTAGCACCAGTTATCGACGTCGCACCGGTGATCGACGTCACTGCCGTAATGTTCACGTTGTCAAGCGTGGCATTGTTTCCGAGGGTTGTGTTGCCCTGAACGCTGACGTTGTTTGGCATGGTGACCGTCGTACCGTTCAGGTTGATCAATGTTCCGCCGTTGGTCGTAAAGCTCAGATTCTTGTCACTGACGTTTACGAAACGATCTGACGTCAGCGGAACTTGTGTCGCATTCGTGCCACCGAGCATGTACTTGCCGTTTGCGAACATCACTCCTTGTTCCGCAGTACCAGACATGTCCGTGCGGCGCACTTGACCGGTACCGGTCAGGGTCAGCATCTGCGTTGGAACTGCGTCAGCGTCAATACCCTGGAGAACGAGGTCACCGCCAGCTTCGATCGTGATGTTGTTCGCACCCGCAGAGGCGATCGAGACCGATCCTCCGGTTGCGGTGCTTCCGATGGATGTCGACCCGGCACCTGTCGTGTTGATCGTGGTAGCACCGGTGATCGATGTTGCACCGGTGACCGTTAGATCGTCGGCGATCTCGACAGGACCAACGTTGTCGGCGATCACACCTGTGTTGGATATCGTCAGGTTTGACGATGCCAGCGAGAACGATCCGGTGGTGTTGATAGCAATGGCGTCGGCATCACCGTTGCCGATGTTCACAGCACCATTCAGGTTCGATGTGCCGTTGAGGGTTGTTACTCCAGCAACCGTCGTGTTGCCCGTCACTGTCGTATTTCCTGCAACAGTGAGATTGCCATCCGTAGCGACGTTGTTACCTACTCCAGGATTGATGGCAATCGAACCAGAGCGGGTCAGCCCCGTCTCAGAAATGATCAGGTTGGCAGCAACTCCGGTATTGACCGTGATGACGTCACCATCACCATTGCCAAGATTCGTAGCTCCATTGAGGTTCGACACGCCGTTGAGCGTAGTGGTTCCGGTTACCGTAAGGTTGTTGTTAGCTGTGACATTACCGGTGACGTCAACTGCCGAGCCAACGAGAGTCAGCAACGCAGATGTGTTGCCGATGGAGGTGGCTGAAGTATTAGATGTGTTGATCGTCGTTGTTCCACGCACGTCAACGGTAGAACCACTCATCGAAAGTGGGTTTGAGGTGTTCCCTATCGTCGTTACGCCTGAACCGGCCGACGAGTTGATGTTCGTTGTGCCAGCGATTTGCACAGTTCCCGAACCGCCGGAAGCACGGAGATTGACGCCACTGTTTGCGCCACCAACCACCTGAAGAGGTGTTTGTGTGCCCGCGTTGGCCGTAATGGAGAGGTTGTTGTTGTCAACATTGACGAAACGATTCGTCAAGAACGGGACGTCTGTAGCGGTTTCAGCACCGAGACGGTACTGGCCGCTTGCAAAGCTGACACCCTGACGAGCCGTGCCAGGAAGAGACGTGCGGCGAACCTGATTGGATCCGTTGATCGTAAGCACTTCCGTTGGGACAGCATCAGTAGCCAGCCCGTTCATGACAATGTTGCCGCTCGCAGAGCCAGCGCTGATCGTCACCGTCGATGCATTTGCACCGTTGTTACCGATGGTCGTACTTCCCGATCCAGTTGCATTGATTGAGGCGGTTGATCCTGTCAGTGAAACAGTGCTGGATCCATTACCGATGGATGTAGCAGGCTGCCCGGCAGATGTGTTGATCGACGTCGCACCAATGATTCGCGTCGTCCCGGTGATCGTCGTCGTGCCGGTTGATTGAATATCGATGTCGCCATCAAGCTGCGTCTCTACCGTGGCAGATGTCCCACCCGGCAGGTCGAAAGAATAGAGTGTCGCTTCTGTTGGCGTTAGAGACAGGCCATTTTCCTGGTTAAGAGCAGCCCCCTTCGAGAAGAGACTAGTCACACCTGAAGCTGAGTTCATTGAGAAAGCCATGCCGCTAGCCACGGCACCATCAGTTGTGACGTTGAAGTCACGACCAGGACCTGGTGTGAATGTCACATCGCCACCCGTCTGAGAAAATCGACCCGTTACATTAACGGAAGATCCACGAAGATTCAGCACGCCCGTAGTGTTACCGATGGAGGTTGCTGCAGTACCGGCGACGTTGATGTTTGTTCCACCGTTGATCGTGATTAGTCCCGTTCCTGCGGCGTTGATCGTTGCGCCGTATCCACCGGCACCTCCGTCAAGCGTCAGAACATTTGCTGCACCGCTGGTAAAGTTCAGATCGAAGTTTCCGAGACTGACAAACCGGTTGCTCGTCAGGGGGCTCACGCCGTTCGTAACAGAACCGAGGCGCATTTTGCCCGAACCACCCTCGTCATACGTGATGCCTTCGTCTGCACCAAGGATGCTTGCAAGTGGCGTACGCGAAACGACGTTTGTTCCATTGATCATGAGCAGATCAGCGCCTGGTGTTGTGCCCAGACCGATCATGCGGAGGGTGCTGCCAGTGACATTTGCCGTGACGGCATCGCCACCGATACCATCACCAAGGTTTACGGCGCCGTTGGCATTGAGCGTTCCGCGAACGGATGTATTACCCGTGGCGGCGTTGACCGTGAAACGATCTGCGAACACTGCGAAGTTGCCCACCACATCCAGCTTCCGTGCCATTTCCACGTCGCCGGAGAACTGCACGAGGTCAGGTGTTGCCTGATAAAGCGTGCCCGAGAACTCAAGTCCTGAACCAGTGACGCGAAGCTCGCCTGACGAACCACCCGCAATATCTTCAGCAATGATCACAACATTCGTCGAGCTCGGATCGAGAACGACACCCATTTCCTGGGCCGCGTCCACGTACTTGAATGCACTAACCGAGGATGGTGCCAGGCTCAGGTATGAACCTGCGGTGACATCACCGACTCCATTGACGGCACCCGACTTCAGATCAATCTTGCCCGTGCCTTTTGAGCGAGCAGTGATGCCGTAGTTAGCTGTGCCCCCTGAGAGGGTCAACATGTCGTCGGCTGTATTTCCATTATTCGTGGTGAAGGTCAGTCGACCAGTCGTCCCAATGTCTACAAAGCGGTTGCCAGTGACGGGGTTCGTTCCGCGCGTCGCTGAACCAAGACGAATACGAGCGGCACCGCCTTCGTTGTACGAGACACCCTGATCTGCATCGATCAGAGACGTGATCGGTGTGCGCGACACAACATTGGTACCGTTGAGCATCATCACGTCGGTTCCTACAGCCGTGTTGATACCGGTCATCGTCATTTGGCTACCAGAGACGTTCACGGCAACTGCATCACCACCGTTACCGATGTTGACAGCGCCATTCATGTTCGCCGTACCGGTCAGAGTCGATGCGCCACCAACACTGAGGTTGCCATTCGTCGAGACGGTGAACGCCGCACCTGGATTGATCGCGATGTTACCAGTGCGTGTGAGGTTGCCCGCGCCGTCATCAGAGAGACTAGCATCAAGGATGCCCGTTCCATTCGCGTCCCAACGGGTGAGACGGTTTGGCGTACCCGTACCAGTTACAATGTTGTTGATCTCACGCACCTGGAGTGCGCCGCCGGCTCCACGCATGATAAAGTTGTTGACCGTCGTTGTTGTCGGCAGGTTCGCCATCGTCACCGTTGCGGCATTCACCGTGAGGTTGTCTGCGGCAGCATCACCGATCGTCGTGTTGCCATTAACGGCAAGAGACGACTGAAGTGTCGTAGCGCCAGTGACGTTGAGAGAATTATTGATGGTTGTTCCACCATTGATCGTGGTCGTTCCTCCGATCGTTACCGTTCCAGACTGCTGCGTAAGGTTACCGGTCAGTGTCGATGGACCGGCCACCGTCAATGCACCCGTTACATCCACGCCGCTGTTGGCGTCCACGTTGCCACTGAACGACACCTGACCGCCACCATTCTGCGTAACAGTTCCGGCGATCGTAGTGTTACCGGTGATCGTTGTGACACCGGTAACATTTGTCGGTCCGTTGAGCGCGATCGCACCTGTGCCACCTGCATTGATGGTAGCACCGTAGTTAACAGCTCCACCGTCCAGGACGACAATGTTGTTCGCTCCACCACTCGTTGTAAATCGCAGATCGAAGTTGCCGAGATTGATATTTCGGTCAACTTGAAGCGTGTTGGCACCTGCACCATTGGTGACCGTTGAACCGAGTCGCACACGACCCGTTCCGTCGTCATTATATGTCAAACCCTGATCGGCATCGATCAGATTGGCAAAAGCCGAACGCGAAACAACGTTCGCGGCATTGATCATCAGGATCTCGTTTCCGGGGACGGCTGGGAGGCCATTAATCCGGAGTGTACCTGCACCACCCGCAACGTCGATTACGACATTGTCACTCGTTCCGTCACCCATGTTGACGTTGCCGTTCAGTGTCGCAGCACCGTTAACCGTCAGAGTACCGTTCACCGACGTATTGCCCGTAGCAGGTACTACCGAGAAGTTAGCGCCTCCAACCGTGAGGTTCTGACCAGTGACGTCGAGGCCATTAGTGACATCTACGTTACCATTAAAGGTGACCTGATTCGCCGCGCCTGTCTGAGCAATCGTCCCGGCGAATGTGCTCGCACCAGTGACATCGATACCGGAGTTAGCGTCGACATTCCCGTTCAGAGTAACCTGATTCGTAACACCGGTCTGTGTGAATGAGCTATTGACTGTTGTTGGTCCATTTAGGCTAACGTTACCGCCCGTCTGAGTGAGCGATCCGTTCATCGTAGTCGCGCCCGTCACATCGACACCGCTGTTAGCGTCAACGTTACCATTGAATGTTACCTGACCGCCACTCTGCGTGTACGTTCCCGACTGCGTAGTGGCACCGGTTATGGACGTTGCTCCTGCAATGTTGGTCGTGCCGTTGATGGCCACAGAACCCGTACCAGCGGCGTTCATCGTGATACCGTAGTTGGCAACACCACCATCAAGGACCATGAGGTTCGCATTACCTCCATTGGTCGTGAAGGTCAGATCGTTTGCCGCCAAATTCACGAAACGATTTACGACAAGAGGCGAACCAAGTGTTGTGGTTGCACCAAGACGAACCGATCCCGTTCCACCTTCGTTGTATGTGATACCCTGATCTGCATTGATGAGTGCGGCGATCGGAGCGCGCGTGATAACGTTCGCTCCGTTGGCCATGAGAACGTCCGTACCTGCGACGTTCGGCAATCCGATCATCGTCATGACACCGCCACCGGCAGTATTGATGGTGACGTTATCGCCGGTGCCATCGCCAGCGACAACGTTGCCGCTGAGGGTTGACGAACCGGCAACATTCAATGTACTGTTGAATGTCGCTGCTCCATTAGCAGTGATCGAACCAGTCATCGATGTGTTGCCTGTCGCAGGGCTGACGGTGAAGTTCGATCCACCGACCGTGAAGTTTGCGCCGGACACATCGAGACCATTGTTCGCATCAACATTCCCGCCGATGGTCACCTGGCCGCTTGCCTGAGTGAACGAACCAGTGACATTTGTAGCACCGGTCAGGGCAATGCTTCCCGTACCCGCAGCATTGATGGCGGCACCAAAGTTCGTGGCGTCGCCATCGAGCAAGAGAACCGTTGAATTGCCAGCGTTTGTCGTAAAGCGAAGATCGTTGTTGCCCATATTGACAAAACGATTGCCGGTCATCGTGGACGCCGTGTTGTTTACCGCACCGAGGCGGACCTTTGCACTACCAGCCTCGTTATATGTCAGACCTTCATCGGCACCAACAAGCCCCGTGATCGGGAAGCGCGAAACTGCGTTCGTTGCACCGATCATGAGTACGTCTGCACCGGCCACGTTTGGTAGTCCATTCATGCTCAGTGCACCGCCACCTGCCGTGTTGATCGATACGTTGTCGCCATTACCATCACCGGCAACGACATTGCCGCTCAGTGTTGCGCTTCCGACAACGGCCAGAGTGCTGTTGAGTGTGGCTGCTCCATTGGCTGTGAGCGTACCTGCCATGGACGTGTTGCCATTGGCGGGATTGACAGTGAAGTTTGTTCCACCGACCGTGAGGTTGGCACCCGTGACATCAAGTCCGTTGTTCGCATCGACGTTTCCGCCGAAAGTTACCTGACCACCCGATTGCGTTACGGAATTTGTGATCGTTGTTGCGCCACCGATTGAAACCGTACCACCAGCCTGCGTGAGGTTGCCCGTCAGCGTCGTCAGACCGACGACGTCGACTCCTCCGTTAGCATCGACGTTTCCACCGAACGTCACCTGACCACCATTCTGCGTCAGCGTGCTGCTGAGCGTCGTGGCTCCCGTCACTCCAAGCGTACCGCCTACTGTAGCCGCACCACCGACGCTCAACCCAGTGCCAACCGTAGCGTTGTTCGTTGTGGTTACCGTGTTGAACGTCACATTGCTCGTCGTGGCAATGTCCTGCGGCGTGCTGAGCGTGATGCTGCCTGCGCCGTTCGTTACCGCGATCTGGTTGGCTGTTCCCGTGATCGTTGCAATCTGAGGTGCAGCGCCAGTCGAGCCGATGAGGAGTTGGCCGTTTGTGAGAGTAACCGACTCGAGCTGGCCCGTTGCGTTCGTACGAACGGCCGCGTTAGCACCAAGTGGTGCCGCCGATGTTGAATAGATGGCCGTCGAAATCTCGAGGTTGCCCGTACCCGCATTACGAACAAGCACACCGCTTGACGATGTAGTGTTTCCAACGTTCGGGATCGCTACCGTGGCGGCGTTGATCCGCACCTGGTCGGCTGCTGCATCACCAAGTGTTGCATTTCCATTGACCGTGAGGTTACCGCCTGCTGACGAGAGAATGTTACTTGTTGGAACCCAAGCATTTGCTGCGGCATCCCAGCGAAGCGTCTGGTCCGACGTCGTTCCCGGCTGCGTCGTCGATGCGATGATGATATTTGGAGACGAGTACGTTACCGTCATCCCCGTACCGGCGACGATGTTGCCGACAGCCGGAGCCGTCGTAGCGCCCGTGCCAATGAGGAGCTGTCCGGCACCCTGCTGCGCACCTTCAACAATGCGGCCACCGCTGGATACCATTACACGGTTGTTGTTCAGAGCGGTCGATGAATTCGTACCGCCAAACTGGATCGGAAGAACCCCTGACGAAATGCTCGATGCGTTCAGGTTTGTGATGAGCGATCCGTTCGCTGCAGGAAACTGCCCAAGGCTATTGAGCATGACGATGTTGTTCGCTGTGTTAACGTTTACATCGCCCGCAATGAAGTTGTTGCGAAGAGCAGTGACCATGCGTGAACCCGCACCAGCTGCCGTAGAGAGCGTTGGTGATGGGTATGAGCCTGCCAGGTCGCCCGTTGCCGGACCTGACGGAGGAAGCGTCGTTGGGATAGTTCCCGGCGCAAGATCAATGACTGTCAGCGAGCCGTCGCCAACCTGCTCGGAACGCACAGCTCCGATGGCAATCTTCGGATTCGTTACTGCGAGATCGGCGATCTTAGGCGTCGTCACATTCAAGTCGAGGATCTTCGACGTTGTAACGGCGTTTGTCCGGATCAGAGGGTCCGGATAGGTTCCCGTGAGGTCGCCCCCTGCAGGAACGATGAATGGGAAGTTTGTAAGGGGCTGAACCGAGATCAAGGTAACACGACCTTTATCGTCAACCGTGATCCTTGGAACATTCAGGTTATCACCGTAGGTGCCGGCTGCGACACCTGTCGTGGAGAGCTTTGGAGTCGTCACGGCACCGTCGACGATCTTCGTCGTGGTGACAGCGTTATCGGTGATCTTCGTCGTCGTCACGGCACCATCAACAATCTTCGGAGTGGTGATCGCACCATCGGCGATCTTCGGTCCTGTAACAGCTCCAATGGCGATCGTTGGATTCGGATACGTACCCGTGAGGTCACCACCCGCTGGACCACGAGGCGGCAGCGATGTCGGAATAACACCAGGTGCGATCTTCGATGCCGTCACTGCCCCATCAACGATCTTGATCGTCGTGATGACACTGTCAACAAGTTTAGCTGTTGTAATCGTGCTATCGGCGATCTTGATCGCTGTTACAGCACCATCACGAATGTCGATCGTTGTGTTCGGGCCACTAGGGTTACCAATATCGATGGTCGATTGAGGGCTTGCAAGGTTCTGAATCCCAACCAGCGTAATCGTCGACTCGATGTTGATCGTATCACCGGTGCGCGTTACAGCAACACCGTTTCGTCCAGCAATGACAAGGTTGCCCTCTGCCTGGTTCAACGAACGCACAAATCCGCGGGCGGATACGTTTACGCTATCGGCAATACCGGCACGTTCTGCGCGAACAGCGTAAGGAACAACCGCCAGTCGCGTGCGCGGGAATGGCGGCTGCCCTGCAAGGGCTGTCTCGAGGTAGGCCTGCGTGTTGAAGAAATCAACATTGGCCAGTGGCACCACGGCACCGAGATAGACGTTGAACAGTCCCTTCGTCAGGACGGTCTGCTGCGTCTCTTCCCAGAGAAGATTGCCCCCTACCGGCGCATCGTACAAGCGCATGACGAGATCATACTGGCCATCGTCGAGAGGCAAGCCATTAGGCAGCGTCAGCAAGCCTTGATAGCTTATCTGACGTTGGATCTGCGCATAGGTTGCCGTAACGGCTGTAGCCATTACGCCCACAACAAACAGCAGGGCGAGGCAAGGGCGAAGAAAACGGTTCATGGTTCTGACCATTAATGTGTTCATTAGCGAATGATGGTAAGGGTCTGAGACTTGCGGAATGGTACGCCGGAGACTGTAGTCCCCTCGACCTCGTACACGTATGTTCCCGCCGGCAACGGAACCCCATAATCGTCAACAGCTTGCAGCATTACGTCTTGCGAACCGGCCATAGAAACTTCGGCGGTGACGGTTCGCACGAGTGCGCCCAGCAAATTGTAGACTCGGATCTTTAGCCCCCCTTCAACAGGGGTGGCGAATCGAATTGTCGTATGCGTAGTAAAAGGATTCGGGAAGTTCCCGAACTCAGCAATTGACTGCTCTTCACGGTCGTTAACTCCGACCGTGCCATAGATATAAGGAACCCAGAACCCCTGGTAGAGGGCTGTGCTGTCTGAGCGCACCTGCGCCGAGATCACGGCCTGGCCGATCGTGCTCGAAATAGCCGAGCCGTTCGGGGAAGCCGATAGAAGTGACGCTCCGGATCCAATCACGGAGGATGTCAGTCTCGGTTGTGAGGTCGCTGAATGAGCTACCAAAATGAGCCCTCCCAGCAACAGCGTACAAAAACGACGCATTTGTTGCTCCATTACCTTTCGAATCACGTACAATCTATGACAAGCGGCTCCATTCTCCAAACCTTCCCCGGTATTTGTCACAAGAAGATGTGAATTTATTTATGGAGGATTGTGGATAACTTACCCCGTCTGCCCCATGTTGTACGGGCGACAATGTGAGTAATAATACGCTACTCTGCAAGAGCTTCTCAGCTACGTACGCTTGGCTTATCTGCCATGAGGCGTTCATTGCGAGTGGTAACCTTGTAAATGACAACGGCCCGTCCCCCAGAAAGCCCCCTCGCCTCTTTATGGCGGTTGCACTTCCCGTTGGACGGGCCGAAATTGAGAGCTACATGGTCGAAGAAGCCTTGTTTAGGTCTTCGCCTGCTCGTACCCTAAGAATATGAAAGCATTAAGGTTAACGCTTAACTGGCGGTTGTTGACAGGGATCATTGGAGTCCAGTCGTTGACAACAACCTCATGCATACGGTCTCCCTCAAAGCCGATAGATATGCCTGTTTGGGCGGACTCGATGGCACCGACGGTCGGACCCGGGACGGTTGTGATCTCGTCAAAGCTGGCTGGGGGGCCCGCATCGTCGGGTTCGACACCATAATTGAGGGCATGCGTGTGTCCGGGGTCGAACACGTCATGCGTGTGTGCTCCACCGGGTGAGGAGTAACCGAAGAGTGGTGAAAGGTTCTCCTGCTGAATGGTGTAGTCATTGGAACCGGATAACGAGCCAACCTCCTCCGGCCCATGACCGCCAATGCCAAGTTCGTCACGATGCTTAATAACACGGTCTCGTGTATCGGGCAACGACCCCAGGAAGCCAAGGATCGCTGCATTTGCCTGTGCCACCGCTGGCAGCGTAGTAGTATTCTGACCATTTAGTCGATACCATCCATTATGATTACTTGTTGCGTAGGAATACTCAACGTCTCCGATGTTCGCCACAAGTGCAGCCGGCAGACGACCGGCCGCATCAAGGACGACCACATTGCCTGCAGTGTTAATGTCGGGATTCATCGCCTGGGCGGCTGTCCGGTTAGCTGTAACGACCCTGGCGCCAGCAGCGGCCGAGGTTGACAGTAAAGGGTTGGGATATGTGCCGGCAAGGTCGCCCCCTGCCGGCACGATATACGGGAAATCGCCAACCGGACGGTTCGAGATCAACAGCACACGACCTCTATCGTCAACCGTGATCTGAGGGATATTCAGTTCATTGCCATACGTGCCGGCACCCTCACCGGTCGGCAAACCAGCTCCCGCTTCGTCAAACGCATTGATCAGAACGTCGGTATGCTCAGTACCACTTGCCACAACTCGGATCAAGCGAACACATTCACCCGCGAGATTGAATAGCTGCACTTCAACCTCACCAGTAAATCTCTCAGGGATCCGGATCGTTGTCCTGACGGAAAACGGATTGGGATAAACCTCGAGTCGATCGTACACCTCTTCATTGATCTCGAGAGCCGTCAACTCAAATCTCCAGGGGACCTAGAAGCCCTCAAAGAGACTCGATGCAGCTGTGAGTGCGGGCGTAGAGATGATCGTCTGTCCAAGAGTCGACGACAGAAACACGGAATCCGAGGTCGCCGCTACGTTGACGGCTCCTCCCGAGGCGATGACGCGCGAACTAAGAACCGGCTGGGCGCAAAGCGGGATGGCTGTTGCTATTGCCCCGATTACATAGAGCGCGATTACATGATGTGTTGCCATGATGCATCCTTTCGATGATGAACATGGCAAGTCTATCAGCGCGATCTTTCTGAAGCGCTACGATGAAACACTATGTCGCAGTGATTACGAAGTAAGGACGCGGTAACGTCGTACTTCCAGACGAATATGCACGCGATACTCTACGCTTGCAGGTATGGAATCGGGTCGCGCATGCCGGCCTCTTCGAATCCGCGAAGTCGCAAGGCGCATGAATCGCACTCCCCACAGGCCACGTCCTGACGGGCGTAGCAGGACCATGACAATTCCAATGGCGCTTTCAGCTTGGTGCCAAGCGTAACGATCTCGCTTTTACGAAGCGAGATCAGGGGGGTTGCAATGCGAATATCCGTTCCGGGCTTTGTACCAGTATTTATAACTTGCTCGAATGCACGAAAGAACACGTCTCGACAGTCCGGGTAACCACTCGAATCCTCCTCAACGGCACCGATGAAGAGTGCTGATGCACCCACAACCTCGGCCCAGCTTGTTGCAATGGCAAGGATGTTTGCATTTCGGAATGGCACATAGCTTGTTGGGACGTCTTTGGTCTCTAGACCGGGTCCGCCAGAGGAAAGTGGCGAATGCGTTATCTCAATGTTCGTATCAGTGAGGCTACTCCCACCAATTGCAGCAAGGTGAGAGATATCAACAACAAGTCTTTTTGTAACTGCGTAATGATCGCAGATGTCGTTGAAGGACCGAAGCTCCCGGTCCTGTGTGCGCTGGCCGTAGTTGACGTGAAGTGCGTGCACATCATACCCTTCGCTGATGGCACATGCCACCGCAACGCAGCTGTCCATCCCTCCAGAGAGTAGTACGATCGCTTTCACGCAGGGGGCGACGTCATTCTTCCATGACTTCGACTTCTTTCACAGAGAGGATCTTATCGATCTCGGCAACGTACTTATCGGTGGCCTTCTGCACCTCGTCTTCGCCGCGCTTGCGATCGTCTTCGCTGTAGTGCTCTTTCTTCTCCGCCACCTTCAGTTCTTCGTTGGCATCACGTCGGACGTTACGCACGGCAAGCTTGCCTTCTTCAGCGATTTTCTTGCACTGCTTGACGATGTCTTTACGGCGTTCTTCGGTAAGGGGCGGAACGGATATGCGAATCACCTGACCGTCATTCTGCGGCGTGATACCGAGGTTGGCTGCAAGAATAGCCTTTTCAATTCCGGACAAGACCGTTCGGTCCCACGGCTGAATCACGATGGATCGTGCGTCAGGCACGGAAAGACTGCCAACCTGACCGATCGGCGTTGGCTCACCGTAGTACTCCACGCGCACGCCGTCGAGCATTGAAGCCGAGGCACGGCCCGTGCGAACTTTTGAGAGCTGCTGCTGAACATGATCAACGGCCTTTGCCATGTGATCGCGGGCGTTGTCAACAATGTCTTTTACCGGCATGGCGTTAATCCTTTACGACGGTGGCAACGGGCTCGCCGAGAAGAACACGACGCAGGTTGCCACGTTGATTCATGTTAAAGACAAGAATGGGCTTGCTGTTCTCGCTCGCCATGGTGATGGCCGTCATGTCCATCACACGAAGGTTTCTGTCGAGCGTTTCCTTGTAGGTGATCGAGTCGAATCTCCGGGCATCAGAGTGCTTCTCTGGGTCTTTGTCATACACGCCATCGACGCGAGTGCCCTTGATCACTACGTCTGCTTCGATCTCCACGGCGCGCAAAACCGCCGCGGTGTCGGTCGTGAAATACGGATTGCCCGTACCGGCACCAAACACCACAACGCGACCTTTTTCAAGATGACGCATTGCACGACGGCGGATGAAGCCCTCGGCGATCTGCTCCATATGTATGGCTGTCTGAAGGCGCGTAGGAACACCGAGTAGCTCGAGTGCATTCTGAAACGCGATGCAGTTGATCACCGTGGCAAGCATGCCCATGTGATCCCCTGAGACCTTGTCGATGCCCATTTGCTCGGCCTGCATTCCGCGGTAAATGTTCCCGCCGCCAAACACAATGCCGATCTGAACACCTAGATCGTGCGCCTCCTTCACATCCTCGGCGAATGAACGCAACGCTACGGCATCGATACCGTAATGCTGCTCTCCCATCAACGATTCTCCGCTGAGTTTGAGCAGGATGCGCTTATAGAGAACGGACATTGACGCCCCCTGAGTGCTGATTTTAGATCTTATCGCCCAGATTGTAGCGGAGGAAAGATACGACCTTGACATCAGAGCCGGCAACCTTCGAGATTTCGGCAACAACGTCGGAGACCTTTTTTCCGGAATCCTTCACGAAGACCTGCTCAAGCAGTACGTTTTCTTCGTAGAACTTTCCAAGCCGACCCTGAGCGATACGCTCGGCGATGTCTTCTTTCTTTCCTTCCTGGATGGCCTGCTGCTTGTAGATCTCGATCTCCTTCTCGAGCATCGACGTATCGACCTGCGAACGCTCCACCACAAGCGGCTGCATAGCTGCGATCTGCATGGCAACATCGCGCATGTGCGGCTTGAGATCATCCGAACCGTTCGTTCCGGAGAATTGGATCAGCACGCCAAGGCGAGAGCCAGCGTGATTATAGTCGGTGATGTATCCGTCTGCAGCCACGCGGGCATAGCGACGTAGCCCAATCTTTTCGCTGAACTTAGCGAGGATCTCATCACGAAGGTTAGCAAGTGTCTTGCCGTCGTGCGAGGCGTTCCACAGCTCATCTTCACTGGCATACGGCGTTGCAAGAACAGCGTCGCAGATCGCGTTGGCAAACGCAACGAATTCCTCGTTACGACCAACAAAGTCTGTTTCGCAGTTGACTTCGACGATGGCACCGACCTTGCCGTCAGCTGACGTCTTAGCAATGACAATGCCTTCGTTGGCATCACGGTCAGCACGCTTGGCCACCGATGCAGCTCCGCGCTTGCGGAGCCATTCGATCGCCGCCTGCATGTCTCCACCAGCTTCTTCGAGAGCCTTCTTACAATCGGCCATTCCCGCGCCGGTCTTCTCGCGGAGTTCCTTGACGGTTTGTGCGGTAATCATGAGGTACGTCCCTTTGATTTCGATGTTGAGATGATTGTTTTTGAGGGGGCTTACTCGGTGCCGTCGGCCTTGCCACCCTTGCGCGTGCGGAGCTGACGACGAACCTTCGACTCGTCTCCGTCCATTTCCTTGACCGCAGCTTCACCGGCCGCAGCCAGATCTGCCGTCTTGGCACGGGCAACTTCGCGTCCGTCCACAACTGCATCGGCAAGAACCTTGAGAATCAGCTCTACAGCCTTGATGGAGTCATCGTTAGCAGGGATCGGGTAATCAACCTGCGTCGGATCTGAGTTTGTATCGACGATTCCGATGACCGGAATGCCAAGCGTCTTGGCTTCCTTGATCGCCAGGTGCTCCTTCTTGATGTCGACCACCACCAGCATACCCGGAATGCGCGTCATGTCCTCGATGCCACCGAACACCTTGCGCAGACGGTCACGTTCGCGGCTCAGCATGAGGCGCTCCTTCTTCGTGATCTTCTCGAAGGTTCCGTCGGTTTCCATCTTATCGATGGTGGAAAGGCGCTTGATGGACTTACGAATGGTCGTGAAGTTCGTCAGCATGCCACCGAGCCAACGCTCTGACACATAGTTGGAGATTCCGCGCTTTGCTTCCTGCTCCACAGCGCCCTTGGCCTGGTTCTTGGTTCCGACAAACAGCACTCCGCGTCCCTGAGATGCGATCTCCTGGGCGGCGTCACGTGCAATGTCGATAAGGAGCTGCGTCTTGCGCAGGTCAATGATGTGGATCCCGTTGCGCTCCATGAAGATGAAGTTGCGCATCGCCGGGTTCCAGCGGCGTGTAAGGTGTCCGAAATGCGCCCCGGACTCGAGCAGTGCTTCAATGCTAACTGCTGGCATGATCGACCTCTTCGATTGTTGTGGATGAATCCTCTGCGTAGTTCGAACCGACGGACCCAGGAATAGTTACTTCCATGGGCTCCACCGCCGGAATTCCCACACATGTGTGTTGATTGCGTTGTTAGTGCCCGGCATGCCGGACGGAAGCTTATCGCTTGGAGAACTGGAAGCGCTTGCGGGCCTTCTTCTGGCCATACTTCTTGCGCTCAACCATGCGTGGGTCGCGCGTAAGAACACCTGCCGGGCGAAGCGCTGCACGGAGTTCCTCGTTGTATTCAACGAGAGCACGGGCAACACCAAGGCGCACAGCACCGGCCTGACCGCTCTTGCCACCACCGCGTACGTTGACAAACACGTCGAACTGCGCATTTGTCTTCGTCAGCTCCAGCGGTAACGTGGCGTCACGACGGTAGTTTTCGACCGTGAAGTACTCCTCGATCGGCAGACGGTTGACCAACACGTGGCCTGTTCCGCTGGTGAGGCGAACCTGTGCGACCGATGTCTTGCGACGACCTGTTCCTAAATACGTCTTCATTCTTTACTCCGATTTCACTTCGTTCCGAGGTGGAGATATGGCAGCTGATATGCCTTGGGCTGCTGTGCAGCATGTGGGTGCTCGCTACCGCTATACACCTTCAGCTTCTTGACGATCGACCGTCCGAGAGAATTCTTTGGAAGCATGCCCTTGACGGCAAGTTCAACGATCTCCTCTGGCTTGCTTTGCATGATGTTCGTGAAGGAACGCATGCGCCCACCACCTGGATAACCGGTGTTGTGGAAGTATTCCTTCTGCTCTGCCCGCTTGCCTTCCAGAACCACCTTGTCGGCATTGATAACGATGACGAAGTCACCGCAGTCTACGTGAGGTGTGAACAATGCCTTGTGCTTTCCACGAAGCAGAGTTGCAATCTGTGTCGCCAGACGGCCAACCGTGCAGTCGGTGGCGTCCACAACAAGCCAGTCGCGCTGAACATCTTCGGCGCGCGCTGAACGGGTAATGTTACCGTGCTGATTCATAACTTTTCTTCCTACCCGCAAGGGGCTTCATTGACGTGTTGGATTTGTCAGAGCTTGCAAACATACGGGAGTGGATTGTCATTGCCAAACAATCGATGCGAATGTCACAGCACTTTCTGTCTCCGCATCATCCCATACGTCGTACTGAAGCAGGAGCCCCCTGCCCGGCTTGCTGCAGCTGAGCGCCAGTACCGTGGGAGCATGGCCGCAAATGCGGTAGGTGTTATCGAGCGCATGAATTTCCTGATGGTACCGCTCCACGTCGGCCTGGATGAGTGCGCTGATCAGACGCTCATCGGCGTTGCGTACTTCGGGCAGGAGCTCACCGGCGTTGAGGGCGTCTCCAAACTTTGGTCCAATATGGGCTAAATCCCCAGAAATCAACCAGATAGCTTCTCTGCCGGACGCCTCCACGGCAGAACGAATCCGGCTGGACCACGTCTCGAGAGCCCCCTGCTCAAAGATCGCCGAGGTAACCAGAACGGGCAGGATTGCAAGATCGCGGTCGGGCCACAGATACCTCAGTGCCACGGCATGCAACTCCAGCGAATGCTCGGGCTTATGGGCGATATCTGCCTCGGGCATTCCGAGGGCGTGATCGATAACGGGCAGCGGCCCGAGAGGGGTATCGAAGGGGCGATGGGCAACAACGACTGGATGGTCGGACCAGTAATGCGAAGTTCCGACCATCACGACAAGGCTGGCAGGGCTGGAAGCGATCGCATTGAACGCTTCGCCATACACCTTTGGTGCCACGCGAAAGTCGATGTGCGGGATAAGCGCAACGGCCGGCGGACGTGTACCATCGTCGCTCCATGAGGGGGCTGGCCCCTTCTGCTGCAGGATACCGAGCTGATCGCGGCAGAACCGGGCAAATTCCTCAGGATCCGACGGATAGGTGGCATCGGCACACGCCATGGGCCTTGTCGGAAGGCTGAGCCATGCTTGTTCTACCTGCCGACGCCGCTGATCGGCGTCGGCACCTTCAAGGTAGCCGAGTTGCTGGATCTGACGCAGGAACAGTTCGACACGACGGATCTCGGGACCTTGCGAGTCGACGCCGGCGGCAATGGCAAGATCTGCCAGAGTGGTCTGCCCATCACACGCCGCAAGCACCTCGAACATGTCCGCATGCAGCATGATCGGACCATCGGCTATCCCGAATGGATCGTGAAGGACGAGATACTGCTCTTCACCCTCTGCATGCGCAGACAGCTGAACGTCGTCACGCAATCGCGGCAGGATCACGCACCACCGATGGTTCGTTGAAGTCGACGCACCACCCACACTCCAGCCCCACCACTGATGGCAAACAGGAC
This sequence comes from Ignavibacteria bacterium, assembly GCA_947459875.1. GTDB lineage: Bacteria > Bacteroidota > Ignavibacteria > Kapaibacteriales > Kapaibacteriaceae > UBA10438. The sequence goes on from CANHFG010000003.1 coordinate 23,110, forward strand.
AGTAGCCAAAAGGAACAGCATCTCGCCGGTGATAAAGGCGGCAAGAGCTGTCAGCACAACGCAGACGGCGGTGCTGATAAGTATGATGGTGAGGGCTGATGAGAGCGAGTTCGATCGTTTCATCGGTGTGTCCTGACGTTCGTGTTCGATCTGTAGGAGGAAACGTAATCAATGTAGTTCTGTGCGCTCTGCTCAAGCTTGGCACATTCGTCGTCACTGAGTTGGCGAACAATCTTGGCAGGAACGCCTGCAACGAGCGTGCGCGGCGGGACAACGAATCCCTCTCGCACGACGGCACCTGCGGCTACCATCGAGTGGTGACCAATCACGGCTCCGTCGAGGACCGTAGCGTTCATGCCGATAAGCGCAAAATCTTCCACCGTGCAGCCATGAAGCATTACGCAGTGTCCGATCGTAACACCGTTACCAATGAACAACGGATGTTTGTTATACGTCACGTGCAGCATTGACAGGTCCTGCACGTTCGTGCGCTCTCCTATGCGGATCTGGTGTACGTCACCGCGGATAACGACGTTAAACCAGACAGACGAATCCTTGCCGATATGCACATCGCCAAGAATCACCGCTCCATCGGCGATGAAGACAGACTCGTCGATCACAGGAACGATATCAGCGTAGGGTTTGATCATACAGCCTCCACATGACTCACAACGAGCCCCTTCGTGCAAAATGTGCCGTCCGTCCCTCGAGCTTCCATTTGTCAAGATTCAGCAGCATATAATCACGCGCTGCATCCTCCTCATTGGGGATGATGCCGTCGAGGATCGCCTCTTCGATCATCCACTTGATGTAGCCTACCTCGCGTGATGGCCCGAGACCGGTCACGGCCATGATCTCTTCGCCGCGCACCGGACTTTGGAATGAGCGCAGACGATCACGCTCCAGCACATCAACGAGCTTCTGCTCAACGATGTCGTAATTCTTGAGATACTTCTGCGCCCGGGAAGGATTGCGCGTAGTAATGTCAGCGCGGCAGAGCTTGAATAGATCAGCAATGCCATCGCCCGCCTGAACGGCCAGGCGCCGTATCGCCGAATCGGTCACCCCCTCATCCACCAGCTTCATGGGGCGCTGATGCAACCGCACGAGCGACTCGACATAGTCGAGGTGCTGCATCGGCAACTTCATGCGTCGAAAGATTTTCTGCTGCCAGCGCGCTCCGATCTCTTCATGCCCGTGAAAGGTCCACCCTGTGCCTTCGATAAACTTCTTGGTACGGGGCTTGGCGATATCATGCATGAGCGTGGCAAATCGCAGCCACAGGTTTGGCGACATCTGCGCAACATTATCGACCACTTGCAGCGTATGCAGGAACACGTCTTTATGTCCGTACTCTCTCGAACCGGCAACCACGAGCTCTGTCCCGGCCAGGTTCGCCACCTCCTGGAAAATGTGCTTCATCAGTCCGGTGTACTGCAGGATCTTCAAACCCACACTTGGACGGGGCGCAGCAAGGATTTTCATGAACTCATCGGTGATGCGTTCCTGCGAAATGATCGTGATCCTGTCTGCCATTGAGGTGATCGCCGAGACGAGTGCAGCATCGAGATCAAACTCCAGCTGTGCAGCAAAACGAGCCGCACGCATCATGCGGAGCGGATCATCGCTCATCGTCACAATCGGGTCGAGCGGCGTACGAAGTAGCCTGCGCTCGATGTCTTCAGCCCCCTGAAAAAGGTCGACCACTGCGCCGAGACGTTCCGGGTGAAGGTCTGCAGCCAACGCATTGACGGTGAAGTCCCGGCGTCGTAGATCATCCTCAAATGTCCCCTCGACAACGATGGGCTTTCTTGAATCTGAACGGTACTCCTCGCGCCGTGTACCCACGAACTCAAGATGATGATCGCCCACGGGAACAAGTGCCGTACGGAATCGCTCATACTCTACGGTCTTTGAGCGAAACAGATCGGCAACAGCCCGAGCAAAGGCAAGGGCGTCGCCTTCAACGCAGATATCGATGTCCGTGCGTGTCCGCCCCATGACCGCGTCGCGCACGTAGCCACCCACAACATAGGCACGTACGTTACGTTCGTGCGCGAGCAGGGCGATGCGCAACAGCACGGGATCCGTGATGTCGATCGTCGGGGTCATGATCTGATTACTTGATGCAGGACCAAACAGTGGCAGGGGCCACCTCAGTCCTGGTATGTGGCAACGTCGCGAATAGCGCGCACACCGGAGCTCCCCTTGTCGCGACGTTCCATCGCCACAAGAGCAGAAGCATAGATCTCGCGCCAGGTGAGACCGAACTTCACCATCAGCTCTTCCGGATCGCCGGAGCCACCGAAGGAGTCCTTGACACCGACAAACTCGATCGGCACCGGAGCATTCTTTGCTGTGCATTCCGCAACTGCCCCGCCAAGTCCGGCGTGAACCTGGTGCTCTTCAGCCGTTACGATACAGCCGCATTCACGAGCGGCCTGCGTGACCGTGGCGAAGTCGAACGGCTTGACTGTGTGCACGTTAACGACGCGGGCAGATATGCCCTTCTTGGCAAGCTCCTTGGCGGCAAGAATGCTCTCCCACACCAGCGCGCCGTTGGCGATGAGCGCAACATCGGTACCATCCATGAGAACATTGGCCTTGCCAAGCTCGAACGGCGACTCCTCTGTCGTAAACATTGGTACCGGTGAACGACCGAAACGGATGTAGGCCGGTCCAATCATTTCGCCCATGGCAACGGTGGCCTTGCGAGCTTCGTAGTAATCGGCAGGGACGATCATCGTCATGTGCGGAAGCGTACGCAGAAACGCGACTTCTTCCAGCACCTGGTGCGTTGCACCATCCGGCCCAACACTGATACCGGCGTGTCCTCCGCCGATCTTGACATTTGCTTCGTTGTATGCCACCGAAATACGCAGCTGATCGGCGTTGCGCAAAGCACAGAACGCACCATACGAAGCAAAGAATGGGATCTTGCCACTGAGTGCGAGACCTGCCGCGATCGTTGTTGCGTTCTGTTCGGCGATACCAATTGAGAAGAACCGATCCGGGAACTTCTCTTTGAACAGCGAGGTCATCACCGATCCGGTGATATCCCCACCAAGTACAACAATATTGCTGTGGCGCTCGCCAAGATCAACGAGTCCGTCACCAAAGCCAAATCGCGTGGGTTTTGATCCGAGAAGGTCCATCAGGTTTCAGGTTTCAGGTTTGAGGTTTGAGGTGTGGGGTGTGAGGTCACTCGTCACTCTGTCACTACGTAATTCCGTAACTCCGTAATTCCGTAATTCCGTAATTCCGTAATTCTCTTCTTACGGCATCGTCGACATTTCTTCCAGGGCGGCTATCGCTTGGTCTTTGGAAGGGGGCTTACCGTGCCATTCAAACTTGTCATTCATGAACGAAACGCCGTGGCCCATATAGGTTCGCGCAATGATCGCTGTCGGCTTACCGGTCTTATTGCGCTGGTTCTCAAGGAACCGGTCGAATCCGCGCATGAGGTCGGCGTAGTCGTGACCGTCAACGACAATGGTGTCGAAGCCAAAGGATTCGCACTTGGCATCGATCGGATACACGTTCATCACATCAGGCACGCGGCCGTCAATCTGACAATCGTTATTGTCGATCAGCCAGCAGAAGTTATCCAGCCCGAAATGCGAAGCCGCCATTGCTGCTTCCCAGACCGAACCTTCTTGGAGCTCTCCGTCACCGGTGAGCGAGAACACGCGGCGGTCGTTTCTGTCGACCAGCTTGTCACTCATAGCCATGCCGACGGCGATGGAGATGCCCTGACCAAGTGAACCGGACGATGTTTCTACGCCGGGAAGGTGCATGTCGCGTCCCGGATGGCCCTGCAGACGCGTGTTGTACTTACGCAACGTCTCCTGTTCTTGCTTAGGGTAGCATCCGGCGTTTGCCAGCGCGGCATACATGACCGGCGCCATGTGTCCAGCCGACAGAACGAATCGGTCGTGCGTTGTATCATCCATCCGGGCTGGATCGTACCGCATGTACCCACCAAAGTAGAGAACGGCGAAAATATCGGCCGATCCGAGGGGGCCGCCGCTATGACCGGAGCCGGCGCGCACGAGCATTCGCACGATATCGCGGCGGATCTCATTAGCGATCGGTGCAAAATCCTCCGCAGACCGACGTTCATTAGTGAACGTGGTGGTGTTGAAGTCCAGCGAGGCCTTGGTTTCCTGTGTCATGGAAATGAAGGGGTTGGGGGTTCAGAAAAATGCCATCGAAAGTACGGAAACTATGGCATGTAGTTTGCAAACGGAACGGCATACACTCGATCTTTGGGCGATAGAAAACGTCACTGCATTGCAATCACGTTCTAAAGGAGCCGATCATGAACCGCTATACTTCTCTGGCGGCTGTCGCGCTGATAATCATTGCGACCTACCATTTCCCTGCTCATGCCCAGAAGCACGCGGAGATAGTCCAGGCAGATGCAGCGGGAACGGAATTCTGGATCGCTATTCCACCGAACGAGATCAATCCGTTTCCGGTCGAGGGACTCGAGATCTACGTTTCCTCCGCATTCAATGCGAGTGTGGAGTTGTTTGATTTCTCCAGCGACAGATCTACACGTTTCAATCTCAAGCCGTATGAAGTAAAGACACTGAGCGACCGTAAGGAACTCAACTGGGCAATGGAGATCCGAGATGCGGAGCTCCCCGTGCGAAAGGCGCTACGACTGACATCCGACAGGCCAATCAGTGTAAATGTCCTGAATTCAAAGGTGACGACCTCCGATGGCTTTCTAGCCATACCGACGCGCCGCTGGGGCACTGAGTACATCGCCGCCAGCTACTGGGACTTTCGCGAATTCAAACCCTGGCCAGGGGGCTTTATCATCATCGCTAAGCAACCAACGAACGTGGACATTCTCCTGCGCGGTGCGGGACGGGATAGTGGGCGCACGACTACCGGACGAAAGATCGGCGAACAGTTCTCGGTGTTCCTCGATGAGGGTGAGGTGTACATGGTACACGGCGATGGACAGACCCGTGGTGTGTTCGACCTGACCGGCTCATTGATCACCTCTGACCAACCGATCGGCGTGATCGGCTTTCATATGCGCACAACGATGCCGAACCTCCTGATGAACGGCAATGGTCGTAATCACCTTTGTGAGATGCTACCACCGACCAATCGCTGGGGCCGCCGATACTCTACGCTGGAGTTGAATCGAACTCGCAGAAGTGCAGGTCGTGGCGACGTTTTCCGCGTGATCGCAAAAGACGCTAACACACGCTGGAGCTGCAAGTTCTACGACAAGATCACCGGGAAGCTACTCGGTCAGCGCGGAGGCCTGATCAGCACCGCCGGCGGTTTTGCCGACGAGCAACAGGCATCAGAGCCGACGGCGATCGTCGAAGGGTTTTCCGTTTGGGAAGCCGACAAACCCTTTCTGCTCATGCAGTACTCGTGCTCGTCGTCGTGGGATGGCGACCAGTTTCTCGATCCGTTCATGATCTGCGTAACACCGCGCGAAAACTATATCTGGGAGACCACCTTTCAGACACCTACGATGGCCCAGTTCACGGTTCACAACCTGAATCTTATCGTTAATGTCGACACCACCGACCCAACCTCGATCGTGGATAATCTCAAGTCGCTTGAGATCGATGGCGTGCCCGTCTGGAACCATCCAGAGGCGGTCAAGCCCCTTCTTCTGCAGTCGAAGATGCCAAATGGGGAGTACCATGCGGTGATAAAATTCGGTGCGGAAGCGCGTTCACACACTATCTCAAGCAACGGTCTGGTGCGTTTCGGCGGCTATCTGTATGGGTTCGGTGCGGTCGATGCCTACGGCTGGCCCGTCTCGTCGGCACTGCGAACCAACAGTCCTCGAGACACCAACCGCCCCGTCATCAGCGGCACCTCCGACAACGGCGATTACATCCTCGAGGCGACGGAACTGCGCAACAGCCCCGATCCGCCGCGGAAAGTGCCGGCGGACGCAGATCAGGTGGAAAAGGGCATTTTCCGGATCGACTCCGTGCGCGGCAAGGGCAACTTCAACTATCGTCTGGTGTCGCGCGGCGGCCCGTCCTTTCCCGAAGATCTCGCTCTTAGAAGGCATGCGTACCGCTGGGAAGTGATCGACAAGTCCAAGGATGCTCGGATGGTCTACTACGTTGTTGATCATGCCGGCAACATGACGCTCGACACCTGCACGTACGTGGCCGTGCCTGTTTCTGTTCAGGGGGCGAACCAGGAACCTAACCCCTGTGATGACAACAGGTTGCTCGTCAATGGCCGGCAGGTCCTGTTCAATGCAAGCCGATCCCCGATCGGCGGACAACTGATCATCTACGACCTGCGGGGTCAGGTCACGGCCACGGCCGACCTTGCTCGCACCGCATCTACCCCCATCTCCGTCGGCCCGCTTGCTCCAGGCATCTATATCGCCTGCTACGATGCCGGGACTAGCAGGTGCAGCACCCGCTTTGTCATAGCCCCCTGACGCAAAGTTGGCAAGGGGCAGATTTCGGGGAAAATCTGAGACCATTTTCGGAACCCGAGAGCCAACTTTTTGTTTATTATGGTGAATGTCGAGGAAAGTGTGTTTTAATCCGGCCGAAAAGCGCTATGTGAACAAGCGCATTGCGGCTCGGGGAAACGTCGCTACCTCGGCACCAACGTGGACATTTTTTCCGTTTGGAGGCTTCATGTTCAAGCGCTTCACCATGCGTTCCGTGTTCGTTTTGTTTGTCTTACTGGGTTCGACGCTGCACCTGGCAGCTCAGCGCAAAGCTCCCACTGTCGACAAGCTGCTAAGTAGTGGCGGCCAAGGCACGGAGTTCTGGGTTGCCATCCCGCCGAATGAGATCCTGCCGTTCCCTGTTGAGGGACTTGAGATCTATGTGGCCTCAGCGTTCGACGCGAACGTCGAGCTCTTCGACTTCGCAGGCGACCGCTCAACCCGCTTCAAGCTCAAGCCTTACGAGGTGAAGACGCTGAGTGACCGCAAGGAGCTCAACTGGTCGATGGAGATCCGCGATGCCGAAATGCCTGTGCGGAAGGCTCTGCGGCTGACATCTGACAAGCCCATCTCGGTCTATGTCATTAATTCCAAGGTAACGACCACTGACGGCTACATGGCGATCCCCACCAATGGCTGGGGACAGGACTACATCTCCGTCAGCTACTGGGACTTCCGTGAAGTCAAGCCATGGCCAGGGGGCTTTATGATCATCGCGAAGGAGCCCACAACAGTGGATATTCTCCTTCGTGGGCAGGGCAAGAATGATGCAACCACCTCGAACGGACGTCGGATCGGCGAGCGCATCTCGGTGTTCCTGGATGAGGGCGAAGTCTACATGGTTCATGGTGATGGCCAGACACGCGCTGCATTTGACCTTACCGGTTCGCTGATTCGCGCCGACAAACCTGTAGGCTTCATCAGCTTTCACATGCGCACGACCATGCCCAACCTGCTCATTAACGGCAACGGGCGAAACCACCTTTGTGAGATGCTACCCCCCATTACGGCATGGGGTAAGCGATATTCAACGGTCGAACTAAAGCGTGCGCGGCGTCTTGAAGGTCGCGGCGACGTCTTCAAGGTCGTTGCCAAGGATGATCAAACGCGCTGGACAATGAAGTACTATGACAAGACCAACGGCAAACTCCTCGGACAGAATGGCGGCCTGCTTGCAAAGGCCGGCGATTTCGCCGACATCACGCAGGCTACTCAGCCCACGGCGATCACGGAGGGTTTCTCTGTGTGGGAAGCCAACAAGCCGATCTTCCTGATGCAGTACTCATGTTCATCAAGCTGGGATGGTGACCAGATCCTTGACCCGTTCATGTTCAACGTGACGCCGGAAGAGCAGTTCATTACGAGCACGATCTTCCAGTCGCCTACGATGGCGCAGTTCACAAAGCACTATCTGAATCTGATCGTCAAGACAGACACATCGAACAAGAAAAAAATGGAGGAAAATCTCAAGTCACTCGAGATCGATGGCATCCCCGTGTGGAGCGATCCGCGTGCTGAGAAGCCTTCGCTGCTCTTTACCCGCATGCCCAATGGGCTCTTCTGGGCCTCGATCGAGTTCGGCACTGACGCACGAGCCCACCGTATTTCCGGCAATGGCCTGGTAAGCTTCGGAGGGTACATCTATGGCTTCGGAGCTGTGGATGCGTACGGATGGCCTGCTGCCGCCGGCTTCCGCCCAACAACGTCCGTGGACACGCTTGCTCCGGTCATTAAGGGCGACTCCCTCTGTGGCGACTACAAGTTTGAGGCCACTGAGCTTCGTAACATACCGGACCCGCCTCGTGAAGTTCCTATTGATACCGATCAGGTCGAGACGGGCATCGCCCTGATCGATACCGTTCCTGGGCAGAACAGCTACAACTATCGTCTGGAGTTGATCACCGATCAAATTTTCCCGCAGGCCCCTTCCTTCAAGCGGTTCAAGTATGAATGGCAGGTCATCGACAAGAGCAAGGATGCCCGGGCGATCTATTATGTGCGTGATTTCGCTGATAACGTCACCCTTGACACGTGCTACTACTTTGCTGACAGACTTGTCTTCACACCAGACCCGCTGTTGTTCGGCAAGATTCGACTTGGTAGCAAGAAGACACTGCCACTTACCATAAGGAACAACTCCGATGTCGAGGTGACGCTGACGGCGTCGAAAATGCTCGCCGGCACCTACTTCAAAATGGTTTCGGGTCAGATCCCTGATGGCAAGGAAGTAAAGATCCCTGCTCGCGGAAGCTATACCATCGATATCGAGTATTCCGGCACCCGTGAGACGTCGGACGTCACCAAGGACTGGGATAAGGACACCATCCAGATCAATACCAGCTGCGGTCTGTTCAAGCATGGTATGACCGGCGTAGCCGCCATCCCGCGCATTAAGGTCCGCGACTTTGACGCGGGCACACGCGGCCTGAATGAGAAGTTCTGCGGTCCGCTGCTGATCGAGAATCCTGGTTCCGACACACTGGTCATTACGGCGATCACTGGTTACGACAACTCGGCATTCTCTCTTTCTGCCGGATACACTCCTGCTCTGCCGATCTCGATCCCACCAAGGGGTCGTGTTGAGCTGAAGGATGTCTGTTTTGTCAGCGATAAGATCATCGACGAGACCAAGGACGTCACCTTTGCCAACAACGGAGACGGTCCCGATTCGGTATCGAAGTGGACCGGCAACACGCAGACCCCAGGCCCTGGCATCACAGGTTATGACTGGCTGCTTCGCCGCGTGGGTACGCGTCATCCGTGGACGGTTAAGGTCTACAACACAGGCAATCAGGAGATCATCCTGAACGACGTCAACTTCTCAACAGGCGGGAAGTACTTCCCTGCCGGGTCGGACGAGAGCAACTTCGTGTTCAAGATCGGCAACCTCATCAAGGGTGGATCGCCGGTGACCACAGCTACACTGAAGGGCGACTCGGTTGACGTTGAGGTATTCTTCCGTCCGGGCGGCGAGCAGGCCTACACCGTTGACATCACACCCGTGTGGGCTACATCACAGGATCCACGTTCTGCACGTCTCGCCGGCGAAGGCATCATTCCAAAGATCAATTCGCAGCCTATCTCACTTACGTGCGCCGAAACGCCAGAGGGCGATGAGGTGCGCCGTGACGTTGTCCTGACAAACGGAGGTACCATGCCTCTGACGGTAACGGACATTCGTCTCGCGGCGGGCGCTCCTGCAGGCTACGCCCTTATCACGACGCCGACCTTCCCAGTAACGGTTGCTGCCAACGGCGGGGTTTATCCTGTAACGATTGCCTACACACGTCCGTTCGGCTTTGGCAATGCCACTTCTGTCGACCTGGAAGTTGCTCATGATGCAACGCCTGGAACGGGTGTCGATGCGACAACGCTCGTCTCGGTCGGACCTCACACACAACGGATGTCGGTTGCCTCGTGCTCGTCACCGGACATTGCTACGATCGATCTCGATTTTGGTCGTAACCGCGCCAACTGCGACGATCCAACGCGTGAGTTTACGATCAGCAATCCAAGCGGTTCACTCAAGCCCCTTGAGATCAAGGAGATTCGTGCCGCCGGACCGGATGCAGCCGCATTCACGATCACACAGATTCGTGATGGCGCGGGCACTGTCATCTCTCTGCCGATCATTCTGACGGCCGGTCAGACGGCAACCGTCAGCGTCAAGTTCACGCCAACAGAACCAAACGCCGCGCCATGGCAGAACCGCGTGTATTCGGCCCAGTATGAGATCGATGGATATGCACAAGGCGAAACCAAGCCATTCAAGTCGGTGACTTCCAAGCTCACAGGCGTTGGCTTTGTCACCCCGGTATCGATGGCTCTCGGCAACGATCTCGGTCCGACAGAAACGAAGAACCCCGGCAATGCAGTAGCATTCCGTGTTGCGGCAAATTCGGCCGACTGGAATTCTGCCGACCTTCGTTCGTTCACAGCTGATGTGATCTATGACCCCGCCACAATTTCGTTCACTGCGGGCTCGCTTCGTGCCGAAGCATCAGCCCCGGGCTGGACGATCGCCGGACCGACGATCACGACGATCTCTGCCGACCAGGCACGCATGACGTTCACCGCATCAGGTCCAGCGGCCATCCGTGCCAATGGTGATGTGTTCTCGTTCAGCGCTACCCTGCTGCTGTCAGATAAGGTCAAGGCCCTGCAGAACCTTGAGATCAACCTCGGTCGTCCGTGCTTGATCCCGTCGACGACCGGCGACTCCACGGGAATCTTCAACTGCGCTCTGACTCGCCGGGTCATCAATGTCTCGGGAGCACGCACGAAGATGGCTCCTGTTTCTCCGAACCCAGTTCGATCTGGCACTGCCACCGTCGAGTTCGGCGTCGGTATCTCAGCGCCGGTCACGATCCAGGTGATCAACGCCCAGGGTCAGGTTGTCCGCACACTGGTGAACGGTCAACTGCAATGGGGCGAGTACGACATGAGCTTCGATACGCAGGGTCTCTCGGCCGGTGCGTACTTCATCAGAATGCAGACCGTCGAATTTGATCGCACGCAGCCGCTGATGATCCAGGACTAAACGGCAGATCCGACATACCATGTCCCAAAGGGCGGCCCATCCGGGTCGCCCTTTTTCGTTCCGCCCCCTCCCAAGTGCATACATGGCACGGTAATTGGTTGTTTCCCCGCAGACCACTATCTTGCAACGTTCATGCAAAGTCCATCTCCACATATCTCCCTGCGCAACCTCGCCCTCATGCTCGCACTTGTCGTGCTGGTGGCGATCGTGCCTGCTTTCGCCGAGAATGCCAGGAGCACCAGTAGTGCAAAGAATGCGACAAAGCAGACGGCCAGTTCGTTTTCCCCGGTCACACGCGCTGTGGCAAGCGGTGTTAAGGCTCTGACTGTTCGGAAGCTTACGACCGATGAGCGCGCACAGGTCAAGTCCAACACTGGCCGCGACTCGGCCGTCGCTCCGCCACGCATCGTCTCTACACGCGTCAGTTCCGAAGTGTTCACAACACGGGTTGAATTGGCAGGTGACGAGTCCCTCGTTGAGATCTCAATCTTTAACATGCTTGGCAAGCGTGTAATGGAAGTCTACAAAGGGGCTTCATCACGCGGCGTGCATGAACACACGCAGTCGATCTCGGAACTTCCAGACGGCGTCTACATGTGCGTCATGCAGGGGGCCAACTTCCGGAAGGCTGAGAAGTTCTTCTTTAACCGCTGACATTGCACCATCAGAAAATCATACGAGCCGCCTTTGGTGGCTCGTTTCGTTTTGAGGAGACCCCATGAAGTTCGCAACCAAGGCCATTCATATTGGTCAAGAACCTGAGCGCCTTACCGGCGCTGTGACCGTGCCGCTTTTTCAGACATCGACCTACGCACAGCATGAGATCGGTCACCATACCGGATTCGAATACGCCCGGACGCAAAACCCGACTCGCTTTGCATGGGAGGACAACCTGGCGGCTATGGAAGGTGGCGTCGATGCATTCGCCTTTGGAAGCGGTCTGGCAGCCATCGACGCGGTCATGCGTCTGCTTTCCTCCGGCGACCATGTGATCATGGCAGAGGACATGTATGGAGGCACGTTCCGCCTGGCAGAACGCATCCTGCGCCGCTTCGGCCTGGACTTCTCGTACGTTGACATGCGCGATCCGGCGAATGTTGCGAATGCCATTCGCCCGAGCACCAAAATGATCTACACAGAGACGCCGACCAATCCGATGATGACCATCACGGACATCGCGGCGATCTCCGCCATCGCCAGCCAGGGCGGCTGCCACATGGTGGTCGACAACACCTTTGCCACCCCTTACGCCCAGCGTCCGCTGGAGATGGGGGCTTCGATCGTGGTTCACTCTGCAACCAAGTACCTGGGAGGACATAGCGATCTCGTTAGCGGCATCGTTACGACCAACAGTGAGTCTATCGCCGAGCAGCTCGGTTTCATCCAGAATGCCGCCGGCGCTGTCCCCGGCCCCTTTGATTGCTGGCTGCTGCTGCGCTCATCCAAGACTCTTTCCGTGCGAATGGATCGTCACAGTTCAAATGCTCAGACCATCGCCGAGTTCTGTGCATCTCACCCAGCGATCCTCGCGACACATTACCCCGGACTGAAGAGTCATCCCCAGCACGAACTCGCCAAGCGCCAGATGTCTGTCTTTGGTGGCATGATCTCGATCGAACTCGGCTCGCGTGAACGCGCCGTCGCGGTCACGAACAAGCTCAAACTCTTCACGCTTGCCGAATCACTCGGTGGCGTCGAATCCCTCGTATGCCACCCTGTGAGCATGACGCACGGATCGATCCCAAAAGAACAACGCGAGCGACTCGGCGTCACCGAGGGCCTGATTCGCCTTTCCTGCGGTATCGAAGATGTCGAGGACCTCATGGCGGATATTGAGGCTGCGCTTTAGGACATCTGCGCCGCGTAGGGTGCCTTCGGCACGAGGAGGAACCTCAAACCTCACACCCCACACCCCACACCTCAAACCTCACACCCGCTCGAAGCGCCGAGCGTCGTAGTTTTGTGGCCCACGAACTTCGGAGTCCCGTCGATGAATCTCGCTGATATTCGCGCTGCCCATCAAGCTACTCTCGATGCTGCCATCAAGGCCAATGCCGAGCGGACGTTTCATGCCCATTGGCCGGAAGCCCCAAGTGGGAAGATCTACGGCGAGACAGCAAACGACGAAGCGTTAGCACGTTTTCAGTCTCAGCTGAACAACCGTTTCGAACGCCTTGGTGATTCCGAAACATGGATGGGCGAGGAGATCTCTCCATACGGTTTCTCGCTTGGCATTACATATCCTGCCCTTGATGTCGAGACGCTCGTCTCGCGAGCCAGTGCAGCGCAGACGGCGTGGCAGTCCCTTACTCCGTTGGATAGGGCTGCGATCCTTGTCGAGGCTCTTGAACGTGGAGCAAAGTCATTCTTCGAGATCGGCTATGCAACGCAGCACACCACCGGACAGGGATTCGTGATGGCCTTTCAGGCCTCGGGTCCGCATGCGTTCGATCGTGCGCTCGAAGCCACAGCGCTTGGCCTTGCTGCTCAATCCTCGTTTACTCCGGGGGTGACGTGGACAAAGCCGATGGGTAAGATCAGCGTCAGCATCGAAAAGTCTTATCGCATCGTGCCGCGCGGCATCAATCTTGTTATCGGCTGTTCGACGTTTCCGGTGTGGAACACTGTTCCCGGGATGTTTGCCGGACTTGTCACGGGCAACAGTGTTATCGTGAAGCCCCATTCCGGTGCCGTCTATCCGATCGCGATCGTCATCGCGGCACTGCGCGATGTTCTTATTGGGCTTGGGATGGACCCCGGCATTATCCAGATGGCTGTTGATACAGCTGCTGAGCCCCTTACACTTGACCTCGTCAAGCATCCATCGGTCGGCATCATCGATTACACCGGCGGCCCGACCTTTGGCGCCGTCGTCGAGAAGGTAGCTGCCGAGCATCGCAAGGTGGTCTTCACAGAAAAGGCGGGCGTCAACTGCGTCATCCTCGACTCGACGGATGACCTTGACAAGGCCATGGACAATCTTGCCTTCTCGCTGACGCTGTACTCGGGTCAGATGTGCACAGCCCCGCAGAACGTCTTTATATCCAAGGATGGCATGCAGGTAGGGGGCGAGCACGTTTCCGTAGATGCCGTTGCTGCAAAGCTCCGCGAAAAGATCGATGCACTGGTCTTCAATGAGAAGGCCGGTCCGGGCACGCTCGGTGCCGTGCAGAATCCTATCACCGCAGCCCGCGTTGCCGAAGCTACCGCGCTCGGCCTTGAGGTTGTTCGCAGCAGTGAAGCCATCGCGCAACCCGGCTTTGACGGTTCACGTTCGATGTCGCCCCTTGTGTTGAAGACAGACACCAAGCATGCCGACATTTATACAAAGGAGTGGTTCGGGCCGATCTCCTTCATCGTCGTGACTGACTCTTTCGAGGACTCTCTTAACGAGGTCGTCAGCAGCATTCATGAGCACGGCGCACTGAGCAGCCTTGTCTACACCACGAATGCCCACCGTATGCAGATCGCCGAAGATGCAATTGTCGCGGTCGGCGCACCGGTGGCCTTCAACTTCAACAGCTTTGTCTGGGTAAACCAGTCGGCCGCTTTCAGCGACTTCCACGGCACAGGCTGCAACCCCGCCGGTAACGCCACTTTCGCCGACTGGCAGTTTGTTACGAACCGGTACAATGTGGTGGGCGTGCGCAAGCAGGCGTAAGGAAGAGAATTACGGAATTACGGAATTACGGAAGTACGGAATTACGGAATTACGGAACGACCGAGTCACTTGTCGTGGGGTCGCAGCATGCTGCGACCTTACCGGTCACTCGTCATTCCGTCATGCTGTGATTGCCACCGAATCGGTAGCTAACACTGAGATTGAATAAGATGTCAGCGAAAGCGGCATCACCGATCACCTCGACACCTCGGATTTGAGTACGGAGCTTGTCAATGTGGCTCTGCGTGCGATTACGGTAGGCGGCGATCGGCGTGCTGAGGAAAACGGAAAGTGCAGCCGTGGAGTAACCGATACCAGGTTCAACGCTTACAGCATAGCCGGGTCGGCGGAATCCGTCACTACCGCCGATCAGGTCGGAGGAAGGCACACCCTCAGCGCGAGCGCCAATGTATGCTGTCCATCCGTTGAACATTCCGTACATCACTCCCAGACGTACACCGAACTGATCGGCACTCGAGTACTCCGAGCTGTCAGCAGTGCCTGCCGGATTGGCAGTGCGCAGTCGAACACCATTCGTGTTGGTTAGATTCGACATGTAGAAGACGTTACTCATAAGAACAAAGTCGGTTGCCAGCGTATGAATGCCCTGAGCATCGAGGGTGAGTCCAAAGCCACCGTCGCCGAGCTGGATCGATTGATCAACGAAACCCGCCACAGTCTGATCTCTCTGCGGTCCCTGATTGAAGAAATCATCCACAACGTCATACTTGCCCGTGGGAAGCTTCACACCAAGGGCTACCGAGTAATTGGACTCCGAGGTTGATGGATCAAAGAGCCAGTAGCCAACAGAGAGCCGCACGTCACCCAGACCTGCCGACGAGGTCATTCGCCTGTCGCCAGTCCATGTGCCGATAAGAGCTCCCGTGCTGTCGAACCGCGGGTTTCCCCCATGCTCATAGAGCGATGTGCGGTCGTTGTAGTTGAGTGGCACCACCGCATTGACGAAGATCCTGTCCGTCAATCCATAACTCAATGCCAGATCGATCGAACCGGCGTTGTTGATGACCTCCGTCCCCTGCTCGACGCGGAACGATTCTTCATGATCACCGCGGAAGTGGCGGAAAGAGCGGAAAAACCGCGCACCCGTTACGACGTTGAACTCACCCTCTCTGAGATTGAAGGTGTTGCCCGTATTCGTTCCGCACATGGTGCCGCCACGTACAGCCACGCAGCCCTGAGACCGCAGCTCTGCCGAAGCAAGGGCCAGAATTGAGACAATGCAGATGAAGACGTAGCGAGTTGCCATGCAAGTACCCCGTCGAAACAGTAGTGATTGACGGGGCGCAACATAGAGGCATGCAGTGCCAGCCTGCAAGAGCAAGAAACCTATGTTGCTTAATTTTCGACGCGCAAATTCAGGTTTCAGGTTTCAGGTTTCAGGTTTCAGGTTTCAGGTTTCTACTCGTGCCGAAGCCGCCCTCAAAGCCCGATCACCCACTGAACAACGGGGATCGGAAGGGGCGACCAATCAGAGTTGTTCTCAAGATTGAGAAGGTTCCCCTTGTAGCCAGCAAAGCCAAACTGCCAGTAGGAGCCAGAACCGTACTCCCAGCGAATGGCAGGGATGATGAAGATGTTGGAGTAGGTCGTGTACGTGCGCGAGAAACTCTGAGATGGATTGTAGTAGTCGTAATAGTCCGCTCGCCTCCAGCGTCCATCTGGGAGTATAACTGAGCCAGAGGATGAGATCATAAACGCGTCAAGGATCAGGCGAATGTTGCGGGCGAGCTTCATAGAAACTCCCAGAGCCAGATAAGCGCGGGGCGAGGTCACTTGGCTGGTTTCGGGACGCTCAGACATATCCGGTCTTGAATACGTCTCCACCGCTAGGGTGGTTATCCCAAAGCCACCCGTGAGGGAGAAGCTCGTCGATCCCGTCATCATCGACAGCGTCAGCGTCGGCGCTGCCAGGAAGTTTCGGTCTGCAAGGCTTCCGCCCCATCCCACAATGCCCCCTGCACCGAGCCAGAGATTTTCGCCGAGTGGCATGCGGTACATTGCCGTGGCAACAATGGGTGCGCTGAACCATGAGGCAAGCAGTCCAACACTGAATCGCTCGGTCGGAAACGCCTCCAGTGCCATACCAGCAAGATTGAACTGCAACGTCGATGTTCCCTTTGGCATCGGCAGAGCGCTTGACGTGAGCACGTAGGTGGCCGTCTGCACTGCGCCGTCCGCACTTTGATCCGACGTTGGTTGGTCAGCGATGGTGGAGATCGTTCGGACGAGATGCTTTGGCAACACCAGACGAGTCTGATCCGTGAGTACAACAGTCAGCTCACGGGCATTCATGCTGATGATGCGACCGCTAATGATCGAACCGTCATGACGCTCAACATCAAAAATCCTGACGGTGTCCGTCCACTCAATCTGCTGGGCGATGCTCGGCATGAACGCGCCCATGAGGAAGATCACAATAAGGAGTCCGGTACGCATGCTGGTCACATTCTCACAAAGTAGCCGACGGTTGGAATGGGCACCATCATGATCTCCCCGTCAGCATAGGCAAAAGGGAATGCCACCTGAAAGGCCGAATTCGCGCCGGTTGCAACACGCAACCCCGGCATTCCAAAGACCAGCATGCTGGTGGTAGATCCGGCCGACAGAATGATCGAATCGAACATCAATGAGACCTTCGACCATGCATGGGTCTGCCCCGCAACGGAGAACAGTGCCCGTCCGCCATCATCCCCGTCATAGGCAACGTACCCATAGCCAGTCGAAACAGTGATATTGGAAGCACGACTGCCGTAGGTAAGAGAGCCATATGGGAGGGCGAAGAAGATCGTCTCCGGAATCCAGCCACTCCAACCGATAAGCGCACCGGCTGCTGCATTCACCCGATCTGCAATGCGCGCTGTGGCCTTGATGGACCCGAGGATCGGTGAACCAATGTAGGTCGTAAGGATACCAACCGAAAGGTTCTCGGCTGGCGCAAACTGAAAGTCGGGACCAAAGGTCGTGAAGAGGATGTATGCCCCATCATCCCCGATCGGGAAGCCATTAGTCGTGATGAAGTAGCGCGACGAAAAGGGCAACGCGCCGGTTGACAACTCTCGCTGTGCAGCCCGTCCGATTCCTGCACGCGTAATCGACCGCACGAGTCCACGAGGGACAATAACCGAGCCAACAGAGGTTGAATCGAGAAGCACTTCTCGTTCATCGGACGACAGCAGCACCCCCACATACTGTCCCCCGTCGACCTTCTCAACCGTCACCCACGAACCCGGTCGCAGTGACTCCTGCGCCGATGCGCTCTGTATGAGCATCGAGACGGCGAGACACAGCATCAGGATAGTCCCGATGGATGTCCGGCATAACGGTGATGGTGCAGACTTCATCGTATCACAAACTAACGAAAATGGCTCCCTGTGGGAGCCATCATCGTAGTTTCTTCGTAGTGAACAGGGGGCTTACCAGCACTGATCCATTGGCGTGTATTCCATGCCAAATGCTTCGGCGACGGCTTCGTAGACGATCTTTCCGTCCACGACATTGATACCGAGTTCAAGTTCCTTGCTGGCCTTGCAGGCATCCTTCCAGCCGTGATTGGCAAGCTGGATGGCGTATGGAAGTGTAGCGTTGGTAAGGGCGATGGTTGAGGTATATGGCACGGCGCCAGGCATGTTTGCCACGCCGTAGTGCACAACGCCGTCGACCACATACGTTGGGTTTTCGTGTGTCGTTGGCTTGCAGGTTTCCACGCAGCCGCCTTGATCGACCGATACGTCAACGATCACCGAACCTGGCTTCATGGTCGAAAGCATGTCGCGTGTGATCAGATGCGGAGCCTTTGCACCAACGATCAGCACACCACCGACGACGAGGTCTGCCGTCTTGACCGCTTCGCGGATGTTGGCGTTGGTAGACATTTGGGTGACGACATTGGCCGGCATCACGTCGTTGAGATAGCGCAGACGATAGAGGTTGTTGTCGAACAGCGTGACGCTGGCACCCAGACCGGCAGCCATCTTCGCCGCGTTCGTACCGACGACGCCACCACCGAGCACGACGACTTCTGCTGGACGTGTACCCGGGACGCCACCGAGCAGAATACCGCGACCGCCCATCGGATGTTCAAGGTACTTGGCACCTTCCTGCGTGGCCATGCGACCGGCAACTTCAGACATTGGGATCAGCAGTGGTAGCGATCCATCGGCCTTTTGCACGGTCTCGTAGGCGATACACGTCGCACCGGCATTGACCATTGCCTCGGTGAGCTCACGTGAAGCGGCAAAGTGGAAATACGTGAAGAGCGTTTGACCCTTGCGGATAAGGCTGTACTCGGGAGCGATCGGCTCCTTGACCTTCATGATCATGTCGGCCTTGGCGTACACCTCGGCAGCCGTGTCGATGATCGTTGCTCCTGCAGCGATGTAGGCATCGTTGGAGAAACCGCTGCCGACGCCGGCGTTGGTTTCAACGATGACCTGATGACCATTCGCACGCAGTGCATCAACACCGCCCGGTGTTAACGCCACGCGCTTTTCGTTTGTCTTGATCTCCTTTGGTACGCCGATCAGCATAACCGTCCTCGCTTATGGGTTGTTTGGGGGAAGAATTCGCAATTCAGGACTGCAAAACTGCGAAATCGGCGCTCAATTGCCGAACAAAAGCCCCGCAAGAACCATCACGAGCAGAAGCGTCAGAAACAGCGATACACTTCGTCGGGGCATCTTCCGGTGCCAGAACGGCAGCGTTACCAGCAGCCCGCCGAGTAGACCAGCAACGTATCCCGCCAGCTCGCTACCGAGCCATAGTGACCAGGAGCGGAAGGGGGCGATCCCCCACCATGGTGTGACGTGTTCCCAGCCGGCAAGCCCCCTGACGGCATCGCGAAGCCCCCAGTCACGGACAGAGACAAAGGAAACACCCAATGCGATGAGAAGGCCCATGGAGAGCAATGGCGGACGGGAAGCCTCACGGAGGATCTGACGAACGTCCGGCGTGATCATCAGCAGGCCAAGCACGCCGAGTAGAAAGCCATGCACGGAGTAGGTGCGCGCCAGAAGGAGTGCGCCGGGCTCTATGCCGAGCACGGATGTGATGATGCCCCCAAGTGGCGCATTGCTGAGTTCATGTCCCATCACGCGACGGGATATCTCCGCGTACACGTCATCGACAAGGATGCGGCCGCTCCAGCCCCCAGCCACGGCCAGCAGCGTCAGCGACAGAAATCGCAGCCACGAACGACGGTCTGTCTCGAACGTGCGAAGCGCACCCAGCACCAAAAGCAGCACGGCCAATAATCCGAGCAGAAGGTCTGACATCC
Organism: Ignavibacteria bacterium; assembly: GCA_947459875.1. Taxonomy (GTDB): domain Bacteria; phylum Bacteroidota; class Ignavibacteria; order Kapaibacteriales; family Kapaibacteriaceae; genus UBA10438. Next base: position 43,067 of record CANHFG010000003.1, read on the forward strand.
AGTAGTGAATACGTCGGACGGTGGTCCCGTGCGGGGCGTTGTGGATCGACACACGGATCGAACTCTGAGCGGCACTCAGTACCGGCTCGCCCCCTAATGCCGGGGCCAGCTGTGGACTTTCCTTAGATGCAAAGACGGTGTCGGTGTATGGCCCACTGCGCAGCAGGCGCGTTGATGTTACGAGGGTCTGCAGCGTTCCGTCGGAGGAACGAACTGGTTCGGAGGACGGGACGTACCACATCGAAAGGAGCATGCCGGTAAGCACGACAATGGCGAGCACGACGGCGCTGAGTCCGATCAGGGCCGGACGAGCCTTCTCCATCGATGATCGCATTACGTCCGTCATACTTCGGTACTTCTGGTTGTGCGGATGTATAGCCGACCTCTATCTGTGCGGCATTCCAGCGTTGCAAGGGGCGTGCGGGGCGGTCCGGCAACGGGCTCCCCGGTGATGGCGAACGCCCCGCCATGACACGCACATCGTATGCGCTGCGCTTTGGCATCGAAGGCCAGCGGGCAGCCTGCGTGCGTGCACGTAAGGTCCAGAGCTGTCACCACATCCGCACTGCGGCTCAGCAGCACCATCTGTCCGCCGACGTTCACGACGCGCCGAGCGCCATCGGAGATCACCTCATCCACGGGCCCCAGATCCACCGTTCGGATGTCCTGGGCATGCTGCGGCTGCAAATACTCCGACGTGGCCAGAGTAAGCGATGTCAGGCCCGCAGCAGCAGCAATTGCCCGAAGCCATGACCGTCGGTCCATTCTGGCTAATTTTGTGCTTTCCATTTCCGACGCGAAAGTGAACTGAATGCCCGTACCACTGCTGGACCTCAAAATACAGTACCGCGCGCTCAAGCCCGAGATCGACGCTGCGCTTATCCGCGTTGCCGAGTCACAGGCCTGCATTCTTGGTCCGGAGGTCGACGCTCTCGAACGTGAGCTCGAAGCCTACCTCGGCGTGAAACATGCCATCGGCGTCTCCAGCGGCACGGATGCGCTGCTCATGGCCCTGATGGCCCTGGGAGTGGGACCCGGCGACGAGGTCATCGTGCCGACGTTCTCCTTCTTCGCTACTGCGGGTTGCGTGTCTCGTCTGAACGCCACACCCGTCTTTGTCGATGTTGACAATGTCACGTTCAACCTCGATCCCGAATTGACGCGTAAGGCCATTACCAGCCGCACAAAGGCCATCATCCCCGTGCACCTGTTCGGTCAGGCAGCTGACATGGATGCCTTCATGGCCATCAGCCGTGAATTCAACATCCCGATCATCGAAGACGCCGCGCAGGCTATCGGCACGCAGACGTCTGATGGACGCCGCGTTGGCAGCATCGGCCATATCGGGTGCTTTTCATTTTACCCAACGAAAAACCTCGGCGCCTTTGGTGACGGTGGACTGGTGACGACGAATGACGAAGAGATGGCCGTACGCCTGAAGCAGATCCGCAATCATGGCATGGAGCCCCGTTACTACCATAAGATCATGGGCGGGAACTTCCGTCTTGATGCAATGCAGGGGGCTGTCCTGCGCGTCAAGCTGCCACACCTTCCCTCGTGGCATGCCGGACGTCGTCGTAACGCCGAGCTCTACACGCGGCTGTTCATGGAGGCCGGTCTAAGCTCTGCTCCGGGCATGACATCATTTGGACCGAATGATGCCATCCTTCTGCCCAAGGCCATCAGTGAAGGGTCGGCACCGGACCATCACATCTTCAATCAGTTTACGATCCGCTCTTCGCATCGCAACGCCCTTCGTTCGTTCCTTGCTGAGCGTGGCATCGGCAGTGAGATCTACTATCCGGTACCATTCCATCGTCAGGAGTGCTTTGCCGGGTTGAACTGTGATGACAATGCTTTCCCGATCTCGAACTGTCTGGCGGCGACGGTTCTATCGCTTCCGATCTATCCTGAACTCGAAGAGCACCATATCCAAGAGGTCGTTGCGGCGATTGCCGAATTCGAGCGATCACATCTCGAGAGCACGTCGGAGTGCCCCGACTGTGCAGAATGCGGAACCCACGTCTAACGACCACATCGGAGGCAGACAATGAATCAGCAGCAGTTTCAGCAGGGATTCCGTGTACAGTTCGGACGCACAAAGGACAGCATCGTTGCACAGGTAGTGCTTGGTCTGGCCGTTGCACTGTTTGGCATTGCCATGCTGCTGGACCGCTTGGGCATGCCCGAGATGTATAGCATTGTCCAGATGTGGTGGCCAACGGGCGTGATCGTCTACTCTTCAGTGCGCCTGTTGACGGGTGCGGGCTCGATGTTCTGGTCAGGACTCATGATCATCATCATGACGGTGATACAGCTCAAAAAGCTCGGTGTGGTGGATCAGTTCTGGGGTGTCTTCTGGCCTCTTATCCTCATCATCATCGGCATCTGGATCATGATCTCCCGGCTGCGCTCGCGGCAGCAAGGTCAGCCCCCTTCCGACATTCCCGGCGCGAGTTATCGCGTTGAGGACGAATCCTCATCGCAGCGCTGATGACCGTACGCCCGGACCGCATCCGTGTTCTGACTCCTACACGTCCCGAGCCCGTGGGTTCCGGGCCAGTGGTGTACTGGATCAATCGTGACCGACGTCGCGACGACAACTGGGCACTGCTGTATGCGCAGCAGGTTGCTCTTGAACGTAAGGTTCCGCTCATCGCCGTTTTCTGTCTGGTTCCAACCTTCCTGGATGCCACGCTCCGTCAATACGACTTCATGATCAAGGGGCTCGAAGAACTCCAGCGCGATCTGTCAGAAGTGAACATCGGTTTCCGTGTTCTGCTTGGCAGTCCGAAGGATGCCTTGCTTGCCTTTCTCGATTCGACGTCACCGTCATTGCTTGTGACGGACTTCGAGCCGCTGCGAATCAAGAAGCAATGGATCGACGAGGTCATCGCCGGCTCCAGCGTGCCCTTTCATCAGGTCGATGCCCACAACATCGTTCCCTGCTGGGTGGCCTCTCCAAAGCTCGAGTTCGCCGCCTATACCATCCGGCCGAAGATCACCAAGCTCCTGCCAACATATCTCGAAGAGTTTCCTTCGGTGGAGCGCCATCCGTTTGACGGACCACAAAGCCCCCTGACAGACTGGTCTGCCGTGCGTGCTTCACTGCGCGTCGACACGTCCGTTGGCCCGGTCTCGTGGCTTACTCCAGGAGCTGCCGCCGGGCGTGCCCGTCTCGATGCGTTTGTTGCCAAGATCGAACAGTACGCTGATCGAAATGACCCAACCAAACCCGGACAGAGCGGTCTGTCGCCGTACTTCCACTTCGGCCAGATTGCTCCGCAGCGTGCCGCCCTTGCTACGCCGCAAGCAGGCGAACACTCCGAAAGCTTCCTCGAAGAGCTCATCATTCGTCGGGAGCTGAGTGACAACTTCACACACTATAACGATCGGTATGATTCGTTCGATGGCTATGCCGCCTGGGCACAGCAGACCCTGAATGATCACCGCAATGATCCTCGCGACTACTTGTATACCGCTGAACAATGGGAAGGGGCTCGCACTCACGATGAGCTCTGGAATGCCGCCCAGCGTGAGCTCGTCACAACCGGCAAGCTCCACGGATTTATGCGGATGTACTGGGCAAAGAAGATCCTGGAGTGGAGTTCATCGCCCGATGAATCGCTGGCGATCGGCATCTATCTCAACGACAAGTATGCACTCGATGGACGCGATCCGAATGGGTATGTGGGAGTGGCCTGGAGCGTAGGGGGCGTGCACGACCGTGCCTGGTTTGAACGACCCGTCTATGGCAAGATCCGCTACATGAATGCCAACGGGTGTGCCCGGAAGTTTGACGTGAAATCCTACATTCGACGCTATGCGCAAAACACGCTTTTATAACGTCATCCTTCTTGGTCTTGCCGCCATTGCCACCATGGTGGGGCAGACCCCAACGACCCACACGCTCAAGCTTGGCAGGGGGCTCAAGGAGTTCGATGAGTACCTGCTGAAGTCCACCTACGAGCAACGCTCCGTCACGAAGATCTTCGACAACGATCAGCTGCTTGGCGATACCACCGACATCGTGCGTGTTGTCATCGCAGCGCGCTGCTCGGTGGCGCGCGTTACCGTTGATGGACAGGAAAAGGAGAAGTTTCTCACGATCCGTCTTTTCCAGCTGCAGACGAGCTCGGACACCTTCGACGTGATGGCGGCCGGCACCAAGGTGCGCTGCTGGTTCTCCGACTCAGGAAGTGTCTTCACGGTTGATGATGTCCCGACGGCCGACACGATAACGGCGCTACTAAGCAACGTCGTCCTGGGTGAAGGGGGCGCAAAGACCGGCAACGTCCTCGATGCCAGGAAGCCAGTATCCGTGGGGTCGACATGGAAAATGAACATTGCTGCGCTCAAGCGCATTCTTGGACGTGAACAGGTTCGGCTGATGAAGAAGCTCGATGGCACCGTCAGCTTTTCCTCGATCGACAGTACAGGTCCGATGCCGACGGCGATCGTGACAGCCAGGGCCGAAGCCCCAAAGTTCAGCATGCGGATTGACGGCGCCCCTTACCCGCTTGTCGGATCACTGGTGGCCGAGTTCCGCTACGTTGTTCCTCTCGACACGAGATTTCCGCCTGTGGCGCTCACAACATCGACCACGCAGACCTATACCGCACGGCAGGGTTCACAGCGCGCTGAGTCGTTTGTGACCACCAGCCGACAGTCCGAATTCATCCGGTGAGCCATAGCCGACATGCTGCTGCCGTAGCAGCTCTCGGTGTATGCGCGCTCCTGTGGAGCAGCGGCGGCCTGCTGATCAAACTGCTGCCGCTCTCGCCCCTTGCCATAGCGGGAATGCGGAGTGCTATCGCTGCCTGCGTGATGTATCTCTGGGTCCGCCGAAAGGGGCCGATGAATCCCGTCTGGACACCCGCACAGTTCGGGAGCATCATCAGCTACATGTTTACCGTGGTGCTGTTTGTGTGGGCCACCAAGCAGACCACAGCGGCCAATGCGATCCTCCTTCAGTACACCGCACCGGTGTGGGTAGCCCTCTTCAGCGCGGCCATCACAAAGGAGCGGCTGAAGAAACTTGATGTGATCGTTGTGCTCTGCGTCATGCTCGGCATGATCGTGTTCTTCCTCGACGCCCTTACGCCGGGCGCGGTGTTCGGGAATGTTCTGGCGGTGGCCAGCGGCATTGCTTTTGCCGGAGTGGCGCTGTTTATGAGAGCCCAGAAAGGCACGTCCACAACAGAGAGCATCATTCTGGGTAATGTCCTCACCGCTGTGGTTTGCATTCCCTTTGCAGGGGGCCTTCCGGATGCATCCATGGATTGGATCGCACCACTGCTTGTCCTCGGCATCCTGCAGCTTGGTGCGTCATACCTCCTCTACTCATGGGCACTTGCCCACGTTACGGCTCTTGAGGCCGTGTTGATTACTGTGCTCGAGCCCCTTCTCAACCCCGTCTGGGTTGGACTGGCTCTGGGTGAAATGCCATCTACAACGGCACTCATCGGAGGCTGCCTGGTGGTTGCCGCCGTTGTTGTCCGCGGATTGGTAGGATCCCGGCCCGGAACATCTCGTAGGTAAATGTGACTTTTGTATCTTTGCGCCCTGTTAGGCCAACTTAGCTCAGCTGGTAGAGCAGCTGATTTGTAATCAGCAGGTCGCCGGTTCAAGTCCGGCAGTTGGCTCTTCAAGACGGCGGATGTTATCACACGATGACATCCGCTTCCTCGTTTTAGGGGGCGAAGCTTTGCACCATTAGTTTTGAAGGTATGGAACAGATCCTCAACTACTACGCTGCCCAGATCTCCTACCTCTGGTCAACGGTAAGTCAGCCAACGTGGCATAGCTTCTTCTGGTGGCTGGTTGCGCTTTCGGTTGCGGTCTGGAGTCTGGAGATCATCATTCCCTGGCGCCGTAATCAGCCGGTGATACGAAAGGACTTCTGGCTCGATACGTGGTACATGTTCTTCAACATGTTCGTCTTCGGAGCTATCGGATACTCCGGGATCAGCATGGTGGTGCGCTCCGCCGTGTCCGATGCATTCCCGTTTCTTGACGGACTTCATGGGGTTATGGCGGACCTGCCCAAGTGGGCACTGCTGCTGATCATCTTCGTTGCACGCGACTTCATTCAGTGGAACGTGCATCGGCTGCTGCACGCCTCATCTACCCTTTGGGAGTTTCACAAGGTCCACCACAGCGTCCAACAGATGGGCTTCGCTGCCCACCTGCGATTTCACTTTACCGAGAACATCGTCTATGGTGTGCTGGAGTACATTCCACTCATGCTGCTCGGTATCGATCTCGTCGACTTCTTCGCCGTGGGCGTCTTTGCCACGGCGGTTGGACATCTCAACCACGCGAACATCGTGCTCCCTGTGGGCCCCCTGAAGTACATCTTCAACACCCCGCAGATGCATATCTGGCACCACGCAAAGCATCTGCCTGAAGGCGTCAAAAGTGTTAACTATGGCCTGACACTGAGTATCTGGGACTGGCTGTTCGGCACTGCGTACATGCCCGCCTCCGGACGCGACATTCCTCTTGGATTTGATGACGTGGAGCACTATCCCCACGGCTTCCTTCGGCAACTGATTGCCCCGTTTCGACGAGTTAAGTAGATCGCATCGCTACCGCAGCAATTTTTCAATTCTTCTCAAAGGTCATCCATGTCAGTAGTCATCGTTACCGGAGCTGCCTCAGGCATTGGCGCAGCCATAGCTCGCCGATTTGTTCAGCAGGGTGCATCCGTTGTGCTCGCAGACATTCAAGACGGTCCCGGCCAGCAGCTGGCCGATGAGCTTTGCCACAGTGGCGGAAAGGCCATCTACGTTCACTGCAACGTAGCGGACCCGGAGCATCACACGGCATGTGTTGAGGCGGCGATGCGGGAGTACGGACGTCTCGATATTGCCGTAAACAACGCCGGAATTGCCGGCCAGGGGGCTCCCACGGCAGAATTCCCGATCGACGAGTGGAGACGCGTTGTCGACGTTAATCTCTCCGGCGTGTTCTATGGCATGCGCGCTCAGCTGCCTGTTATGCTTAAACAGGGCAAGGGATCGATCATCGTTGTCTCATCCATTCTTGGCACTGTTGGCTTTGCCGGAGCGCCCGCCTATACCGCATCGAAGCATGGCCTGCTCGGCCTGGTGCGAGCTGCCGCCCTGGATCACTCCTCTCAGGGGGTACGGGTTAATGCCGTGGGGCCGGCATTCATCGACACTCCAATGATCTCCGGCGTCATGCAAATGCCCGAAATCGCCGGCTCGGTGGTGGCAAGGCACCCGATTGGCCGCATCGGCACCCCTGAAGAAGTGGCGGCCGTGGTGGCATTTCTTGGCTCGGACGATGCATCATTTGTAACCGGAAGTTACATCCCCGTCGACGGCGGGTACCTTGCCCAGTGATCGACCATAACTTTTTTTTTGAAGCCATGTAACCAAAGAGCTCGTTTCCTGACATAGGGGTGACGAAATCCGTTCACTCTCCCACGTAAGGATGACGTATGACCAAATCTTTCCTATGTATCTGCGCTCTGCTTGCAACCGCAACAACAGCTTTGTTTGCCCAAGGTGGCTTTGAGGGGATCGTCTCTGACGCAAAAAGCACCGCCGTGATGAAGAACGGCAACGTCATCTCCGTCGGTTACAGTGTCCCCCAGCCGCTCTTTAGTGACGGTGTGATCGTAATCTACTCGCCCGACCTCCAGACCGTCGTTGCCTCGAGGAAGTTCGGTGGAAAGGATGAAGATGTCATCACCGGCGTCGCCGTTGCCGCCGACGGCTCGATCTGGATCTGCGGGTACACCTTGTCAAATGACCTCCCAATCCCCGCTTCACCAATCACTGGCTCGTTCAAGGGGTCGATGGATGGCTTTGTGGCTAAGCTCTCCCCAGACCTCAAGACGGTTCTGGGTGGAATGTATATCGGCGGAAGCGGTCCCGACCTTGCTAACGCCATTGCCATCGGTGCAACTGGTGATGTAGTGGTTGTAGGAGAGATCAGCTCCTCCAAGGCACTGCCCACCATCAATAGCTTTGATGAATCACACAATGGCAAGAAAGACGGCTTCTTCATTTGCCTCGACGCTACGGCCAAGATCGTCAATGCCGCAAGCTACCTCGGAGGCCTGCTGGACGATGTGATGACCTCGGTCACCATCGACTCCAAGAACAACGCTGTCATCGGTGGCTACACGTCCTCGGATGACTTCCCGACGTACCCTGTTAAAACACGTGTATGGGTGGAGGACGGCGGCTGCCCTTATTACGGATGCACGACCGGTCACTGGGAAGAATCCGGTGAATCTCCCTTCGACAACACGTTCGGCGGGTTCACGGATGCCGTCGTCCTGAAGTTCCAACTGTCGGGGTCACCAGTGTTCTCGGCGTTCTTTGGAGGCGAAAAAGATGAGTATGGAACGGCTGTGGCCACAGGTCCAGACGATATCGTGTATTTACTCGGTGAGACGAGGTCGAATGACCTTCCGATTCCTGCCGAAGTTGAGTCGAAGTTCGGTGGGGTGCGCGACGGCTTCTATGCGGCGATTTCCGCAAACGGCCTGAAGCTTGCGTCGGCGCAGTACATCGGCGGTCCCGGCGACGAAAGGATTTGGGGTGCGGTGGCCTCCGGAAACATCGTTACAGCCGTTGGTACCACTACGGGTCCGATTACGGAGACAGGCCTTGGTGCAAGCTCCGAACTTCGAGGCGACCTTGATGGATTGCTTGTCCGCCTTTCGACCTTCGAGACCACCTTTACCACTGTGTTCGGCACCAGCGGCAAAGATCAACCGCTGTCACTGACATTGGATTCCTATGGAGACGTCTACCATTGTGGCTACCGCACAGTGCCCGGCAGTTCTTCGCCGCAGGCTTACACCGACAAGTTTGCCTTTGGTGTGGTAACATGGAGGGGGCCAACCACGACATCTTCCCTTTGCGAGGGAACGCCGGTGACCATCAGCTGGAGTGCTGACGGGATGCTGGCTTCAGACACCTATTCGATCCAGCGCTCGGGCGATGGGAATGCGTGGACGTCGGTGGTCAGCGGACTGAAAACAAGGTCGTATCAGTGGACTCCGAAATCAGACGACGTGGCCGGTGGCTCGTTACAGCTTCGGGTCCTGTCAGGCCGCGGCAACGTTGGACTTAGTCCGCTGACATACGCCACAGGAGCTCTACCTGCGATCACAGCGCAGCCGCAGGGTGCTACAACGTGTTCCGGACGCCCCCTCACATTATCGGTTGCCTCATCCACCGCCAATGCCGCATTCCAATGGCGCAAGGACGGGGTGAACATAGCAGGCGCTACATCGGCAACGTACAGCATTGCCAATCCCACCATGAGTGCCACTGGATCATATGATGTGGTGCTCACCTCTTCGTGTGGGTCAAAGACCAGCGATGCTGCAACAGTCCTGATCGCCGACAATCCAGTGATCACGCAGCAGCCAGCAGCAGCTTCCGTCAATGCCGGAGCTGTGCTGGAGCTGACGATCAAAGCTGAGGGGCCTGGTCTGAGCTATCAATGGTCACATAACGGATCGCCGATCCCTGCTCCCGAGGGAACGGCTGCGACCCTGAAGATCGCTGCAGTCTCCATCGACCGCCAGGGCACGTATCAGTGTACGGTAACATCAGAGTGCGGACGCACGACGAAGAGCAACGAGGTCAGCGTCGTTGTCACCGGTATCGACGAAGAGGTTCAGAGAGGCTTTGCAGTATGGCCGGTTCCGGCAACAGATGCCGTTCAGCTGCACTGGGAGGGTCAGGATGTTCGCACGATCGTCGTCATCGACAACACGGGCAGTGAAGTTCGGCGCGCCGATGTGACAGCCGGAACAACAGATGCCAAGGTTATCGTGAGCGACCTGGCCTCCGGGTCCTACACGATCGTTCTTGAATCACCTGCCGGACGTCTCTCCCGTCGGTTCTCCGTTCTGCGATGAGCTTATGAGAGCATAGCCGACGACGGCCACAGCGCCTACGACGTTCAGCCAGAGAAAGCTGACAACATCAAAGGCCCAGAAGGAAACAACAATCGCTTCAGCAGCAATGGCACCACGGAATACGTCGGTGCCATTTGCTTTTTTGACAAAGAACGCCACCAGAAAGATCCCGAGGATGGGTCCGTAGAACAGACTTCCGAGAACGTTCACTGCTTCGATCAGAGATCCCATCTGCGTTGCCAGCATGCTCATGGCGATGCCGAAGACGGCCCACATAAGGGTATGCCACCGGGCAGCTGTAACGTCCGCTACGGTGTTGGTGATCCCGCGCAGATCTACCACGCTGGCCGTTGCTAGCGAGTGAAACCCTGCCGAGATGCTGCCCCAGGAGGCCATGATAACGACGGCGAAGATCAGGCCGACGAGACCGGCCGGCAGCATGGTCCGAACGTAATACAGAAAGATGTAGTTGGTGTCGTTGGACTCAAGGATCCCGGTCGAGCGCACAAAAGCTCGATACTCCGAGCGTAACCGTGTCGTGCTGTCGTAGGCGCGGCGGTATGCATTTTCGGCGCCCGGACGTTTGGCAATCACCAGATCTGCACTACGCTCAAGCTCGGCATTGGCTGATCCCCACTTCTGAAGCAGCGAAGCTGCCCTTGCAGTGTCGGCAAGAGCGGCCCTCTGTGCAACAGCTTCATTGAAAAAGATGGGGCTGGGCACAACGCTGTAGAGCGCTACCAGCAGCGCTCCAATGAGCAGGATACCGAACTGCATCGGGATCTTCACGACACCGTTGACAAGCAGTCCGATTCGGCTTTCACGAATATTCTTTCCGGTGATGAAGCGGCCAACCTGACTCTGATCCGTGCCAAAGTAAGAGAGCGCCAGAAAGAAGCCCCCTACAATTCCACTCCAGAGGTTGTACTTGTCATGAAGGTCGAACTGCGTTGTGATGATGTTCAGCTTGCCGGCGATCTCGGACAGGCGCAAGGCATCGGCCATCGACATGTCATTCGGAAAGCCGTTGGCAAGGAAGACGCCTGCCGCAGCCATGGATGTGAGAATGATCCCAAACATTAACGTCTGCGTGTGCGCCACCGAACGCGCACCTCCCGAGAGAGTGTACAGCAGCAGAAGTCCACCCACGACAATGTTTGTCGCGTAGATATTCCAGTCGAGCAACGTCGCCACGATAATGCTTGGCGCGTAGATACTGATCCCGGTACTGAGTCCACGAGACAGCAGAAACAGTGCACTTGTGGTGATCCTCGTTCGACGGTCAAATCGCTGCTCAAGAAACTCGTATGCCGTATAGGCGTTCACCTTCCGAAACATCGGGATGAATACCACACTGATAACGACCATCGCCAGCGGCAGGCCGAAGTAATACTGTACGAAGCGCATCCCATCAGTAAAGGCCTGACCCGGTGCGGAGAGGAAGGTGATGGCACTGGCCTGCGTGGCCATCACGCCAAGAAGCACCGAGTACCACGGCATGGACTGCCCAGCACGCAGGTAATCATCGGCCGTTGTGTTGCCCTTGCCGCGCCAAAGACCATACAGAATGATTCCGACGAGCGTCGAGAGAAAGACACCCCAGTCGAGAACGCTCATTTTCCAAGGCTCAGCATATTAGCCAGCAGGCGCATTCCGCCGGGCACACCGGCCGGTAGCTGGCGGAAGAGAGACAATGCGCAGTAGACATAGTGACCCTTGCCGTGCCGCGCATAGACAAGCGCACCACTGTTGGGTACTTCATTCGTGTCATGCATGGAAAGGGGCGTCTCATACCGCGGATCAATACTCTCAGCAAAGTACAAGCCCCGTTCCTGCACCCATCCGTCAAAGTCCATAGCGTCAATACGATTGGGGCGCGTCAGCAGCGGATGATCAGACAGCTGAATCTTCACATTTGCGTCTTCCTCGGTCACCCGGGAACGGCCTACAGAAAATGGGAAGGGGCCAATGGACTTAATAGCCATATCCTGTGTGGTCATGTAACTCATCACCAGCGTGCCGCCTTTTTCAACGTAACTCATCAGTGCCGGCATAAGGAACTGCATGCTCTTGCGCGTGTTGACGGCACGAATTCCAACAAGCACGGCATCGTACTTCAGAAGCTCATCGGTTTTGAGGATCGTCTCATCATCGATCTCATCAACCGTCACACCGATGCTGCGCAGGAAATCTGGTGTGAACTCGCCGGCGCCGGCCACATAGGCGATCCGCTTTGCGCGAATCTCGATCGGGGCAACCACAACGCGCACGGTAGCCGGTTCGGTGTACTGTAGTGTTGGAAGATGATCATACGTGATGGTGCGAACGCTCGAAGAGTAGTCCCTTCCGTCAACCCGCAGCACGAAGGTGACCGTCGCGGTCTGACGTACTGTCGGCTCCACCGTGATCAGGGTATCGGTCTTTGCACGCACAGCAATGTTGCTTATGCGAGCGACCACAGACGTACCATCCATGCAGAGCAGCTCAGCATTGTTGATCGCCGTGTATGCTCGCACGCGGATAGGAATGCGCAGCGGTGCCCCGGCCTGACGAACAACGACCCTGGACATCGGCTCGATGCTTGCAACTGGCACGACACGCAACTGCTCGATCACATCGCCCTTGAGAGGGTCGAGCTTCTTGTAGCTCAGCGGCAGCGAGGTCGTGATCGTATCAGGACCGAAAGCAAAACGCAGTCGGACGTTGAGATCGGATGGTGTTACGGACTGACCCAGCAGCGCTTCGTCAGTCAGTTCAAAAAGAGCCCCGTTTGGTGAACGGGTCAGCCAGTACGGCTGCGTGACCGAACCCATGCAGGCAGCCTTCGCCCCCTCGACAGTTCGCAGCGAGTCGTGCGGACACACGATATCACGTCGCACTGCACCCCAAGGGAAGGCAACTTCTGCGCAGGTGATGCTCCGCCCGGCCCTCGTCGTGATACGAACCTGTGCAGTGACCGAATCACCTGAAACGATCGTTGGCACGGCAACAGATGCATCAGCCGTCAGACCTGCACAGGACAGGATGACCTCGTCTAACTCCTCAAGCTTGCGCTTGCGCCAGAACTCATCGGCAACAGCGCTGATCCTGCTGCGCAGGGACAACAAAGCGTCAAGTGACCGCTCGGGATACAGCATCGAGAAACCATCGATGATGCGATCGATCTCGACACCGATCTCGGGGTGCCCTACTCTGCCCCAGGTAGTATCGATGCCATCAAAGAGACTCTTGGAGGGGGCTTCCCCTGCAAGTGTCGCAAAGAATTCCGGTTGCACTCCCGGCGTCTGAGGCGTGCCCGCCCCCTGACTCTTGTGCAGGCTACGGCTGATACCGGCAAGCTCGCCATAGCCCATGCCAAGAAGCGGATCGTAGTGTCCGACCTCTATGCGAAACATCCCGTCTGATACGGTGCTGCGATTACCAAAACGGAATGCATTGAACAGCAGACGCTTCGGCTTCCACGCCTTTGAATCGGCCATGCAGGCGGCATATGCGCGTTCGGCCAAGATTGCCGAGGCCGAGTGCTGGCCGTGGCCGGCCATTGAGTCCTTCGGGAATCGGCAGATCACCACGTCCGGACGGAACGACTGGTAGATCCGCACGACGTCGTTGGTGAGTACATCAATATCCCATTGCCGGAAGGTCTCTTCCGGATTCTTCGAATACCCGAAATCGATCGCACGGGCGAAGTACTGCTCAGCGCCATCCATGCGACGGGCCGCAAGCAATTCGTGGGTACGGATCAGGCCAAGGGGCGCCCCCTGCTCACTGCCAATGATGTTCTGACCGCCATCGCCACGGGTGATGGACAGATATCCGGTGCGGATATGACGTCCGGTGGCAAGCCACGAAAGCAGACGCGTATTCTCGTCATCCGGATGCGCCGCAACGTACAGAACAGAGGTCAGCCTCTTGAGTTGCTGCAGCTTGCCATGGATACGAAACGATGGTGAAGGCACACGTTGCTGTGCCAGACTGACCACTACGGCAATGGCAAGCAGACCTGCAAGTCGCACAGACCTCACGATCGGTTACTTCAGCGACTTGATGATATCCTGTGCCGCGTTCTCGTAATCGGAATCACCACCAGCGGCCTTTGCGATCTCGATCGTCTGATTGGCGGCTTCACGGGCAACGTCCTTCCGACCGAGCTTTGCTGCAATGCGGGCCTTCATGAGTGCGGTCCAGTATGCCTTTGGATTCCGCTCCAGAGCCTTGCCGGCGTACTCAAGTGCCTTATCGAGATTCTGTCCCGTCTCAAACAGATACGTCGCTGCCTGCTGGTACGGGATGCTTGGATTGCTGATCGCCTTTTCGATCGAGCTCAGCAGGCGGGCCTGGTTATCAGCCTTGACCGGGATGGATATCTGTGTGTTCTCCCACATGATGTCGATGGAACATGTCGAAAACGTGATGTTCCCGATATCGATGGAGAATGTCTCAACGGTGCCCGATGTCTTCGATGCCGGCACGCTGAAACGCACGATATCATCGACCTTGGGAAACTCCTCACCTGGCCAGCTTCCGGTGTTCTTGTTGATCACAACAACGAATTCCTTTTCGCCAGGGATCGTATAGAGCGAGTACGAGCCGGGCTTGACGGTGGCTCCGCCGATCTGTACTTCCTCACCGAAGGTGACCTTTGTGGCGGCGTTGGCACCGGTGCGCCATACTTGGCCATACGGGACAAGGTCGCCAAAGACCTTCCGGCCGCGCATCGACGGACGGCTGTAGGCGATCTCGATCTTTGTGGTTGAGAAGTCTTGCGCCACCGTTGAAAGGGGGCTCAGCGAAGGAAGCTTAAGCTCCTGAGCAAATGCAGATGTGCAAAGCACAAGAACGCTGAGCAGCTGGATGAAAATTTTCATGATGAGTTCCTGAATGAAGTTGTTCCAGAAAAATTCCGTTTCGTATCAATCTCTCGTACCCAGTACCCAGTACCCAGTACCCAGTACCTAGTACCCAGTACCCAGTACCCAGTACCCAGTACCCAGTACCCAGTACCTAGTACCCAGTACCCAGTACTCTGGCCTCGATCATCTCACACCACACATGTCCGATCAGAATATGGCACTCCTGAATGCGGGCCGTGACAGCAGACGGGACGATTACTGAGTGATTGCAGAGCTTTGCCAAAACGCCGCCGGTTCCCCCGAGCAGGCCGATGGTGCGAACACCTCGTTGGCGGGCTTCTTCCACAGCCATGACAACATTCCGGGAGGTACCGCTCGTGGAGATTGCAATCAGTACGTCA
This sequence comes from Ignavibacteria bacterium, assembly GCA_947459875.1. Lineage (GTDB taxonomy): Bacteria > Bacteroidota > Ignavibacteria > Kapaibacteriales > Kapaibacteriaceae > UBA10438. Next base: position 58,234 of record CANHFG010000003.1, read on the forward strand.
CCCGATGTGCCAAAAGCTTCTACCTGACGGCTGAAGACCCGGTCGAACCCGTAGTCATTGCCGCCTGCCGTGAGTATGCTGCTGTCGGTTGAAAGGGCAAGCGCTTTGATAGCACGGCGATTGACATCGCTCTTGAGCCGGACCACCAGCTCAGCAGCGATATGCTGACTATCGGCCGCACTGCCGCCGTTACCGCAGAGCATGATCAGGCCGTTGCTCATAGCGCAGTCGGCCAAAAGCTGACCGCACGTATGGATTGCATCCAAGTGCTGCTCCAACAAGCGCGTCTTGGTATCGATGGACTCGCGTAGAATGCCCTCGATCATGTCGTTAGTCATTGCTGCCATTCAACGAAATTACGCCCCTTTTGCCAATCGCTAAGACGATGATCGACGATGATATCACCCTCCGGATGCATGCTACGGTAGCTTCAGTGTGCTGAGTGCTGCCCGAAAACGTGGTCTGTAGATCAACCATTCCGGCGAACCGCATTCGAGCGTCAGAACGAGCAACTCATCCTGCTTAGCAAGGAAGCACTGAATGGCCGTACGGGGCTTGGGATCGGACTTCAGCTGGAGCTCCACGGTTCGTGTATACCCCGACCATGCACCGATCTTCATGGATGTACTATCCGTTACATTCCACATCGCAAGGGGCAATTGCGCGGTCTGCTTGGCATCGATCTCGGTCCAGAACTTGACAATCGACTCGGCATTGTTCTCTTTGAAGTCCAAGCGGAATGTCTCGCCGATCTGTCGCATCCAGCTAAACACAGCACCTGCCGAGAAGGCATCGGTGCCGCCGGTAAGATCTTCCAGGGTGACGAACGCACTTACGTTGCCTGTCGAGTCGTTGATACTCACATCACGGTGCCATGATTTCGGCAGCGTGATACTCATACCGTCAACGATCAGAAACGTGCTGTCACGCAACCCCATCGCATCCTGCGAAAAGCTGGCGAGTATCCCGTTCAACCCCGACGAAGCACATGTTGCCGGTTCCATTCGGCACAGCTCCTTCATCGGCTCGATAGACTCCAGATACTGCCCCTTACGGTAATTGCCAATCGCCGATAGGTACCATCCATGTCTTTCCGTCGGTACGATCTTGATCAGTCGAGCGCCGGCACGGACCATGAGATCGTAATCGCTCACCTCACGGGCCGAATACCCCACGACGCGCCATACATCACGGCTTGCATCGTTGATCTCCAGGGCCTTGAGGCCCCACTCGATGGCGCGTTTAAAGTCCTTTGCGTTGTATGCTCGTACCGCGGAGTCTGCCTCAAGGAAACTTCCGCCCTGCGCGGATGCAGCTGACGAAGGCATGGTCAGGACGATGAGAGCATGACAGATCAAGGAGCATAATGCTGCGCTGAGGAGATACATCGGTAGCTCGGCAATGGTGCGTGGGTGCGGTTTCGACAATGACCGGAGCTCCGCGGCAGGATTACGAAAAATTACCCCATATCCAGTCGTCACGAATATCGCTCTAAACAGGCACGAAATCTTGGCTATAAGTGAGATCCCGCGCTACTTCGGCAGGATCATCGATGCGATCGCCTTTCGGAACCGCGGTTCATAGACGCTCCAGCGCGGGAAATCGCACTCAAACGTGTACGTGAACACTTCGTCCTTTCGCGCCAGGATGGCCTCGATGCGGCGCTGCACGGGATACTCGGGCTTAAACTGAAAATCGAGCGTTCGGACAAAGCCCGCCCACGCACCGCTGCTGACGGGCAGACTGTCTACCAATACGCGGCGGTGCGGTGTGAATCCCTTCATCTGGGCTGCGATGAATTGATCCCAGAAGTCAACAAGGAAGGGGGCGTTGTTGTTCTTTTCCTCGATCACAAACGAACCCGTCATTGCACGCACCCAGCGAAGTGTGGTGCCAACGGAAAACGCATCCGAGTCGCTCTTAACCGGTTCGAGTGTCACAAACCAATTCATCGTCCTGCCATCATCGCGCACCGTGCTGTGCCAGGATTTGGGCAGCGTCAACTTCACAGACCCATCGGGTGTCTTGAATGTGCTATCCAGAGCACCCAGCGAATCCTGAGAGATCTGCTTGAGGATGAGTCCGATGTTCGACGAAGCACACGTTGCCGGATCGATCTTGCACAGCTCCCGCATGGGCGGCAGCGCAAGGTCGAGTTGCTCCTGACGATAGTAGCCGATGAACTGCAGATACCAGCCAGTACGCTCATTGGGAACGATCTGCGAAAGCCTGCTGCCGGCTAACACCACCGTAGGAAAATCATTGAGTGACTGTGCCGAAAAGCCCAGGACTTCCCATGCTTCTCGGAGGTTACCGTTGATCTGTGTGGCTTTCAGGGCCCACTGCTTTGCCGTTGAGAAGTCTTTGGCATTGTAGGCAACGATCGCCGAATCAATCTCCGACGGACGAATGGGAGTCGTCTGCTGGGCCAATGCAGTTGCGCTGGCGAGCATCAACACAAGAAGAAACAGGGGGCTTTTCATGACCGCGTCAGCATTGATTTGGTTGCGTAGATAGGATGAATGGTGCAAAATAGTAAGCCCCCTGCGGTGATTCAGACATCGCGCACTGATGAAAAGTTGCTATTCTTGGGCCAGCGTATGAATCTGCATACGTGATTTTGTAACTGTTTTACGGAGAGGAAGAATGTCCAAGCAAGAACTCTATGATGAAATGGTGCGTCTTTGGGGCGAGTTCAGCACCGCGCATAACTCGAAGTTCAAGAAAGATGCTGCGGCCGCCCGCAAGGCTGCCAGCGCCCTGAAGAAACTCGTGACGCCTTACAACCAGGCTTCTATTGCCGAAGGCAAGGCCAAGTAAGAGGAAGTATCTGACTTTCCCGCCGTCGAGTTCTTCGTCGGTTCCGATATGACTATACAAACGGCGACGTTGGGCCTTTGCCCGACGTCGCCGTACTTCTTTCTGAGGGTTTGTCTGATCTGTTGTGTTGGCTTCAGCCACCTAGCGGCAAAACTGCTCAACGGATTGCCGGGCCCGGGCATCTCCCATTGAAGCGGCGCGCTGCCAGTCTGAGCAGGCCGCGTTCATCTGCCCAGTTTCCTTATGGGCCAAACCTCGATAATAGAATGCCTGGGAGCTCCCGGGGTCGATCTCAATGGCACGGGTAAATGACGTGACGGCAGCTGGCCACTGACCTATTCGAGCCTGCGCGACACCGAGATTGATCGTCGCATCGAAGTTGTCGGGGAATCGGCTGACCTCTCGCGCATACCAGCTTGCCGCGCTATCGTATCTATCCATGCCGGCATAAATGTTACCGATCAGGAGAGCGCTCATCGGTATCGAGGGGTCAATGTCCTGCCCCCTGCGCAGTAGGGCCAGCGCCGAGTCCACCTGACCAAGGTCGATGAGCGTCTTGCCGTAAATGATGTAGGGGGCAACGAATTCAGGATGTCGAGTGATGGCTTCCTTGTAGTCGGCCACAGCACCATCAACGTCGTTTCCGGCCTGTTTGGTCTGTCCACGATTGAACCAGGCCATACTTGAATGCGGGTTCGCGGCCACAGCCTCATCATAGAAACTCATGGCATCGCGGTACGCCCCTGCATGCATGTAGGCAAGCACGGCGTAGGCTGACACTACTGCGGTTGCTACCGGCACGCGGACGCGCGAAGGAAGGTACTGACGAATGACGCCGAGCCCACCCGCGATCAGGACGAACAGTCCAACAGACGACGCGTAGCCACGATGCTCGAGGTAGTCATAGGCGGCGGAACCGAAACGGTGCGTGTACATGGCGCCGGGCAGCATGAAGAGAACATACCAGGCCAGACCGACCAGGGCCATGATACCGGGTCGCTCGGTGTTCGACCGAAGGTGAGCAGCAACAAGCACGACAAGCAGCACGAGACCGAGAACAGTTGCCAGAATTGTGTACCCCGCAAGCGGCTGCAGAAGCGTCGGCACAAACAGCTTGGCGACGATCTCAGGGAAAACCGGGAGATTTCCGAAGAGGTTCAGGACGTTGAAACTATTCCACTCCGGTGGGTTGGTCAGCACCATGCGCATCAGCACAATGAGTAACCCCGCGGCCACGGCGGTGATCGCTGCAACGATGCCAATGCGCTTGATCACGTCTCGACCGCGCCCCTGCGTAAGTAGCAGCAAGCCCGGCAATACAGCAACCAGAATTGCGCCGGCTTCTTTCGAGAAGACGGCAAGGAAGACCGAGGCGGACATTCCGGCCAGCGCCGCCATCGTTCCGGTCTGCACAAATCGACGTGCCGTCAGCACGGCAAGAAGTGTGAACACGGCAAGCAGCAGGTCGCCCCTTCCCGGAACCCAGCAGATAGCATGCACAAACAGCGGATTGACCGCAAAGAATGCTGCGGCAGAAAAGCTCACCCCATCACGTGCGGTCATCTCCGAGAGCAGCCGGAACATCAGACACGAGGCAAGGGCGTGCAGAAGAATGTTCGTGATGAAGAAGACAGGGGGCTTACCACGCCCGATCCGTGCGTCGATGTAATAGGAGAGATTCTGCACGGGCCGGTAAAAGTTCTGTCCCGGCTTGCGGAAAAATGCGTCGCGCTGCATAACGTCAGCAACGGTCGCCGTTGTTGTCAGATACGCAAGGTTCGGGCCTAGGATCGACTCCTCGTCGAACTTGTCAATGGTAAATCCTGTCGAGCGCCCGAAGATCAGCGCCGAGGCCAGAATGAGAATGACATATGCCAGCGGGCCGGAGTAGAGTCCGACCACACCCGCACTCTGCTTCGTGCGATCACGTGCTGTTTTCCCCATGTGGCAAAGTTCGCAAAGATTGGGGTGCGTTATTGAATCAACCTTGACCGCGCTGTGAACGTATCTTCAGAGATCGAACGATCCCTGTGGCACCTGACCAACCATTGTTCATTTTCGCGCACGCCGGCAAGCATTGGCGCTTCTGGACTTCATCGAGTTCCGCCGCAGAACACTCTCACATCCACCCATCCGAAATGATCAATTCGCTTTCACTGACGTTCCTACTGGCTCTGCAGATTTCCGCATCTCTCGCCAGTCAATCGCCTGATCTCGACGGGGCTCGGATCGGGAATCATTCCGATACCACAAGAACGTTGGTTCTGCCCCCTGTCATGGTAACCGCAGGCCTTACACAATTGAAACCAGCCCTGGCCCCCTTCAGCATTGCGGTTATCGAAGCATCGGACATCAAACAACTGCCGATACGCGCTGTCAGCGATGCACTGGCGTACGTGCAAGGCGTGGATCTTCGGCGCAGGGGTCCGCTGGGAGTCCAGTCGGACGTGACAATTCGTGGAGGCACCTTTGAACAGACGGCGATCATGATCGAGGGGATGCGGCTCAATGATGTTCAGACAGGACACAATACATTTAGTGTTCCGCTTCTGCCGTCAGACATAGAGCGCATCGAGGTGGTGAAAGGCGGCGCGGCGCGGGCACTCGGCGCGGGTGCCATGGACGGGGCCGTGAATATCATTCTGCGACAACCAGGTTCCGATCCAACGATCAGTCTGGGACTGATGGGCGGAGATGCTACCTATCAGGAAGGACGGCTCAGTGCGTCGGCAGCAACCGGCAACATTGTTCATCGCCTAAGTGCCCAGGCATTGCGCCACAGCGGGTGGATACCGTCATCGGATGTAGAGCTTCAATCCATTCTTTACACCGCGTCAACACAGCTCGATGATGGCAAGGCACAGGTTCTGGTTGGTGCCACCAACAAAGCGTTCGGTGCCAACGGATTTTATTCTCCGCGCTTTCCCGAGCAATGGGAGCACATTACGACGATCATCGCCGGTGGTGCGTTAGAGAAGACCGTGGCCGCTGATGTTGACTTTAAACTTCGTGGTCTGGCTCGTATGAACGACGATGAGTTTCGTCTTAAGCGCAACGACCCCGCATTCTATACCAACAGGCATCGTACAGAACAGTATCTGTTGCAGGCTGGGATGACGATCCATGAGTCGACCGGGGCGACGTCGCTCCTTTTCGAAGGTGGCAGCGATTGGATCAACAGCTCAAATCTTGGCACGCATCGCCGCCTGCGCGGCAGCGTGATCCTTGAGGCGGTCCGAATGTGGGGACAGCTACGGGGAACTCTGGGAGGGGGCCTGCTGACGTTCAGCGACCGGTCACCACTTCCAACCGGTGGTCTGGACCTCTCCTACCGGCTCGATCCTGAATCCTCCTCGATCAGCATCGTGTTTCTCTCCCTGCAGATCAACGGACGTGTTCCGTCGTATACGGACCTCTACTATCGCGACCCCTCGACAACCGGCAACCCCCTACTTCGCCTTGAAACCGCAAGAACAGCAGAACTTGGCTACCGGCACACTACTGATCGAATGTCGCTATCAGCTGCGTTGTTTCATCGCAGTGGCCGCGACATGATCGACTATGCAATCGATACCGCCGGCAAGGGTACTGCAGAGAACATCTCAACGGTAAACGTTACGGGGCTTGATGTCTCGGCCACATGGACTCTTGATCTATGGGCCCTTCGCCACCTGCGTATCGGTCTTGTCTATCAGAGTCTTGTTTCCTCATCACCGTCACGCACTCGATACATCGCCGATAATCTCAGAACTCAAGGCGTTCTGGAATCGCGCTGGCAGTTCCCCCTCGATATCACTGGCACGTACATCATGCGCGTAGTCGAGCGAGTTACCGATCCGACGATTCACCTCGTGCACGACGTGCGCTTTCAGAAACAGATAAGTCCCTTTACCATCACCATCGAAGCAACGAATCTTTCCAACGCGTCCTACATTGAAACCGGCTGGGTTCCCGTTCCTCCCCGATGGGCACGCGTAGGTCTGGATTGGAGTTTGTGAGGAGCAGGCACCCGTAGGGGCGAGACGCAGTCTCGCCCGTCTGTGACAAGTGACGAGTGACAAGTGACCATGGATACGTACTTCCGTACTTCCGTACTTCCGTACTTCCGTAATTCCGTACTTCCGTACTTCCGTAATTCCGTACTTCCGTACTTCCGTACTTCCGTACTTCCGTACTTCCGTAATCTATTCGATCGGCACCACG
>CANHFG010000004.1 GCA_947459875.1 Ignavibacteria bacterium
CCTCCCGGCCCGCCGTCCCCTGCGTCAAGATCGTTACCATGGCCGCTTCCTCCGGCCGAGCCAAACACGGCGTTGGCCAACTCCGATGCGCCGCGCATCTGACCGGCAGAACCTGGCACGGCAGAGCCAAAGGCCGATGATGTCATTCCCCCTGAACCACCGGCTCCGGCGGCGTTTCCTCCTCCTCCTCCGCCGTTACGCACACTTCCGGCATGTCCGCCCTGATACCACCGATGAACATTGACGGCTTTTGAGCCCTGCTGGCAAGCCCCCTCCCCGTGGCCAAAATCACGGGGATGTTCTTCGTGGGAAATCTCAGGGGGCGAAGTGTCGCGGCTATTCCACGACCGTTGGCCCGAGCGAAAGCCCACGCCGCTGGCTGTGATCTTGCCGGAAATCTCAACGGCAGAGTCCGACCAGATGGCGATGATGCCTCCGCTTGCACCATTCCACGGCTGCGCGCTGATCCTGCCGTCGATCTGAGGATTTGCCGGTTCGTAGGCTCGTACGATCTGCACGTGCCGAGAGCGCGACACGGAACTGGCTATGGCATAGCGCAGCCAAAGGCGGCCATCGGCGACCGTGTCGACAACATTCCAGGCCCACGCGCCGGGTGGCTGATGCATGCCTGTCACTGCTGCTGCACATGTGGGCACATGCATGAGCACCCGGCATCCAGGCCGGAACAGGTGCGTTTCGCGCACGAAGACGCTTCGCTGGCACGTGTCGATGCTCCATGCTGAGGAGCTGCGCACAATCGTGACGGAGTCTGCCGGCATGGCCAGACTTAGAACGAATAACAGCGCCATCGCTGAATCTCCTGATCGTACCAGAGCTGGATCATGTCGTCTTGCTGCAGAAACAGATTGACATCGTTCTTGAAGTGCATTCGTTCGGCGGGTGCTGCCAGGGGATGTTCGTCGATCAGCTGCACAACACCTTCGGTTACGAGCAGGGTCAGCAGTCTGTTTCCGGTATCTGTCCGAAGCCCGATGATGGGACTGCCGGCGGCGCTGCCTTTGAGGCGCACAACCATCGCATTCGGAACAATGATCAGCGCCTGGCCCGTTGGCGGAACTTCAATCACTGCCGATGCTGCCGTTGCCATTGAGGATATCTGCGAAAGTCCGCTCGAGAAAAGATGATGGACATACGTTCGATTCCTGGTGATCATATCGCGATACGTCGAGATCTGGAAGGCATGGGGCAGCAGAGGCTTCTCACCCCCGAGTATCACATCACCGGCAATGGCCATGAGCGAGATCTGTCCGGTATCGGTCTGAAACACGCCTCCTACGGCAACCGAAATTCCGGCTGCCTGCGTTGTGGATGCACCCAGCACGCCAATGCTTGTTCCAGCATTGTTTGTGGCTGTGGACGCACTTCTGCCGAGGACGCCGATCGATACCGTCTGGCTGCCCCCACCGCCACCACGCTGCGTTGTGCCCATTACACCCATGATCGTGTCGCCCGCAAACGGAGAGTTTGATGCGGCATGACCGCGAACGCCCACCCGCTCTGCCAGAGGGAGAGAATCGAACACCGCCGACTGGGAAACACCGAGAATACCCATGCCATTGCTGTAGGCCCTGGCGATGATTCCCGCATGCTGCGGTCCGGCTGCGACGATCTCGATCCCGCGTCGCGGCGGAGTCGTACCGCCGACGTCGATAGCAACACCACTGCCCGAGATCAGCGCGTTGTAGCGCACGCCCGTACCACCGGTGATGTCGATCCCCGTTCCCAGTGTTGGCCGGCCCGAACCGGTTGGGCCACCTATGCGCAGCCCCGTGCCGATGCCGTTCGACTGACTGGCGATGACGACTCCGGCATCGGTACTTCCGGTTGCTCCAACATCACTGACAAGCAATCCCGTACTGGACGTTGTTGCATCCATCGAGATGGTCAGCCCCCTCCCGCCCTGCGGAGCGATCGCACCGATTCGCATGGATTCCAAGGGGGCTGTCCCGATCCCGTTACCGACCGACACCGGACCAAGAAGCCAGGTGTAGCCGCTGCTGCCGATCTCAAGCGAGCGAACCGATGCGGTTCCACTGACAACTCGAAGTGGCAGATTATTCGTCGATCTATTCGTGATAACCAGCGGCAGCGGAGTTGAATTCTCGATGCCGCTCGTGCGCACGATCTGAGCCACACTTCGAGTGCCGCCGACGAACAGCAGGATCGTCAGCGCGCACGCCAAGCCGGATCGAAGGATTTGATGAGACATGAAATGTGGTTGAATTACATCGGTGACAGGACCATCCACGCTATGCGTTCTGTGGCCGCCAGAGGAGAAGATGTTTCCACCGTGAATGTATCGGCCGTAGTATCGATCGAGGTCACGGAAATGGCGATGGTGGTACCGGCTGCATTGACTACAGACACGATCGGTATGGCGCCCGTGGGAACATCCTGTCCGATCGTGATCGTGTGGACGTGATTGCCCGCCGTGGGTGCGTAGAGTCCACGCGGCACGTCGGCCAGTGCGCTACGCCAGCTCATGGTTCCGGCGGTGGTCGACGAGAGCACCATGCCGTTGGAAGCCGGTGCCTGTTCCGGCAATGTGTACGTTACGTCACCAGTTTGGGCTGCTGCCTTGAAGGCCGTAAAGTTGGTACCCGATGCGCTCGGCTCGGCGAACCGCAGTTCGGTGGCCTGACCCGTGTTGGAGAGCATCACCGTGCGGGCAAGGTCGATGGGTGCCGATGGAGTGCTGGTACCCAGACCGATCCATCCCTGTGTAGGACCGGCTACGCCAACGATGCGCAGGGCTTCGGTAGAGTTAGCCGCCACGACAAGATCCTGTGCATTTTTCGTTCCGAGGAACTGCTGATTGGCTGCCGTGCCTCCGAGCGTAATGTCCGAACCCTGCAGACTCCAGAAGTTCGTGTTGCTCCAGGAGAGTGTTGCCGACGTTCCGGTGACCGTCTGGATCGTCAGTGCCTGACCTGACTCGCCGATGCCCGGCGGCAGGATAAGTGTGTACGGCGTAACGCCGGTTCCGGGCACCGTAAGCGAAATGGTCGACGGTTGACCATTGCGCAGCTGCAGCGTTCCGGTGGTAACGCTCTGGGCTCGCAGTGAGCCCGACCAGGCTCCGATACCAATGAGAATGATCACGAATGGTAGTGCGCGAATCATGAGAAACTCCTGTAGATGGAAATGAAGAAAATGAAGTCGTGAACGACTGATGTTCACGCGTTGATGTCTCAGGGAATGATGGACCAGTGGATCTCTTCGTCAGAAAGTAGAGGCGCTGATACGCTGAAGACCAGCTCGTTGGTGTTGTGATCGATGCGCAACTGACCCAGCAGGTGCGTTGTGGGAGAATGCACGTCAAACGTGACATGCTGGGATGCTTGCAGCGTTGTTGTCGGACGCACACGATACGTGCTCGATCGTCCATCGCCACGAATGGAGCCCGATTCGATCGGGACGCTGGCCGAGGAGATCATCAGTGCAGCCCCCTGCCTTTGAATGCTCACGCCGCCCGTGCCGATGATGCTCACCGGTCCGGCGAGTTCATTGATCGATGTTACCAGTCCGGATGCACGAGGGTCGAGCCGCGCCGCCACTTCGGCATAGGCCGCCGTGAGCGCCGAGGCAACCGGTAGGATCATCACACGGGGCAGTCGCTCGGGCTCGTTATCAATGCTATACCCGAGATACGTCGGCGAACTTCGCAGCAGCGTATCCGGAAGGGGCGTTAGGCTGCCCAGGATCAGATCGCATCTTCCGGAGATGATCTGCGATGTGAGCGATTCCTGCCACAGGGGCAGACCTCCGGCAGCGTCCGCATACCATCGTACCAGCACGGTGTGCAGCCCATCGTCAGGAAGCGGACTTCCAAAGACGACGGGCACGGTCATACTGCGTGGCAGTTGAGCGGTCAGTGAAGGGGGCGTTGCGAGAAGGATCGCAATGCAGGCGAGTGTCGAGAGGCACGATGTGGTCATCGAGCGTCTACGTACCGCCACCTAGTCAGAACGTGACATGCTCCGCGAAAAAAGGCTGAGAATGATCATCCAGATCGCCGATACAAACAAGCCCCCTACCTCTCGCTCGATCTCTCCATCCCACCACTGACCGCGCGTCTGCGTCAGCAGGACAAGCCCCCACACGCCATAGATGGATGCCATGATCCGTGCAGGAACAACCACTCGGTGCGCCAGTGAAGTCACCGCGCCGCAGCCGCTGAGAACGGCGGCAATGCCGTAGGCCGAAGACCAGAGCGCTGCGTCAATATCGTTGAACTGTAGGGTGACAAACCAGCTGAACATACCGGTCATGACGATCGACGCTACGCGTGAGATGCGTCTCATGCCGTTGCCAGCAGAAGGATCATGCAAAGAAGTCCGAGTACACCAACGGCATCATGGCGACGTGATTGGCGCGGACGTGTAAGCGGCATGGCCACAAGCACTGCGGCCGCTGGCGCATGGGCCAGTCGCAGATCACCGAGGGCACTGACGATGAATGCTGCGCAGGTGATGAAGAACATCGTATGATGCCACATCCCGAAGGACTTTCCGCGGTAGCGGGCACCAACACCAAGCAGCAGTGTGGCCAGATACAGCAGCAGTAGCGGCAGGTCGGTAAACGCTATGGGCAGCATGCCGCTCATCAGTTCAGCAGAGAGCGATCAAGGGTGTCGCGATAGAATCTGGGATACGATGCAAGGTCGACCGTTATCATGCGCAGCCTCTCAAGATTCACCGAGTCTCCCCTGCTGCGGATCTGGACGCGGCGTCCGGTCATGTACCGCGTAGCAGTTGTGCGCACCCAACGATACTCTCCGGCCGACATCGTCAGGCGGTTGAGCATGATGATCAGTTGTGACTCGATCGCGGCCTTGCCGGCATCTTCCTTGGCCATCGAATCAAGCTGGCGGGCAATCTCGTGAAGCGCCATGAGCTGTGATGGTCGCAACACGCCGTCAGGGGGCGCAGTGTACTTCTCCTTGTTGACGATCTGGGCAAGGATGCCCGGCTCGGCAGGACGGATGATACCGAGACTCATCTGTGCCTCGAACAGCAGACCGCGGATGAAGACCACCAGATAGACCAAGCTGGCGATGAAGACCAGCGCCACAACGATTCGTCGCCAGCGACGGAATCGGCCTGTGCCGGACTTAGTTGCCATTGCCGGCTGATGATTCCTCGAACATCGCCTCAACGAAGGCCATGGCGTCGAATGGCTGTAGGTCATCGATCCGCTCGCCAACACCGATGTAGCGCACTGGAATGTTCATGTTATCGGCAATGGCGATCACGGCTCCGCCCTTTGCAGTTCCATCAAGCTTTGTCAGCACGATCCCCGTCACCGGTGCCACCTTGGTGAACTCGCGTGCCTGTTGCAGGGCGTTCTGTCCGGTGGTTGCGTCAAGTGCCAGGAAGACATCATGCGGAGCACTCGGATGGATCTTCTTCATCACCCGGCCGATCTTTTCCAATTCCTGCATGAGCCCCTGCTTGTTGTGCAGACGTCCGGCAGTGTCGATGATCACCACGTCCACACCGCGCGATTTGGCCGCATTGAGCGTATCAAATGCCACCGCAGCCGGATCGGCCCCTTGTTGCTGTTGAACGATGTCCACGCCGGCACGCTGCGCCCAGACCTCAAGCTGTTCATTGGCTGCAGCGCGGAACGTGTCAGCAGCACCGATGAGCACCGTCTTGCCAGCCTTCTTGTAGTTGTGTGCAAGCTTGCCGATGGTGGTTGTCTTTCCCACACCATTGACGCCGATCAGCATGATGACATGGGGCTTATCGGAATCATTGATCGAGAAACTTGCGTCAGCTGCGGCTGTTGGCGATTCGAGCATGATACCGGCGATCTCCTCCTTGAGGATGCCGATGATGTTCTCCGAGTCGGTGATGTTCTCGGACTTTACGCGCCCCTTGACCCGTGAGATGATCTTCTCGCTGGTGTCCACACCGACGTCCGAGGTGATGAGAATCTCCTCGATCTCGCTCAGCAGGGCTGCGTCGATAACGCGTCCGCTCAGCAGAGAACGCAGACGTCCCACGAATGATGAACGCGTCTTGGAAAGGCCTTCTTTGAGACGATCAAAGGAAAGCGCTTCGGCAACACCGCTAAGGCGCTGCTTGACTTTATCGAAGAATCCCATACATCCTTTTGCCGTATTGCCACAAAGATACCGCCATCGCTGCGGTCGCCAGAATCATCAGTACCTGAACCGCCGGATGTTCCGATGTGATAAGCAAGGCCAAGATGCCCGAGGCAGCGATGGAGGTCACGGCGATCTTGCCGCTCATGAGAGACGGGAGCACAAGACTGTGGCGCGTTTTCAGCCACCATCCGGCAACAAGAATGATCACATCCCTGGCGATGATCAGCCAGGCAAACCAGGTCGGAATGATCTGTTCAGAGAACATCACGAGCATGACCGCCCCGACGAGGATCTTGTCGGCTATCGGATCGATGATCATTCCCCACTCGCTTACCGTGTCGGTGCGGCGCGCCACAAAGCCGTCCAGCCAGTCCGTGAGCGCAGCCGCCAGGCACCAGAAGAAGGCCGATACGTTGTCGTGCTGCAGAAGCAGGATAACGATCGGAACGGTCATAACCGCCCGCAGGGCAGAGATGAGATTCGAAAGTGTGAGGATGGTCTTGAGTGGAGTCTTCATGAACGGCGAGCCTCTTTCAGCCAGAAAAACAGCAGCAGTGAGACGGATGTGGTAAGGCCTACGAGAGCCGGATGGCCGGCTGCAATGATGATCGCCAGGAGCGCTGCACCGGCAGGTACGACCATCATAACAATGATGCTGGCGCGGAATTGCCCGGCCAGGGATGTATGACTCAGCAAGGTTGGTATCAGCAGTGCGCTGACAACGATAGAGGCTGCGTTCATGATGAGTTCGATGAAACTCGGCGCATTGATCGCCACGAGTGCCCCGGCCAACGAAGCGATCATCAGTCCGATCCGGTTGCGCAGCACACTGCCGTGGGGGGCACGTCTTGAAACTGGGATGACATTCTCGGCGATGATCGTAGCGCTAGCGAGTGCATAACCGCTGAGCGTCGAAGATATTGCCGCAACGATTCCGGCAATGACAATGCCACGTCCCCACGGAGGAAGTACTTCCCCGGAGAGCACCAGATACGCAGACTTGGGATCGACGCCCGGGAGGTGCCGGGCGGCGTACAGTCCGCCGACCAGCTGCAATAGATCGAACACGATCCAGCAGACCACGCTCCAGAGGATGGCACGTCGGGCCGTAGAGGCGCTCGACGCGGAAGCTGCGCGAACGTAGAAGTTGGGGTCGATGAACGTCTGCGTTGCAATCACAAACCAGCTCAGGATCCCTCCCCAGCCAAGTTCACCGGGAACCGAGAACAGGGGGCGTGTGGTCTCATCATACAGCGTTTCCGGCCCGCCGAAGGACATGATACTGGCTCCGACAAGCAGTCCCATGCCGGTGTACATCAGGATCACCTGCACAACATTGGCATAGACGTCGCTGCGCAATCCACCGATGACAACGTAGGAGATCGAGGCGATCGTGCCAATCATGATCGATGGTCCGAGCGACCATCCCAGCTGATTCGAGATAAGGTGCCCCAACATCAGCTGATAGGATGCCGGTACGGTGATCACCAGAAGCAGGGTGGCTGCTATGCGACGGGCATTGTCGCCGTAGACACGACCGATCTGCTCTGGTATCGATGCTGACATCTGTGTACGCACGCGACCCGACAGCCACGTTGAGTATATGAACGCAACGGCGTAGTACGGAACGCCGAAGCAGAGGATGAACACAATACCATAACGAAGGACAAACTCTCCGGAGGCCAGGATGGCCCCGTACCACGTGGCAACGAGGGTTGCCACCAGCAGCGGCATGCTCAGCGAACGTCCGGCCAGCACATAGTCTTGCCTGCCACGACGGCTTGCGGCAATTCCAGCAATGTGAACACCGATCAGGCTCAGCAGCAAGACGAGCAGTTCAGTGGAGATCATTGTCTGTTCCCGGGCACGTGTTCTTTCACGTCCAGAATCTTGCCCAGGAACGACCGCCGGTGCTCGGCACACGGACCGCCGGCACGGAGCGCCTCACGGTGAAATGCCGTGCCATAGCCTTTGTGACGATCGAAACCATATGCGGGGAACTGCCGTGCGAGAACCTCGGTCATGATCTTGTCGCGATGGGTCTTGGCCAGTATCGACGCGGCGGCGATGCTGACAACCGAGGCATCGCCTGCAACGATCGTGGTGTGCCCGATGGCATGCCTGCGAAATCGATTGCCGTCGACAAGAAGATGATAGCTCTCGGGTGAACCGCCCAGCTGTTGATGGCACTGATCGATGGCCTCGTGCATGGCGTCAAAGGTTGCCTGAAGAATGTTCACTGCGTCGATACGCTCGGCCTCAACGACGCCCACGGCCCAGGCCACAGCAGAGCTTCGTATGGCCTCGGCCAGTTCGGCCCGGCGCTCTGCTGGTAGGCGCTTGGAGTCATCAATGCCAGCTGGGATCGCCTGCGGGTGCAGCACGACGGCTGCCGCTACGACCGGTCCGGCCAGCGCACCGCGGCCGGCCTCGTCAAGGCCGATCGCCCAGAGCCCCCTGCCAAGAAGTTCGGATTCAACATCAAACGAGATCACGCCGCGAAACTACGGCGTGAGTGAACTCACTGCTGACCAATAAGGCCGAGAAACTCCGCACGCAGGACTTTGTTGGTTGCCAGTTCGCCGCGCATAACAGACGTGACCATCGTGCTGCTGTCATGGGCCTCCACTCCGCGGGCGATCATGCAGTAGTGCCGCGAGGAGATCACCACGCCGAGGGCGATCGGGTCGAGAATCTCGATCAGGAAGTCGGCGATCTGCTCGCCAAGCTCCTCCTGGATCTGACCGCGACGCGAGAACCACTCGACGATGCGTGTGAACTTTGACAGACCGATGACCTTTTCGCGCGGAACGTATCCAATGGCACATGTGCCGTTGATCGGTTGCCAATGATGAGAGCACACGCTCATAACCTTGATGCCCTTGGAGATCACCAGCTCGTCGACGTTCTGACGGTTCGGGAAGACCGTGATCTTCGGTGCCGGAGAGTAGCGTCCGTCGAACAGCTCGGTGACCCACATTCGGGCAAGACGGAACGGGCTGTCGGTGCTGTTGGGATCATTGCGGTCGATGCGAAGCACCTCGAAGATCTCGGAGAACTTCTGCTCCAGCCGGGAGATCATCTCCTGGCGTTCCTCGTCCGAAAGTGGTATCGAGCCGTTGGCATCGAACAGCGGACGGCCCTTGGAGTCTACCGACGGGTAGAGACCGCCTGTTTTCATCAGATGGTGTTCGAGCTCGGCGTCGTCCAGATCCAACAGCGCAATGCGGCGGTTCGTCGGTGTTGTGCTCATGCGGGCATCTCCAGTGATGAAGGGGCGAGAGCAAGGTCATACCGAGGGATCGACACGGGCTGACCAAAATACTCGGCCATGTTCTGGTCGGACTCGTAGACTTTGATGCAGTGCAGCTCCCCGGAGGGCAGGCGATGTTCGATTTGCTGCCAGAACAGAACACAGAGGTTTTCCACGGTGGGAATGATCCCACGCAGGAAATCGACATCGTAATTCAAATGCTTGTGGTCAACCTTGTCGACAACAGCCTCATCGAGCAGGTCCTTGAGCCGCTTCAGGTCGATCACGTATCCTGTCAGCGGATCAGGAAGCCCCTTGACCGTGACTTCCATGACATAGTTATGTCCATGACCAAGTGGATTGTTGCACTTGTCAAATACTGCCTCGTTTCGTTCGTCCGAGAACGTCGGGTTATACAGTCGGTGGGCAGCCGAAAATGCTGCTTTTCGCGTGACGTAGATCATGGCTGTCCTTCGAGAGTGTGCAGAGGTGACAATCGGGATTGCGGTTGTGTAACCGCGGGGCGCTGGAAATGGTTCCGGGCCGCGGGCCGAGAGGACGACTTTACCCGGCCGATGTTGGATATTTGCAGCCAATGCTCATGCAAACTACACCCGATCGACGGCTTTTCACTCTGCGGAGTCCATGCGTGCTCCTGCTCGCAGCGTGCATTCTGTGCGTTCCTCTGTGGGCAGACGAAAAAGTGCCATTGGACTCACTGATCTCGCCACGCATAACGATGAGTGCAAGCGGGACACTGTCCGTGCAGGGGCCGATGACGCTCAGTGGTGTGCCGTTTGATGCGGCACTTCACGCCGACACGATGGTCGTTTCCACAGGAAGCCCCCTGGGGATGAAGACCAGCAGCGTTTATGCCCGACGTGATACGTTTGTTGTCCTGAACTATCTGACGCGGCAGGCATTTGACGGCAATCCGGGTTCGCCGGCTGCAACGGGCATGATCCCCATCCCCCTTGGCCTTGATGATATCCGCTGTCTTGTGCGCGGTGTCCCACCGGGTGATCTTGACGGGTTCGAGTTTGTGAATTCCCGAACCGATGGACAACTCCTGTACCGACGTCGCGACACGGCAACGGTCGAGTTTGCTCTCATCGATACGACCATGCGAACAATGCGGCAGTATCAGCGTAAACGCAGCGATGGATCCACGGTTCTGAACGTCACCTACGGTTCGTTCAAGAGTATCGACGGGGTCATGGTGCCGTTCGGCGTGAGCGTTGCTGCCAATGACGACCAGCAGAAGATGCAGTTCCGTTTCGACGACGTGCGCCTGTCGCTGCCATCAACGCCCATGCGTCCGCTGAGCGTGCCCTCATCATTTACCCGCACAACCCTGCGCTGATGCTCTGCCGGGGCCGCTGCATTCTCTTTGTCGTGGTCGCGCTCTGTGGCAGCATGAAGGCCGCCGGACAGGATTCCGTCAACGTGTCGGCAAGTCAGGCATCGGCGACCGATACCGTGGTGGTCTTCACGGCACGCGACACGGCACATCTGAAAGTGTCCGACAGATCACTGCGCCTGCGAGGTTCGGCACGTGTTGACATGCGCGATCAGCGTCTTGAAGCTAATGTGATCGTTATCAACTTCGATCAGGCCACCATGCGTGCCGAAGGACTCAAAGACTCGTCGGGCACACTCACAGGCATGCCGGTCTTTCGAGATGCCGGCACAGAATATGCCGGCCGGTCGATGACGTATAACTTCGAGTCACGCAAGGGGCGAGTGGAATTCGGCGAAACCTCAATTGACGGCGGCTATTACTACGGCAGCGCTATCAAGCGTGTGAGCGAACAGACCGCCTACGTCGATGGCGGCTGCTATACGACGTGCGATGCTCCCCATCCACACTTCTACTTCACCTCGCCCAAGATGAAGGTGGTTGCTAACGAGAAGATCTTTCTCGACCCACTGATCTGGTATGTGGATGACATTCCCATCTTCGTGCTGCCACTCGGCATGTACTTCCCCATCGAGCGTGGGCGCCGTTCGGGGATCATCGTTCCATCGCCCGTGGTGACGGCTGATCGCGGGATCGTTCTGCAGAACCTCGGCTATTACTTTGCCATCAGTGACATTGTGGACGCGGAGCTGACCACGGACCTGACGACGAAAGGAGGCTTCACGCTGTTTGGTCGCGGACAGTATGTACTTGGCGATCAGCTGCGTGGTAACGCGGAACTCCGTTTTGGATACACGCGCTTTGCGGTCACCGATCCCTTCACCATGAACTTCGGTGCGTCGATCCGTCACACGCAGCAGATGCGTCCCAATGAGAGTCTGGTGGCTGATGTGTTTTTTGCCTCGCAGCGGCTGCTGCAGAATACGTCGCTCAATCCACTTGACCGGGTGCAGCAAAATGCCCGAAGTAACGTGTCATACCAGCGAACGTTCTATAACGGGATGACCTTTAACGCCGGATACTCCCGCGACCAGAACATGATCAACGGGTCGACCACGCACCGCCCGACCGTAAGCTTTGGCATTCCCCAGGTGCTGCCTTTCAAGTCTCTTGCTCCGGCCGGATCCTGGCTTAGCGAGGTGCAGTTTTCCTACAGGGCCACCGGCACCTATACGGCCAGCCTGCAGCGTCCGGCTGATACCGGCGCGTTTAATGTGTCCGAAAATTCATTGGTCGAGCACCGCCCGTCGCTAACCCTCACGCCCCGATTCGGGAATGTTCAGATAGCCCCCTCGTTTAGCTTTTCCGAGAACTGGTACTTTCAGCGCCAGAGCGAAACGATCGATCCGGTCGACTCAACCCTTAGAGTATCGCGCCAGTCGGGATTCTTCCGCGAGTATACCTACGGCGTTGGCGTGAGCATGTCGACGTTTCTCTACGGTCTTGCCTATCCGAAGATCCTCGGCATACAGGCCATACGGCACACTTTGCAGCCGACGATCGGGTTGTCCTACGCCCCGGATCTTTCCGACACGACGCTGGGTTTCTACGGCACCTACACCAGCCCCGTCACGGGTCAGTCCATTACCTATTCGCGGTTTGGCTCCGTCGGTGGGCTTGCTTCGCGGCAGACGCAGATGCTCGTGACCGGCTCGTTCCTAAACCGCGTTGCGATCAAGACCATGCAGGATGACAGCGTCAGCAAGCCCATTGAATTGTTTACTCTTACGCTGAGCACCTCATACAATATGGCAGCCGATTCGCTTCGCCTGGCGCCGATCTTCTTCAACCTCAGAACGCCGATGCTTGATGCCCTTGAGTTCAACGTGACCGGTGCGTTCAGTGCCTATGACCAGGTGCTGTCGGTCGATCCTGCAACCGGACGTCCGGCCTGGCGAGACGTCAGCACGTCGATTATCGAGGCAGGCAAGGGGCTTGCCCGGCTCACCAGTCTGAACCTGCAGATGGGGTCGCGGTTCTCTTCCGACGGGGTTTCGCCCACACAGTCGGGACGCTCGGCACAGGACACCGCATCGACGAGTGATGATCTGCGGTCGCGCTTCGAGCGCCGCGTCAACACCCTTGAGCAGGAGTCCGACATCTTCGGCGACCGATCACCGGGCTGGTCGCCCCTTGCCATGCCGTGGGAAGTTTCGGGGCAGATACTCTACAGTCTCAGCCGGCCCAATCCGGAGCAGACAAGTCAGTCTCTGCAGGCCGTGATCCGAGGGGCTGTCTCACTTACCCCGACCACGCGTGTGGGGGTCTCCGGAACGGTCGACCTTCTCAGCGGACAGCTCATCAATCCCGTCGTCGACGTTACCAAGCAGATCCACTGCTGGTATCTGACGTTGAACTGGGTTCCCGTCGGATTTAACCGGGGATTCTTCCTGCGCTTCGGCGCATCCGCTGCCCAGCTGCGGGATCTGGTCATACCAAAACAATCAACACCGCTATTTCGGTAGCCGTCATCCGTAATTTGCAACTATGTGTGGAATCGTTGGATACATCGGCTCGAAGCAGGCAGCCCCGCTGATCGTCAGCGGTCTGAAGCGCCTCGAGTATCGCGGATATGACTCCGCAGGAATTTGTTGCATCGCCCCGGATGGGCTGACGATCGCCAAGAAGGCCGGCCGTGTGGTTGACCTTGAACGCGCGGTCGACCTGCATACGCTCGAAGGAACGGTGGGTGTGGGGCATACCCGCTGGGCTACCCACGGTGTGCCGTCGGATGAGAATGCCCATCCACACACAGACCATAGCGGTACCATCGCATTGGTGCACAATGGCATCATCGAAAACTATCTGACGATCAAGAAGAAGCTGGCAAATGCTGGCTATACCTTCAAGTCCGATACCGACAGCGAAGTGCTTGCCGTGTTTATCGGCATGCTATACGAGACCCTGCACGATCTTGAGCTCTCGGTGCGCACGGCTCTGGCCGAGGTGGAAGGAACCTTCGGGATCGTTGTACTGAGCACGCACGAGCCTGACGTTGTGATCGCGGCGCGCCGGGGAAGCCCCCTGATCCTCGGCATCGGGAATGGCGAATACCTCGTTGCCTCGGATGCGTCGGCTGTGATCTCCCACACTCGCCAGGTGGTCTATCTGCAAGAGAACGAGATGGCGATCCTGAGGCGAGACGGGTTCTCGACGAAGACCATTGAAAACGTCGACACACGCAGCGTGGTCGAAGAGATCGCTTTTGAACTGGCCCAGATCGAGCGTGGTGGCTTTGAGCACTTCATGCTCAAGGAGATCTTTGAGCAACCGATCACCTTTCGAGACGGGTTCCGCGGACGACTCAGGGTTGAGGACGGCACCGTGCGTCTTGGCGGGCTTGCCAGTGTGGCAGAGAAACTCCGTCAGGCCAAGCGCATTATCATCACCGCATGCGGCACATCATGGCATGCCGGTCTCGTGGGAGAGTATCTCATCGAGTCGCTGGCACGCGTACCGGTCGAGGTCGAGTACGCCAGTGAGTTCCGGTATCGTAACCCCATCATCAGTCCCGATGACGTGGTCATCGCCATCTCGCAGAGCGGCGAGACGGCCGATACGCTTGCTGCGATCCGGGAGGCCAAGCTCAAGGGGGCAACCGTTATCGGCATGGTGAACGTTGTCGGCAGCACGATCGCCCGTGAGACCGATGCCGGTGTTTACCTGCATGCCGGGCCGGAGATCGGTGTTGCCTCCACAAAGGCTTTTACCTCGCAGCTCTGTGTCCTGACGCAGTTTGCGCTGTATCTCGGGCGCATGCGTGCACTGTCGGCCGAACAAGGTATGGCTATTGCCGAAGAGCTCGTGAACATTCCCGAGCACATCACGCGGATTCTCGATAACGTCGAGCCGATCAAGGCCATCGCCAAGAAGTATTCCGGGGCATCGAACTTTTTGTATCTCGGACGCGGCGTCAACTTCCCTGCCGCGCTCGAAGGGGCGCTCAAGCTCAAGGAAATCTCCTACATCCATGCCGAGGGGTATCCCGCGGCGGAGATGAAGCACGGTCCGATCGCGCTGATCGATGAGAACATGCCGGTGGTGTTCATTGCCCCCAAGGACGAGATTTACGACAAAGTGCGTTCCAATATCGAAGAGGTCCGTGCCCGCAATGGTCGGGTGATCGCTATCGCCGATGAAGACGACGATCGCATTGCCGATGTTGCCACGCATGTGATTCGCATCCCGCGTACCCTGCCGATGCTTACGCCCATTCTCGCTTCCATCCCTTTGCAGCTGCTGGCGTATTTCATCGCCGTCGAGCGCGGCTGCAACGTTGACATGCCGAGGAATCTGGCCAAAAGCGTCACGGTGGAGTAGTCTCAAATGCTGGGTCATGATGCTGCTCAATCGACCGTCGCCGACCTGCATGCCGGGTCGCGCCGTGCACTCTCGAAGTGTCTTTCTCTGATCGAGAGCACCAGGCCGGATGATCGGTCACTGGCCTACGACATCCTTGAACACTGCAGCGCTTCCCGGGATGGCTCATGGCGCATAGGATGTACCGGACCTCCGGGTGTGGGAAAGAGCACGTTCATTGAGCAGCTTGGCATGCAGCTCCTTTCGGCAGGCAGGCGCGTAGCGGTACTGGCGGTTGACCCAAGCAGCAGGCGCACCGGCGGCAGCATTCTTGGTGACAAGGTTCGCATGCCGCTATTGTCGACGCAGGAAAATGCCTTTGTCCGCCCGACACCGTCGAAAGCTACGCTCGGTGGTGCCGCTCCAAGTACACGCGATGCGATCACCATCTGCGAAGAAGCCGGATTCGATACGATCATCATCGAGACCGTTGGCGTGGGTCAGAGTGAGACCGACGTGGCCGATATGACCGACATGTTCGTGTTACTTGCCTTGCCGAACAGCGGCGATGACGTTCAGGGGATCAAGCGGGGCATCATGGAAGTTGCCGATGCGATCGTGGTGACGAAGGCCGATGTCGACCCGGCCGCTGCCAATCGCAGTGTTGCAACTCTCACCGGAGCGCTTCGGTATATGTCGCATGCTGACTCAGACCGCGGTACTCCCGTGCTTTCGTGCTCTTCTCTAAGCGGTGAAGGCATTGACGAGGTCCTTCGGCAGATCGAGTCCTTTTTCGACGATACTCGCAACGAACACATTCTGCGCCGGCGGCGTCATCAGCGCGGTGAGTGGTTCGACCGTGCCATCGCATCGGAGCTCATCGTCAGACTGTCCGGACACGGGGCGTTTCATGCCGCAAGCGAGGCCATGCGCAGGCAATGCATCGAAGGTACGGTCGCACCAAGTCTGGCCGTCCATCGTCTGCTGGGTCGAGTTCAGTTAACTGTTCGTGAGGAACCAACAT
This sequence comes from Ignavibacteria bacterium, assembly GCA_947459875.1. Taxonomy (GTDB): domain Bacteria; phylum Bacteroidota; class Ignavibacteria; order Kapaibacteriales; family Kapaibacteriaceae; genus UBA10438. Next base: position 16,133 of record CANHFG010000004.1, read on the forward strand.
GAGTCAGCTTTCCATCATGCAGCGTGCGGTTGCCGAAAGTGGCTTTGACGCATGGGTCCTGTATGACATGCGCCGTTCGAATGATCTTGCTTGGGATGTGCTGCAGCTCGATGCCCAGGCCCACTGCACGCGTCGCTGGATGGTGATTATCCCCGCAAAGGGGCGGCCTGTGAAGCTTACGCACCGTATGGAGCAGGATCCTCTTTCGCATCTCGACATCGAGGCGGTGCTCTACGACACGCGCTCTTCTTGGACCGAAGCCGTTGGAGCGTGCCTAGCCCCCTACCAGCGGATCGCCATGGAGTACTCGCCTATGGGCGACCTTCCGGTGGTCAGCCGTGTGGATGCCGGAATGATCGATCTTGTTCGATCGTTCGGTGTCGAGGTAGGTTCTTCTGCCGATATGCTTCAGCAGTTCACAGCGGTGCTTTCGGAGGATCAGATCGCCGGTGCATGCATGGCTGCCGGAGAGCTGCGCGAAACGGTCATGAGTGCCTTTGCGCTGATCGCATCAGCGGTTCGAGAGAATCGACGGATCACGGAATATGAGGTGCAGTCCTTTATTCTCTCGGAGTTCAAGCGAAAGCGGCTTGTGACGGATTCCGCACCGATCGTTGCCATCGGACCCAATGCGGCCTCGCCACACTATTCGCCTTCGATCATCCGCAGCAGCGAAATCGAAGCGGAAATGGTCGTCCTGATCGACGCATGGTGCCGGCACGATAGTCCCGGATCGGTGTTTGCCGATATCACATGGGTAGGATATACCGCCGAACATGTTCCCGAAGATGTTGAGTCGGCCTTTTCGATCATTCGTCGTGGGCGCGATGCCGCGCTTGCGCTTGTGCGCGATCGCTTTGCGCAGGGCGAGTCTATTGCCGGTTTTGAGGTCGACCGAGCATGCCGCTCGGTGATCGAGGATGCCGGTATGGGGCATGCATTCATCCATCGCACCGGACACAACATCACGACGCAGGTCCATGGACCCGGCGCGAATATGGATGACTTTGAGACGCACGACACGCGGCAGATCCTGCCCGGAACATCGTTCTCCATTGAACCTGGAACGTACGTTCCGGATCTGATGGGGCTGCGCACGGAGATCGATGTCATCATTACGCATGACAGGCAGGTACTGGTGCCAAGCGAGCCCATACAGAGGCATGTTCTGCCGATCCTGGCAGAGGGGTGGGCTGCGTGAACGTACTGTTTGCTGCTTCGCGTCTGCTGCTGGTACTGCTTGCTGCCACATCGGCACTTCAGCACTTCGCCTCTGCACAGACGTCAACGACTCGAACATTTGCCAACGAGGAGGACAGCGATAAGTATCGCATGGCCGTGGCGTATGAGCGCACGGGTGATCTTCGCAATGCCGCGAGACTTTATCAGGAGTTGCATGCATCACAGCCCAACGCCAGCGCCTACTTTCAGGGTGTTGTCCGCACGTTGACGGCCCTTGGTCAGTACGCAGCGTTATTGCCGCTTGCGGAAAAGCATGCCAAGCTCATGGATTCGCCCAGCGTTGCGGTGCTCGTCGGCACGCTCTATGCGCGGCTGAATCGATCCGAGCAGGCTCGAACCTGGTGGGAGCAAGCACGGTCGCTCTCGGGTGACGACGAAGCCACGCTCGTGCAGATCGGACGTGACCAGATGGACGTGATGATGAACGCCGATGCGCTGGAGACGTTTGTTGCGGCGCGGGGCAAGAATGGCTCTCCAACGGCCTATTCGGACGAGATATTCAAGCTGCGTTCGGCCTCCGGTGATGTATCGGGTGCGGTAGCCGATGTCCTTGCGGCGTTCAGGGTCGACGCAGATGCGATTTCGGCGGAACGAAGGCTAAGCGTTCTGCTTTCCTACGAGAATGGCGCGACGATCATTGCCGAGAATCTCGAGCAATTACCCACCACCGACCCGAAAAATCTCCGCCTTGCTGCGTGGTTCTTTCGCGAAACAAAACGCTGGCCGCAGGCCTACGAGTTCGTCACCAAGCTAGATGCCCTCACGGGTCAGCCCGGCATGGAACTTCTGGTCTTCGCCGATGCAGCGCGGACATCCGAAAACTATGATATCGCCTTAAAGGCCTACGACGAAGTCGTGCGACGCGCCAAGGATGGCAGCCTCGTCATGTCGGCGGTCTTTGGTTCGGTTCGATGTCTGGAACTGCAGCTGCGCCTGAGGCGCAACCCCACGGCCGACGAGGCGCGGGAGATCATCAAGCGTTATGACGAGATCATCAGCCGATTTGCAAGCAACCCTGTTTCGGCCGATGCGCTCTACTTTTCGGCTTTGCTGCTCGATGAGGTGATCAGGGATATCGACGCTTCGCGAGACAGGCTGCTGCGTCTGCGCAGTGCCTGGCGGGCTTCACCGCGTGCCGTTGATGGTTCACTTCGACTTGCCGACATCTTCATCGTCATGGGCGATGATGCGCGTGCCCGGGAAGTACTCGCCGAGATCATCAGTGGCCCCAAGGGGCTTGTTGGCGACCGTGCAGATCTGGCACAGTTGAAGCTTGCCGACATGCTGCTCTGGAGCGGTGAGCTCGACTCTGCGAAAGCTCTCTACACGCCCCTTACCGAGTCAACAGGCTCGCTGGCATCGAATGATGCCATAGACCGCATGCTTCTGCTCAATCTTGCGCTTGATGATTCGGCCTCGGTGCGCTCGATCGCCAAGGCCGAGGGTCTGGTTGCGCGTCGCCGCCATGTCGAGGCCGTATCGGTGATCCGGGATGCCGTAAGTCGCATTCGAGATGCAGACATGCGCGACCGTTCCCTGCTTCTCTGTGCACGCAGCTATGTGGCGGTCGGCGACAGTGTGAACGCCATCGCGACGCTTAAAAAGATCATTGAATCGAGTTCAGAGTCGATCTACGGCGATCGCGCCATGTGGCTCTATGCCGACCTTGTCATCGCCCAGCGTGATAGCCGTCAGGCGATCACCATTCTCGAGACTCTCCTTCGCAATTATCCACGATCCATCATTGCTCCCGATGCACGTGAACGCATACGCCGGCTGCGTGGCGATCTCAAGTGATCACCTTCGAGCAGTGAAGAAAGTTTACCCATGTCTCAGTTGACATTCTCACAGCTTCCCTACCAGCGTCCGGATTGCGCCGAGCTGACATCACGGTCACATGCGCTCGTTGAGCGCATCACGTCCGCCAACACCAGCGAGGAAGTGCTGTCCTGCGTTGACGCATGGAACGCACTGCGGATCAGCACCTACACCATGGCCTCGTTGGCTGAGGTGAAGTTCACACAGAACGTCGCCGACGAGCAGGCAAAAGCTGAGAAGCTCTTTTTCGACGAAAACGGCCCAACGATCACCGAGCTGGATATCGCTGTGTCACAAGCTCTACTGGCCTCCCCATATCGGCAGGCCATCGATGAACGATTTGGTTCGTTGTTTCTCACCCGATTGAAAAACTCGACGCTGACCTTCGACCCCTCGATAAAGGAGATCATTGTTCAGGAGTCGGAGCTCTGCACTCGATACAACGAGATCACAGCGTCGGCAAAGATTGATGTTGATGGTCAGACGTATAATCTTTCGACCATTCAGCGGCTGGTTATCGATCCTGACGCAGGCCTACGAAAGAGGGCCTATTCGGCTATGGGGGCCTTCCTGCTTGATAACGCCCCGGAACTCGATGAGATCTTTGACAAACTCGTCAAGCTCCGTGCAAAGAAGGCCGCACAGCTCGGCTATGCTTCGTACACGGACTTCCGCTACATCGAGTTCGGTAGGGTCGATTACACGGCGGCAGACGTCGAGAAGTTCCGCAATCAGGTCCTGGAACACGTCGTGCCTCTTGCCGCAAAGCTTCGTCAGGCACAGGCGCAGCGTCTCGGCATGACGTCGATGACGGCGGCTGATGAAAAGCTGCAGTTCATTGATGGCAACCCGGTTGCTTCAGGAGACCATGACTGGATCGTTGAACGTGCCTCGCGCATGTACAGCGAACTTTCACCCGAGACGAACGAGTTCTTCCAGCTCATGCTGAGCAGTGATCTCATGGATCTCAAAAGCCGCGACAATAAGGCCACCGGTGGTTACTGCACCAGTTTCTCGGCCTATGGCCTGCCGTTCATCTTCGCGAACTTCAACCGCACCACGCATGACATCGAAGTCCTTACGCACGAGGCCGGTCATGCATTCCAGGCCTATCGCAGCCGGAATCTGCCCGTGCCGGAGTACTTCTGGCCAACGGCCGAGGCCTGCGAGATCCATTCGATGGGCATGGAGTTCCTTACCTGGCCATGGATGAATCTATTTTTTGAGGACCAGACCGAGAAGTTCAAGTTTTATCACCTTCAAGGCGCGTTGCTGTTCCTCCCGTATGGATGTGCGGTGGATCACTTTCAGCACTGGATCTACGCCAATCCCGATGCCACCCCGCTTGAGCGTAACGCGCAGTGGCGAGAGATGGAAAAAATGTACCTGCCATGGCGCAATCCCGAAGGATTCCCGGCCTCCGAGCAGGGGCGCATCTGGCAGTTCCAGCGTCACATCTACGAGATGCCGTTCTACTACATCGACTACGCCCTGGCGCAAACATGTGCTCTTCATTACTGGAAGTGGTCGGAGAAGGACCGCGACGCGGCGTTTAGCTCATACCTGTCGATCTGTGACGTTGGCGGCTCGAAGCCCTTTCTGGGGATCGTCGAAACCGGTTCGCTGACGTCGCCCTTCAGTGATGGATGCCTTCGCGATATCGTGGACTATTCCTACTCCGTCCTTCGAGACCGTCATCCGGACTTTATGATGGGTAATTGACGAGATTATCACTTCGTCATATTTCCTATGATTAGCCCCCTGACACGCAAGCAATAAGGTGTCAGGGGGCTCTTTTTTGATATTTTTGCCGCTATTGAGTATGTAAACCATCTCCTTCCACATCATGCGGTTAATCGTATGAAACGTTTTCACGTTTTGCTTTCGCTGGTCTGTTGCGTCGTGCTTCTAAGCTCACCGCGCGTGTACGGTCAGTCACAGCCCCTTTCGACATGGTCGCTCAGCAGCGGTAACTACACCTTTACCGACTGGCTGAACACCAATCCAGCGGGCACCTACCCGACGGCGATGATGTTCCACATGGTGGCCAACATCGATGCTCCAGCGACCGAGCCGGTTGTCGGAGACTTTAATTGCGCCTACAATATCACCAGCGGCGCCCGCATCAATGGTCTGGGAACCGGAGGGTTGGCCTTCATCAACACGGGCTCGACGCAGTGTAACTGCAACTTCGTCGGCGCAGCCGTCCTTGCGCTCAATACCGTAGGCCGGGCACAGATCGGTGTGACGTGGACGTCATCGGTGAACAGTGCTGGTTCGCGGCCTTATGCGCTGCGTCTGCAGTATCGTCTGAACACAACAGGGCCGTGGTTGGAAGTCCTCAGCAATGGGGTTCCAACGGAGTACGTTGCCCCGCTGAACACCTCCGGTGTTGCTACGCAGCGCACGATCAGTGCAACACTGCCAACCATATGTGAGAATCAGCCGCTCGTGCAGCTGCGCTGGGTCTACTATCAGGCACCGGTCTTCTCATCCGGCTCGCGTCAGGGCATCACGTTTGATCAACTGACGGTGTCCTCAAACTCGACCACAGGGGTGGCCACGAACCTTGCAATCGAGAACGTCGTTCCGGTGAGCCCATCACAGAACACGGGCTTTTCTCTGCGTGTTCGTGCTGTTGATGCTCTTGGAGCAGCAAAGAACGTCACAACGGCGACGACGGTTTCGCTTGGCGTCAACAGTGGGACTGGATTTGTCTCGGGGACCATCACCGGAACTATTCCGGCAGGGCAGAGTTTCGTTGATCTGACAAACGTCAGCTATAGCGTCGCAGAGCCGGGTGTTTCGCTGCGTGCAACTGCCATAGCTGGCCAGGCCCTTACGCAGGGCGTAACCGCTCCGATCACAGTAACGGGGCCGCCGGCCTACGCTTCACTCGCAGGCGTGCAGACTGCGGCCTATGCCGGAGTTCCAATGAACCCGCTTACGGTTACAGTGTTCCGTCCGGACAACGCGGTCGATGCCAATTACGCGTCAAACATCACGGTCACACTTGTTTCGGGTCCGGGAGTCGTTACCGGCACACCAACGGTGCAGGCCGGAGCTGGAGTTGCCGTCTTCTCGAACCTCGTCGTCACTGCTCCCGGCACGTACGAACTCGCGGTCAACATCCCCGGTGTGCCTCAGCTTCGTCTACCAACGATTGTTGCCTCGGCCGCCCCTTCGATGACCACCGACATCGTCCCGCAGTTTATCCACGCACGCGTGGCATCGGGAACGTGTAATTCTTCAACGTCGGCCTTCCCCATTCCCGTGTTTGCCAGGGTCACATTCACCAACCTTACGCCAAACACGACCTATCGCTACAATACCGGACTTGCCACCGATGCCGTTCTGACCTCTACAGGCGGCGGGTTCAACATTCACTACAATGCGAATGATGATTCGTACTTCTACGCTGCGGGCAAGTCCCTGACCAATGCCGGTGAGTTCTCGACGTTCTCGACACTGCCAGGTCAGACATCGCGATCGGTCTGGATCAACCTCGTCACCTCCACGAACGCTGCCTTCCAGGAAGGTGGAACGATCTTCTGGCGCGTTGCTCTCGGTGATAACAACGGAAACCTCATCAATCGATTCCAGCTGTCACAAACCTCCGTCGCTCTTCGCATGGGTACACTTCCGACGCAGGCCACAGGCATTGCTGACGATAACTCGCAGCTGACGGAAAAGAACTACGTTGTTCTCTATGACAACACCGCTGGTTCTGGGCGTCCGGTTGCTGTGGCGCTGGTTCAGCGTTCCGGGGCAACGGTCTCTGGCGCGGAGTCGTTTTATGCCACTCTCCAGACAATGCCGTCATCATGGGCGACATTCATTCCGAATAGCCTTGCCACTGGTATTCGTCGAATCGAGGAGCGTAATGCCACAACCAACGCGATTGTAAACGTGATCACGTCGGTTGATGGTTTATGGAACGGCGTGCAGACGAACCCCTCCGATTTTGTTGCCTATCCACTTGGACCGGGCGGTTTCTCTCGTCCGATCATCATGCAGACGCCGCGTATCTCGATCTCCAGTCCAACACTGGGTGACACGCTGTGCTCGGGTTCCGTCTCAACGGCCCGCTTCGTTGCGCGAGGCATGGCAAACGTCGACGTTCAGTTTTCATCGAACAACGGCGCTTCATGGCAGTCCATGGGCATCGTGCCGGCCACGTCGACGTCGGTGAACTGGACGGTGCCTGCCGTTGAGTTCTCGGGTCAATGTCTGGTGCGTATCGTTGGTGTTGATCGTCCGGAGATCAGTGCCACTTCCCTGCCTTTCGCCGTCGGTTCGAGAGTCGTTGTGGTTTCCCAACCGCAATCGAAGAACATGTGCGTGGGCGAGCGTTATTCGATGGTCGCCATCACCAGCGGCGCAGTACGGAACTACCAGTGGTACAAGGACGGGATCGTTATCGATAACGCTACCGGACCTCTGTTCGAGATCGACCGTGCTCAGTACAACACATCTGGTGTCTATCACTGCGAGCTGTGGGGATTTGGTCAGTGCGGAAACACCCGTACGGCTGAAGTACACATCCGTGTGGCGCGTCCGACGCAGATCGTGAACCAGACTCGCAATGCAGCCGTCCAACTCGGTGGAACAGCCGTTCTGACGGTCGAGGCAGAGTTCCCGAACGAAGCAATCAGCTATCAGTGGTACAAGGGTCAGCAGATGCTTGCCGATAATGGCCGCATCGTGGGGACGAATTCGAGCCGCCTGGAAGTCCGTAAGGTTACCAATGCCGATCTCGGAACGGATTACTATTGTGTGGTCACCGGCGTCTGCGGCAGCGCAACTTCGCGTAACGCTCGCGTTCAGACCACAGGTGTGTTTGTTGATTTTGCGCAAAACACCGTCACGGTCTGTGATGGAAAGAAGGCCGTTATCGAAGGCATGGCCTACACCAACCCGCCGGCCGGTGAACTTCGTGTTCAGTGGTGGTACAAAGGGGCTCCCCTTGCCGAAGGAGGACGCTATGCCGGAACGCAGACAACCACACTGACGATCGATCCGACGACTCCGGAAGACATTGGCGAGTACACGTTGTATGCTGAACTGGCAAACAACAGCAACGTCAATGCACTTGGATCGGTAAGTCTTGTAATTGGCGGTACGCCGACGATCACAACACAGCCGATCAATAACACCACCTGCGAAGGCGAAGCCTTTACACTCTCGGTCGCTGCCACCGGTACGGGTGCGATCAGCTATCAGTGGCTTTTCAACGGACAGCCGATCTCCGGTGAGGTTTCTCCGACACTCACCCTCAGTGCCACGAAGGCGCGCCAGGGCGATTATACCGTCGAGGTAAAGACCGCATGCTCGTCCGTCGTTTCCCGGCCAGCCACCGTGACTGTCCGCGATGCAACAAAGATCACCCAGCAGCCTCCAGCAACGGTTGCAGCGACGGTTGGTCAGCCCCTTACCATCACTCTAGCGGCGACCGGCTCGGGAACGCTACAGTATCAGTGGTTCAAGGACGGCGCAGCTCTGACCGGCGAGGTCACACCGACGTATACCAAGGCAGCCTATGCCATTGCCGACGAAGGCAAGTACTGGTGCCGCGTGCGCTCGGAGTGTGGTGAGGTGATCTCTGATACCACGACAGTTACCACCAGGCCTGGTGTGGTGAGCGTTGATGATGAGGACGGTGCCGTTGCCGGTTATTCGGTTTCGCCGAATCCGGGGTCGGCAGCGATGAGTGCCCGCCTGGCGCTGGCCGAGTCGTCACACGTTGTTGTAACGCTGATGAACCTCACCGGTGAAACGGTGATGAGCATTGCGGACATGCGTCTGATGTCAGGAGAACACGTTCTGCCGTTCAATGTTTCAGAGATCGCAGCCGGTACGTACCAGCTGCTTGCCATGATCAACGGTCAGGCCATGACGCGCACAGTTGTGATCATTAAGTAGTGATCCGACGAGCATCTGATTGAAGTTGTTCACACGGAAGGGGTATGCGCCAGCGCATGCCCCTTTTTTTGTAGAATCGCGGTGATTTGAAAGCAAGGCAATGAAGGCGTTAGCACGTATCTCTCTGTTGACCATGACCGCCCTGGCCAGCGTCTGTTCGATGTTGGCTCAGGAGATGGTGGTCAGCGAGTACTACAACATCCAGGACGTCAACAGCGAGTGGACGGAGCTGGTGGTAGTGGCCGATAATCTGAACGCTGTCGGGTGGATCCTCACGGATGCCAATACGGGCCAGGTCACCCGGCAGGGCGGTCCGCAGTTTCGTGATATTCCCCTGTGGCGCAACCTCAGAGCCGGAACGATCATCGTTCTGTGGCATCGCAGCATTCCCGCCGGTTTTGTTCAGGACGCTGACCCGGCCGACGGTTATCTCGAGCTGTCGTCTCGCGATCCCAACTTTTTCATCACGTACTACTTTGCTGCGCCGAGTGATAATGCTGATCTCAATATCGCCGACGCCGGTGATGTGCTGCAGATTCTTAAATCAGATTTCTCTCATGTTCACGCTCTAGGACACAACAAGCCTACCGGTGCGGCATACAATGCCATTGGCTCGCCTAAGGCCAACTTTGACTCCGGTACGGTCGGCGCTTCCCGGTCGAACCGTGTCACCGGGCGTTCGCTCGCGGCCTATGGTGTCGGCCTGACCAAAGATTCCGTGGTCGGCGGGTTCAACGATTCCCGAGGGCTGCCGAACCGATGGGATCTGGCTCGAACAAATCAGGGTGTAGCCAACATCAATCATTGGTTCTGGCGTGAAACGCGCGAACCGAAATGGACAGCGGCTCCGGCCGTTGCACTTGTGAGTCAGTCGGCCACAAGCAATACCATTGAGTGGACCGCGCTGGATGATCCAAACCCGCAGGACTCAACGACAGGGTACCTGATCCTTCGAGACACGCTTGGATTTGCGGGCTTTCCTGCAGGATCGATACGCGATGGTGCAAACATTGCGAAGGGTGCAAAACTCGGATCTGCGACGGTGCTGGATATTCGGCCCACGAAACTTGGACGTCGGCTTGTCGATTCGATCAATATCCTGTGCGGTATGACCTACACCTATCGCGTGTACGGTTACCGGTATCGTCGAGACGACGTGTTGCCCGTTACCGATGACACTACCGCTCGCGGACGGCAATATGCGGATCAGCGCTGGGCGGAGTCATCGCCCATATCCAAGAGCAATCCTACGAAACCTGTCATACAGGCGTCGCGTCTGCAGATCTGTCCGGGTGACACCGTGACGCTTACCACGACGACAACCGATGCCGTTCTCTATGAGTGGACAGTAAATAACCAACCGGTACCCGTGGGCGGCACAACCCGCATCGTCGTGCGCTCTACCGGCGAGTACCGGCTTATCATCAGAGGCGCAGAGGGCTGCTCAGCTGTTTCAGATCCGATCACCATTACGGCTCTGCCAGCCCCTTCCGTAGAGATCCGACCATCGGGCACGCAGACGATATGTCGGGGCGACAGCGTGCTGCTAACGGCTCTGACGGTCGCCGCGTCGTATGAATGGCTGCGTGATGGTCAGCCCATACCGGGTGCCAAAGGCAACACGATCGTTGCCCGTTCAGAGGGTGACTATCAGGTACGAATCGCAACCGCGGCAGGGTGCCCGGGGATATCGCCGGCTGTGCGCATCCGCAATGTTGACGCGCGCTTCCGTGTCGAACCCGCAGTCGTGGACTTTGGGACGATCGGACAGTGCAAGACCGACACGACGGTAGTCCTCGAGATCGTTAACCAGGGGCTTGCCGATCTGACCATTACCAATGCCAACCTCCCCGCCGGTTTTGCACTCGTTTCACCGGCGCCCGGTTTTCAGGTTCCTGCAGGCAAGCGTCAGTCCGTCACGCTTGTTTTCGCACCTTCAGCTCCGGGTACCATCAGCTTGCCGGCAAGTTTTCAGGCGCAACCATGTGGTGCATCAGCATCCTTCACCGTCAGGGGGCAACGCACGGCTGTCTCTGTTGCGTTGAACAAACCGGGTGTGGACTTCGGCACGTACACAGCTTGTCCAAATGGTGATGTCCGTCCCGACTCGACGTTCTGCGTTCGAAACTCCGGTACGGAGCCGATCATCATCGGCGTGCCGAGGGTTGATCCCCCGTTCTATCTGCTGACGGACATCCCGCGACCTGTTACCATTGCCCCCGGAGCGCAGTTCTGTATCAGCGTCATGTACCGTCCTCTAGGCCTGGACCTTGATCGCGGTGTCATCCAGACGATAGCGTTTCCCTACAGTTCATCATCATGTCAGGACACTCTGCGCGCTCGTGTTCAGGCGGCATCGTATCGGCCGCGTGCCAAAGTCGAGGAAACGCCGATAGATCTCGGCGTCGTGTTACAATGCGCCCGACGTGTGGATACGGTTATTCAGGTTTCCAACCCCTCGCTCGTGCCAATCACCGTGACGGGTGTGGATGGAGTCGATCTGCAGTTCGTTGGCTCTGCGATCACGATCGAACCGAAGGGAGTGCGAAATATTCCCGTAACGATCACGCCATCGGGCAATCCCGGTGCGTTCAGCATTGTTGCCAAGGTCTTGTACGGACCGTGTCAGGACGCCGAAGAGGTCCAGTTTGACGGACTGCTTCTTGATGCGAGCTATCAGGTAGGCAGCGCAGAGATCAACTTTGGTGATGTTGTTCTGTGTCGAGATTCCAGTCGCAGCCTCCGTTTTGCGCTCACCGCGCGTGGACTCTCCGGCCTGCGATCACGGCTGCGTCTGCTGCGGGTAGCATCTCCATTTCGCTCGAGCGTTCAAAGCGGAGCGAGTTTCCGTGACTCACTCGAGATAGACGTAACCTTTGCACCTCTGTCAGAAGGCGCGTTCGTCGACACCATCGTGATGCAGATCGAACCCTGTGGCATCGAACGTCGCGTGATCCTTCGAGGACGGGGCGTCCTACCGCGTCGAACAACCACGATCCTCTCACCGGACTTTGGAATGATCGGCCAAGGCGGTGCGGTGACGCGAACGCTACTGATCACCAATACCGGTCAGACCCCGATCGATGTCCGGGCCATTGATGGCGTGCAGGCCCCTTTCCGAATCGCGGCAATGCGCCCTCCCCTGCCGTCCACTCTTCCGGCAGGTGCAGTGGCAGAGGTCGATATCGAGTATGCGTTTGCTGGCAATGATCGCCTGGACACGATTGTTGTGGTGAGTACCGTCTCGGGACCATGTTCGGATACGGCGGTGTTTCGCCTTCGGGGTGCAACAGCGAGTAAGGGAACCATCACAGGGCTGCGCATTATCGCCCCGTCGAATGCCACCGCTCTTGCCGGTACGGATGTCGATGTTCCACTCGAGCTTGCTTCGGCCGTCGCGCTGGATTCGGCGAACCTGCGATCAATGCGCATCGATCTGCGGTATGATCCTCGCCTGATGCGGCCTGATGCCATTACGGCAAATGTTCCGGGGCTAACGGCCGCATTCACGGAAACTTCTCCGGGTGCTTCCACCATTCAGATCACTTCGGACCGTCCCATCGACGAGGCATCCCCACTTGTGACACTGAAAGCCCGAACCTTTGTAGGTCCGCTTCGCACAACGGTGCTCGACGTTGATACGGCCCTAGCCCCGGGTGCTCTGATCACGGGCGACGACGGTCGACTGAGCGTGGAAACAGACTGCGAGATCAATGCCTCGACAGTGGGACTTGTTCGGCCCGTGGTGTTCAGGACGCACCTTGTCGATGGTGACATGCTAAACGTCGAATTCTCCAGTGTGACTGCTGATGATGTCGTGCTCTCGGTGAGCTCGTCGACCGGTCAGGTGCGCACATGGGTGTTCTCTGCCTCGACCTCAGGCCTGGTGCGTCAGGTCACACTCGGACTGGCAGATTTCTCCTCCGGATTCTACTCGGTCGGTTACCGTCATGGCCGTCACGTCAAATTCATTCCGCTCGTGATCGCTCGATGAGCGTCGGTGCCCACAAGATCTATCGTAAACAATCAATGAGGAACGCGTGAACGTCCTGGTCACCGGTGCTACCGGTTTTGTCGGCAGTCATGTTGTCGATGCGCTGCTAGAGAAGGGGCATGCGGTACGCTACATCGCCCGGTCGACATCGAATCTTCGTTGGCTTGAAGGCAAGGACGTCACGCGTGTGAACGGTTCACTGTTCGACGTCGCGTCACTTCGTCACGCTGTCGACGGAGTCGACATCGTCATCCATGTTGCCGGTCTAACGGCTGCCAGAAATGAAGAGGAGTTTCGACGGGGCAACTTTGAAGCGACCCGAAATCTTCTTGACGCCGTGCGTTCCTACAACCCGGGCCTTGGCCGGTTCGTGCACGTATCCTCACTGGCCGTTGTCGGACCATCAGCATCGGTCCAGCAGCCGGTCACCGAAACGTCCCCGCTTCGCCCCATAACGGCATACGGACGCACAAAAAAACTTGCTGAGGATGCGGTGCGCGAGGCGGCCGATATTCCATCGACCATCATTCGTCCTCCGGCGGTATACGGGCCTCGTGATGAGGCGATCCTGACCTTTTTCCAGACCGTCAACAGAGGTCTTGCCACATACATTGGCTTTGGTGACAAAAGTGTAAGCCTGGTGCACGTGCGTGACCTGGCCAGAGGAATCGTAATGGCGGCATTCCACGAAAACGCCATCGGTCAGACGTACTTCATCTCATCCGACGAGTTCTACACGTGGCCGCAGATCGCCACGCTCACCGGAGCGGTAATGGGCAAGCGTCGTCTTCTCAGCCTTCGTTTACCGCACGCGGCCGTCCTGGGTATCGCGGGCGTTGTCGGCAGTCTCGGCAAGATCATGGGTAAACCCCCTGTGCTGGATTTTGAAAAGGGGCGGGACCTGATCCAGCCGTACTGGATCTGCAGCACCCAGAAGGCCCGCGAAGAGATCGGATATCGTCAGGAGATATCACTCCATGAGGGGATATCCGAGACGGTGGAGTGGTATCGGAGTCGCCGCTGGTTATGATCCGACGGCTGCTAGTCAACATCACCGGGACGGGTATAGCCGCTATCGTGCTAACGATCATCGGCGTGACCTTTGCGATCCTGCTGGCAACGAGAAGTCATCCCAGGCCTTATCAGCAGACGAGCGCACCGGTTCGTGACTCCGTGCACGTGTATCGCAACGCGTTCAGCATTCCCCATATTGTTGGCTCATCACTGCGCGACGTGATCTTTGCGCAGGGGTATACGCACGCGCAGGATCGGCTCTGGCAGATGGACTTCTGGCGACGCGCCGCCACTGGGCATACGGCCGAGATCCTCGGTCCAGATGGCATTTCATTCGATGCGTTCATGCGCACGATCGACATCGCCGGTATAGCACGCCGACAACGCAAGGGGCTCAGCAGCACGGCGCTTCAGATCCTGCAGGCCTATAGCGACGGCGTCAATGCCTATATCCGGGAGAATCGAGAGAGTCTGCCGTTCGAGTTTGATGCGCTCTCCTATGCACCCGCTGAGTGGACACCCGAGGACTGCCTCATTATCGGTCGGGCCCTGTCGTTCGACATGAGTCTTGGGTTCTGGTCGGACATCACCTACGCACAGATCGAACATCAGCGCGGAACACAGTTCGTCGGCGACTACATCCCACGCGACGCCCGTGGTCCGTTTGTTCTTGATACTGTGGGAAGTGCTGCGCCCCCTGTGGCCAAAGTGCAGACAGCCCGTGAATCGGGGTTCCCCTCCCGCGATGGTCTAACAGACGCCATGCTTGCGGGCGTGCGGAATAACCTCGCTAACGCCAGGCGCGTGCTTGGCATCCGTGGCGCGGGATTTGGCAGCAATTGCTGGGTGATGAAGGCGCCCGATGGTTCGACCATCGTGGCCAACGATCCGCATCTGACAACGTCGATTCCTGCCAAATGGTATCAGATCCACCTCTCTGCTCCAAACCTCAATGTTGTTGGACTGAGTATTCCCGGTGTTCCGCTGGTGATCTCGGGCCGCAACGATCATCTTGCATGGGGCTTTACCAACGCAATGATCGACGATGTCGATTATGTTATCGAGCGCTGTGACTCGGCAGATCCGGTGAATTACTATCGCGACGCGGCCGGTTTGCGACGGAAGTTTCGCTACCTGGCCGACACTATTCATGTTGCAGGCCAGCCCGATACCATTATCAGTATCCGGTCGACGGCTACATCGCGAGTGATCTCAGATCACCACATCATGCGCGACCCATCGCCGATCTTTGAGTTTCCGCGTGTTGCAGCCACGAGCTACATGTTTCCCGAGAAGAATCGTTCTCGGCCTACGGTCATGACTTTCCGGTGGACCGCTTCCTATCCAAGCGACGAGATCTCGGCCATCTACCGCATCAATACCGCAAAGACTGTTGAGTCGATGCTCGCTGCGTTATCGACGTGGGGCACACCGGCGCTCACTTTCAGCGTGGGCAGCAAGGCTGGCTCTCTGGCGGTCATGGCCGCAGGTACGCTCCCACAACGCGGAAGTGCAGATCCACGTCTCCCGATTCCTTCATGGGTTCAGGGGGCTGACTGGATGGGGACGACGTCGCTCACGTCGCTTGGACGGATGGTCAATCCGTCGCGCGGCTGGG
The DNA here is from genome assembly GCA_947459875.1 of Ignavibacteria bacterium. GTDB lineage: Bacteria > Bacteroidota > Ignavibacteria > Kapaibacteriales > Kapaibacteriaceae > UBA10438. Next base: position 31,741 of record CANHFG010000004.1, read on the forward strand.
TGGCTTCGGCCAATAATCGACTCAGTAGTCAAGGCCAGTATGTTGGGTCGCTCTACGAGCCCTCCTCGCGGATGGAGAGGATCAGTCAGCTGATGCGTCTCTACGACAAGCCGACGGTACGCGATGTGCAGATGATCCAGCAGGATGTGGTCTCGCCCTATGCTCGCAACATGCTCCGTCGCGTGGTTCCGGTTTTGCAGCGGGCTTCCAAGCGATTCAACGCTGAAGAGCGGCGGGCTTTGGCAATGCTGGTCTCATGGGATGCCAGCCACACACCGCTGGATAATGCCGCTTCGATCTTCTCCATCTTTCTTGATCGGCTTGTCTGGGCGACGTTTGAAGATGAACTCGGACAACAGCTGTTCTTCGACTGGTCTCTTGTGACGAACATACCCTTGCGTCGCATCGATGAACTGATCGACGAACCTCAGAACCGAATCTGGGATGATGTTCGCACGAGCTCGACAACAGAGGATATGTCATGGATCGTTCTGCGGGCGTTCCAACTGGCGGTGGACGATCTTAGTCGGCACTTCCGTCATGGCCCCGAGCAGGGCTGGCCGTTCGGGTCCATTCACTCGGTGACCTTTCCGCATGTGTTTGGACGAAATGCGCTTATGCGCCCGACCCTGAACCTCGGACCATTCAGTATCGGTGGCAGTCAGACGACCATCAATAACACGCAATGGAGCTTCAGCACGCGTGAACCAAGGGATGTGATGTTACCGACGAAGGTCGTAGCCAGCATGCGCGTTATCTCGCTGATGACTGATTCTGTTCAGTACACCGTGGTGCCCGGAGGCGCGTCTGGACAGCCCCTTGAAGCGCACTATTCTGACCAGATGCAGCTTTGGCTCAAAGGTGGATACGTCAAGCTTCCCGTTGGTCCGAAGCCCGACGTGGCCTTTCGGCTCTACCATGTGTTTTCCCCTCGATGAATGGCCCCACGCATTGCGTATTTTGCCGCCAATCATCCACGAACAATACCCTTTTACCATGTCTGTCAACGTCTCAACAGCTACGCGTCAGAGCGTGAAGTGCGATGCGATCATCGTTCTGATTCCCGAAACCGAGCGTCAGTTCGGTCAGCACGAAAAGGCCCTCACGGCAGCTATACCTCATCTGACGCCGGTGTTTGAATCGAAGGACTTTACGGGTAAGCGCCTGCAGACGGCTCTTGCCTACTGCGGTTCGGCAGCCTCGGCACCGCGTGTCATCCTCACCGGTCTTGGTGAGACGCAGAATGTGACCGTCGAGACCCTGCGCCGCGCTGCAGCAGCCGCAGCCAAGCGGGCGGCATCATCAGGGTGCCAACATATTGCTGTCGATGTTCAAACTGTCAATGGAATCGATGCTGCTACGGTTGCCCAGGCCATCGTTGAGGGCGCTCTTCTGAGTCAGTATGCATTTGACAAATACAAGACCATCGCCCCCTCTAACGGCAAGAAGGTCAAGAAGCTCACGCTGATCACCGACAAGGCACATCAGAAGGCCGTTACCAAGGGTGCCGATGCGGGATGGGTCATCGTCGAAGGCGTCACCCTTGCGCGCGATCTTGCCAATGCCCCGAACAATGAGATCTACCCGGAAACACTTGCCCGCAAGGCGCAGGAGGTTGGCCGGAAATCGGGCTTCAAGACAACTGTTCTGGACAAGGCAAAGATCGAAGCGCTTAAGATGGGCGGATTGCTTGGTGTTAACCAGGGAAGTACACGCCCTCCGGTCATGATCGTGATGGAATACATGAAGGGGCCGAAGTCAGAAAAGCCCCTTGTGCTTGTGGGTAAGGGCGTCACCTTCGACACTGGCGGCATCTCCATCAAGCCGGCGGCCGGCATGAGCGACATGAAGAGTGACATGCACGGAGCTGCGAGCGTCATAGGTACCATGCAGACCATTGCCAAACTCGGTCTGAAGCGCAACGTTGTGGGCATTGTTCCGGCAACAGAGAACATGCCAAGCGGGTCGGCTCTCGTGCCCGGTGACATTATCACCTTCATGAACGGCAAGACAGCCGAGATCGACAACACGGACGCTGAAGGTCGCCTGATCCTTGCCGACGCGCTATGCTATGCCGATCGGTACAAACCCAGCGCCGTGATCGACCTTGCCACACTCACCGGCGCAGTTGTAATCGCCCTCGGAAGCGTCACTACAGGAATGATGGGGACGGATGAGAAGACCAAGTCACGCCTGCGTGCTGCGGCGGCCAAGACCAATGAATACGTCTGCGAACTGCCGCTCTACGAAGAGTACGAAGAGCTGATCTCGAGCGATTACGCCGACATCAAGAACTCCGGCGGCCGCAGTGCCGGATCGATCACGGCAGCACTGTTCCTGAAGCATTTCGTGAGCTACCCATGGGTACACCTGGATATTGCCGGTACCGGCATCCAGCCCAAGGCAGCACATTACGTCTGCAAGGGTGGCTCCGGTGTTGGAGTGCGTCTTCTCACAGAAATGCTCCGCCACTGGTGATAGGGTCAGCTCTTGTCTGAATCCCCAAATGACGAACTGCGCCGCGAGTTTGAGCTCGAGGCCATGCCGCACATGTCGGCACTGTATTCGTTTGCCGTAAGGCTTACGCGTGATCCAGATGATGCGGCCGATCTGGTGCAGGAAACATTCCTCAAAGCCTTCCGGTTTTTCGACAAGTTCGAACGGGGAACTAACTGTAAGGCATGGCTGTTCCGGATTCTTAAGAACTCGTACATCAACACGTTCCGAAGGTCGTCCAAGGCTCCGGATACGGTTGAGTACGACGTCATCGAAGAGTTCTACGAGACTATCCGAGATAGCTCTGTTGAAACATCGGTTCTCGAAGAACAGGTGTTCACCAACGCTCTCGACGATGAGGTGGCCGAGGCGATTGCTTCTCTTCCGGAGGAGTTTCGCACGGTTGTTATTCTTTGCGACATTGAAGGTTTCACTTATGAGGAGATCGCCGAGTTCATTGACTGTCCGATCGGGACGGTCCGTTCACGTCTGCACCGTGCGCGTAAACTTCTGGCTGCCAAACTCGCCGACTACGCCAGGGCGAGGGGTTTCTCTACCGGAGAGCCAGAATGATACAGGGCAAGGCGCTTTTCGATAACTACGAGGACGTATATGAAGGATTCACTAGACTCCTTTGAATGGATCTCCGAGATGCTTGATAACAATCAGGAACATCTCGTAGCGGACAAAGTCAGAGGCGATGCGCGTGCAGAGCGCGAAAGCCGGATCATTGCAGCCACACGCGCTGCCGTGCGCTCGCGCCGGACTGCGCTGCGTATGCAGGCACCGGTTTCGCTCGAGCGATCGATCCGTATGGCCATAGCAGCCGAGGCACGCACGCAGAGCGGACGGTCGTTTACCGGTAAGCTCCGTGGCATGCTTAGCAGCTTTGCTACCCAGCCGCGGTATGCCGCAGCTGCTCTGGCATTTATTGCTGTTGCCGCTTCGACGCTATTCGTGCTGTCTCAGCGCGGTAATACTCTTCCGTCGAACATGACCGAAGCTGCTCTTGCGGCGTACGCTAATGTTTCGTCTGATGCCGGGAACATCGATCTTCATTCGTCGGACAAGAACGACCTACGGGCGTTCTTCGCCAACCACGGTGTTGATTTTGAGGTGTTCTTCCCCACCGTCGCCGCAGAGCTCGTCGGAGGCAGTGTGCGCTCGATCAACGGTCGCGATTTTCCGGTGCTTGTTTACCGCACGGCTGGACGCCTGATCTCACTCCTAGAAGTTGAGCAGGGGGCGATCGATGCCAAGACCGTTGAACTTGATCGTGCCACGGCCGAGGACGTTTCAAATAGCAAGTGGCATTGGGCCTCGTCACAAGACCGCACGTTGTTTGTCTGGAAAAGCAATAGTATCATGTGCTCGGTCGTCTCAGACCTGGCCGTGAATGAAGTGTCTGCTCTGTTCAGTCTTGAGGTCCTCTAAATGAAACAGTTTCTGGTTGCTCTCACCGTCAGCGCCGTCATTGTCGGCTATTGGCTCTATCGTCCTGAAGGTGCTTCAGCCTCCGGGTCTGCTGGCGCCTCCGGTGGTGTCTTCCCAGTGTCTGGCGTCAAGACAGCAGCCTCGGGCAAGGCTGTGGATTTCACATGGACGGACGCCGATGGACGGCAGCGCTCGTTCTCTGAAGTTGCCGCCGGCAAAACCGTCCTCCTGAACATCTGGGCAACATGGTGCCCGCCGTGCCGCCGTGAGATACCAGACCTGGTAACGATATCCAAGGACATGGCAGCCAAGGGTGTGGTTGTGATCGGTGTGGCCCTCGACGACAAGCCGGATGCCCTCAACATCGTCAAAACGTACGCCGAGCGTAATGGCATCGCGTATATGAACGTGCTGGATGCCGATAAGAAGATCGCCGAGGCCTATGGTGGCATACAGGCAGTGCCGACCACGTTCATCATCGACCGTCAGGGTTCAATCGCCCAAAGGATCGTGGGCTCGATGCCCAAGGACGCTTTTGTTGCGGCGCTTCAAAAGGCGATGTAACGCCAAGCCCCCTACCAAACTTGCAGGATCATCGAAGGCTCCCGAACCTCGGGGGCCGTCGTCGTTTTGATAAGCCCCGAGAGCTCATTGCGGAGTTTCAGTGCGGCATTGTCCGAAGATGCATGTACGGTGGCAAGGGGTTGCCCCCTCTGCACCGGCGTGCCGGGCGGCTGATGAATGACGACGCCGACGGCCGGATCAATCAGGTCGTCCTCACGGCTGCGTCCGGCCCCGGCTGACGAAAGAATGTTGGCAAGCTCACGCGCGGAAATCTCATCGACGTACCCACTGTCTGATGCCAGAATTTCCAGGCGCGGCAACGTTGCATATCGCTGCATGCTCCTGTGCCAGTTTCCGCCCTGACGTGTGAGCATTTCGTGAAAGATGATGTGCGCCTGGCCAGACTTCCAGCGTTCGATCACGGCCGCTCTGGCTGCTTCATAGCCGATTGAAGTATCCGACAGCATGATCATTCGCGCCACAAGTTCCGTGGTCACCTCTGCGAGGTCTCGCTGAACCAGGCCGGCAAGAGCAGCTTCGGCTTCGACCATCTCGACCCAGTTGCCTACGGCTTTGCCCAGCGGCCTGTCCATGCGCGTAAAGACAAACGTTACCGGCAAGCCGATGCTGTTGCATACTTGACGCATAGACACTGCCAGCTGCTCGGCTTGCTGCAACGTGGGAAGGAATGCGGCAGAGCCGACCTTCAGGTCCATGACCAGACCATCGAGGCCCTCGGCGATCTTCTTACTGAGGATCGAGGCAGTGATCAGCCCGACATTCTCCACCGTGCCGGTCACGTCGCGAAGTGCATACATTATGCGATCGGCAGGCACGAGCGTCGGTGTCTGCCCGGCCATGAAAAGATGGTGTGCTTCGAGTAGATCGGTCATTGCCTGCATTGACAGATCAGTGGTCAGCCCGTCGACCGATTCCAGCTTGTCGAGCGTTCCGCCGGTGTGCCCCAGCCCCCTGCCGCTGATCATCGGTACATCGAGTCCGCAGGCCACAGCAAGAGGCGCCAGCAAAAGCGAGACTTTGTCGCCCACACCGCCGGTAGAGTGCTTGTCGATCCGGCAGCGCTCGAAGGCAGCACGCGGCAGCTGCTCACCCGATCGGGCCATTGAGAGCGTCAGAGCGGTCGTTTCCTCCATTGTGAGTCCCCGCGTGCAGGATGCCATCAGAAACGCTGCAACCTGGGCCGGAGAAGCTTCATTGGAGACCGTTTGCGTGACAAAGTACTCGATCTCCTCGGCACTGAGCGGATGTCCGTCACGCTTTGCACGCAGGAGTTCTTTGATGCTCTTCATAGTTTCGCGGAATGATTGACAAGCTTGAGCGGGCGACTCACAAACTACGAAATGCGGTTCGCCAGTTGCACCGCTCATCTGAGCGTGCGGAGCGTTCGGAGTTTCTTGTCGAAGGCCCACATGCATGCTTAGAACTGCTCAGGGCTGGTGTTCATCCGTTGATGATCATTGTCTGCGAAGATGCCTCCGACGACGTTGCGGAAATTCTGGGCATAGCCGGCCGGCGCGGAGTTGATGTCTATGCGGCCTCCCCTTCGGAACTGACGCGGATGTGCACCACGGCAACGTCGCAGGGTGTTATCATGGTGGCCAGGATGTTCGAAGAACGCACCTGCAGGGGGCGAGTGGTAGCGCTCGACGGTGTTACTGATCCGGGAAACGTGGGCACGATCATTCGCACGGCCGCCTGGTTTGGATGCACGGATCTGGTGCTCGGCGATGGGTGCGTCGATATCTACAACCCGAAGGTCGTGCGTGCCTCCGCAGGCGCGCTTGCCGCTCTGAACATTGTTCGTCGTTCGAGCATCTCGGAGTTCCTCGATGCGCATCCTCAGCTGCAACCGGTTATCGCTGTGGCCCACGACGGCGTTGCTCCGGCATTGATTGCGCCCCACGAGAACTGGTGCCTCGTGGTCGGCTCGGAGGCCCATGGAGTATCTGCGGAGCTTCTTCAGCGGCCCGCGGTTCGAGTGACGATTCCCGGTCTTCAATCGTCGGTTGAATCTCTCAATGCCGCCGTTGCCGCCTCGATTCTTCTTTATGCCCTAAACGCGCAGACATGAAACTCTACACTCCGGGCCCCGTGCCCGTCCCCGAAGATGTCATGGCCGCGGCATCAAGGCCGGTGCTTCACCACCACAGCGAGGAGTTTCGGCAGATGCTGCAGGAAACTACCCGAGACCTTAGGTCGATCTTCTGCACCAGCCAAACCGTAGTAATGCTCTCCGGCAGCGCAATGACAGGCATCGAGAGTGTTGCCGGCTGCTGCATTCACCCGGGTGATCACGTACTGGTACTCTGCCATGGACGTTTCGGCGACCGCCTGGCCACGTGCAGCGCATTGCGCGGCGCTACCGTGCATACCCTGAGCGAGCCATGGGGCGAGGGTATCGATGTGGAGCAACTTCGACACCACCTTACCCAACTGCTGGGAACGCTTCGGTTGAGGGCTGTATGGATGGTGCACAGCGAAACATCAACAGGTGTTGCACTGGACATCAAGGCGCTCTCGGCAGTGATCCATGAACTCACGCCCGAGACGTTTGTCCTCGTCGATGGTGTCACCAGCATCGCCATTCAGGAAGTGCGGGCCGACGACTGGAAGCTCGATGCCGTAGTTACCGGTGCGCAGAAAGGGCTTTTTTCGCCACCGGGTTTGGCCATTGTTTCGCTGAGTGCGCGCCTTGAGGAGTATGCTCGGAGGAACGCAAGCTCGTTGTACGTCAACGATATGCGGCGTGTACTTGAAGTCGGCGACAAGGGGCTTATGCTCTGGACGCCACCGGTGACGATCGTTTCGGCGGTCCAGACTGCGGCACGTCGGATCGTGCGCAGTGGACTCGATACCGTATGGCGCGAGCATGCCGAGCGCCGCGACTACGTGCGTCATCAGGCCACGCAACGGGGCTTTGAGCTCTACGGCCAAGGGAGCTCACAGGCATTGGTGGTGGTTTCACACCGCAGGGTCAACGACATACGCATAGCGCTGCGGGATCGGTTTTCCATGCTGGTTGCCGACGGACAGGATCAGCTGGCGGGTCGCGTCATGCGCATCGGGATCTGTGGATCATATACCACTGACTCCTTGGCGGAGCTGTTTCGTGCCATGGATACCATTCTTGGAGATTTCGGAGAAGCCCCATGACAAAGAGGATCGTTGTAGCAACAGGCAACAGTCATAAGGTTCAGGAGTTATCCGAGATCCTACGGCGATGCGGTCTGGGCGATGTTGAACTGATCCCCATGAGTGCGGTCGTAGGACCGATGGAGATAGAGGAGGATGGCCAGACATTTCAGGACAATGCCCACTTGAAGGCCATGGCGGTCTTTAATGCTACCGGGCTTGCAACACTGGCCGATGATAGCGGACTGTGCATTGACGTTCTAGGGGGCGACCCCGGAGTGCGTTCGGCGCGATACGCCGGTCTCGGGGCAAGCGATGCTGATAACCGCGCGGCGGTTCGCCAGGCCATGGCCAACAAGGGTGCATCATCCTCGCCGGCACGTTTTGTCTGTGTGCTCTGCTACGTCGACCCGATGCGTACGCTCTTTACTGTGGGCGAATCACCCGGACGAATAGATACAGACGACCGAGGGCAAGGGGGCTTTGGATACGATCCGATGTTCACGCCTGATGGCTTTGAAATGCGCTATGCAGAGATGCACCCCGAAGAGAAGAATGCGATCAGTCATCGAGGTCGAGCCGCAGAGCGAATGGCAGATCTTCTCATCGCGCTGGAGAGCGACCAGCAGCAGTCGACAGTTTCAGGGCTGACCCTGGAGGATCTGTGTCGTGCATCGATCGCCTCGGCGTTAGGACTTCAGCCGGTGATCAAGTCACTGGCTCAGAGAGCACAAGACGCCCAGCAGCAGCTGCGTTTAACCGAAGTACTCCTGCAGAGCTACCTCTTTGCAGGTTTCCCGTCGGCCCTGGATGCACTGGCCACGGCGCATGCTGCTGGCGGAAGTAGTTCCGAAAGCGATCAGGTTGAAACGTACCATGCGGATCTGTTCGAAGCGCGTGGACAGATGCTATGTAAGGAAGTTTACGGAAGCGTCTACGAGAAGATGATGGCGCGGTTCGAGGCCATCTCCCCTTCCATGCGGTCATGGATGATCATCGAAGGATACGGTAAGACACTGAGCCGGGGTGGCCTGTCCACGAGAGAACGCGAGCTCTGCATTGTGTCAATCCTGGCTGCTCTTGGCCGCAGCTCGCAGCTCTACTCACATGTCCGGGGAGCACTGGCTGTCGGGGCGACAGAAGATGATCTAGAAATGTGCCAGAACGCCGTTGTCGAACTTTGCGGGCGCAACGCCTACGAACTTCTCAACTCGACGGTTCGAGCGGTGGTGAGCAAAGCCCCCTGAGAACACGTGCGTGCCGGTGGGCACGCATTCGTCAAGACGGACGCTTGAGCAGAAAGCTGCTCCTCTTGACCAGTGAGGCAGATCCCCACACGCCGAGGCCGCCACTTATGTTGCCCAGGCGGTAATCGTACGAGCTGCGTCGACCACCTCCTACGAGGTAGAACCACTCAAGAAACGCACGGTCGGGCGCATACACGCGAAGCTCGTGCATTCCGTACCAGCGGAAAATGCCCCATACGGTCTGCGAAGTCGTAAATGGCGTCGCACCGAGCGTTGTTCGCTCGTTGGCCACCAGCGTGCCCGAACGGTCAAAGAAGTCCGGTGACGGACGTGTTGTGCGTTCATTCGTATCTCCAGTGGGCGGGATGAGATACGAGCCGTAGTTAGTGGTGTCGAGACACGTCAGACCGATGATGTAGAGTTCGGTGCTCGGTACCGGAGTCCATGACACCAGGAGCGAATCATCCACCGGCAACAGCAATGAATCCTTGGGAGGAAACTGGATAAATGCCTTTGGTGGCGTTGTCCACTGAAACGGCTGCGGCGTTCTGGTCGATGCCGTCAGACGCGAACCACGTGCCTGCACAACCACGCTGTATACCGTATTTGCCCTGACGCGGTAGCTCGTATCTGTAGCACGATACATACCACCATTCGGACCGCTGACAAAGCTCATCGGAATATCAACCCCATCTGCCGTGACAACAACCGACGCGTCGGAGAGTATTGCCTGTTCGAAACGGAAGGTATCGGTAACGGGGAGCGTACGCAGAACGCGGATGTCTTGAAGGGGCTCTCCAACAAGCAGAATACCCTCGAGCATGATCTCTTCAGTGTAATCGGTCGGCACGGGATCTTCGCAACCTGTCAATGCAAGTGCAAGGAGAACCGCTATGAGAACGCCGGGGAAGATCGATCGAAGCTTCATCAGAACCTCAACTCCGCAGATATCGTTGGCAGAATTGGAAGCAGACGCACATCACGTACCGTCGGTATTCCGTCGGTCGTAAGGAAGTTTCTGAACCAGATATCACGTCGAGAGTAGACGTTGTACACGTCGAGAAACAGTCGGAAAGGAAGTCCGTAGAGCGTCGTATTGTAATTCACGTTCACATTCAGCTGGTGTGAGTTGGGCAGACGAAGTCCCCATCGCTGCGACGGATTGACCATCACGACGCCGCCCTCCCAGCCTGGCATTCGGCCGGCGAGTGTGGATGTGGCTCCTGTGTAGGACTGACCGGACTGGAACATGAACGAGGCACCGAATTCCCACCGATCCGAAAGCTGGTAAAGTGCCGTGATCTTCAGGTCGTGCCTACGGTCGAACTTCGGACGGAACCAGCGCCCGAGGTTTACGCTGTCAAACTGCGAGTAAACGTATCCCAGCGCGTAACCAATCCATCCGGTAAGACGACCTGTGCGCTTCTGGATGAAGAGTTCTGCTCCGTACGTGTAGCCTCGGCCTACGTAAAAGACATCCGAGACCTGTACCTGGCGCCCGCGATTGCCCTGCTGCAGTTCGTTGATGTTTGCCAGATTCTTGTAGTACACGTCGACGTTCACATCGTATCCCTCGTACGGACGAGTTTCCACGGAGAGTACATAGTGGTCTGCGCGTCCCGGTGGAACGGAGTTGTCCGACGGAAGCCATGTATCGAAAAAGGAAAAGTCTGGCGCCGATGCAAGTCGCAGGTACTGATGATAGATGCCCCATGCGGCTTTGACGGCCACGTCCTGACCCACCTGCAGGCGAGCCGCGAGACGCGGATCGATGAGGAAATCCTTGCTGGACGTCCAGTAGCTGGCACGAAGGCCACCCTGCAGTGAAAGCGCCTCGGTGACGTTCCAGTTGATCTGCGCAAAGGTCGATTGCGTATTGTCCCAAATGGTCAGAGCCGTGGTGTCGCGGATGACCGTGTTGTTCTGCGCTGATTGCTCGAAGAACTGTGCGTAGTTGAAGTTGAAAAGTGTGCCCTCATAGCCCCCTTTCACCGTAAGGTCGTCGGCGGCAAACCATTCGAGTTCGGCTTTCAGCGTATAGTCGGTGATGTTATTGAGAACCTCGAAGGCGATACCTGCATTGCGACCGTCGAATCCATTGTCGTAACGGCTGGCGCTGAGCGTCACTACAGAAAACACCGTCGGATCATAGATATGCGTCCAACGCAGCGACGATGCACGATTGCCGATACGCACGCCAAAGTCCAGTCCCGGCTGAGAGAACCCAAGTTGGTCGCGAGTAAGAAATCCACTAAGCGACACCTTATCGTCTTCACCAAAGTTCTGCGTGATCTTGGCGTTGAGATCATAGAAGTTGAAAGACGGGAACGGTGACTCCGGATCCTCGGGAACAATACCAAGGATCAGATCGAGATACGTTCTGCGTCCACCGAGGAAGAACGATCCGTTTCCGAGTGGACCCTGCAACGAAGCCCGTGAAGAGATCAGGCCAAGGCCAACAAGTCCTTCGACGTGATCACGGTTGCCGTCTTTCTGCGTGATGTTCAGCACCGCTGACATGCGTCCGCCGTACTCGGCCGGGAAGCCCCCTTTGATAAGGTCGACATCTTTGATGGCATCGTTATTGAAGGCCGAGATAAACCCGAACAGGTGTGTCGGATTATACACCGTCATACCGTCGAGCAGGACAAGATTTTGATCCGGCGAGCCACCGCGGATGAAGAGTCCTGAGGATATCTGTGATGAAGTCAGCACCCCGGGGAGCATCTGCAGTGCACGGAAGATATCGGCCTCGCCACCGATACGCAGCTGACTGAGCTGCTCGATGGGAATGTTCACACGTGAGATCGATATCTCGCGTTTGTCCTCATCGCGGTTTGCCGTAACGGTGAGCTCACGCCCTCGAGACGTATCCGAAGCAAGCGCCACCCTGAGCTTTGCTCCGCCGCCTCGTGGGATGCTGACGGAAACCTCTTTCTTTTTATACCCGACATATGAAACGGCCACGAACTGCTGTCCGACGGGAACGTTCGATATCGAGAAGTATCCGCTCTTGTTCGTGTAGGCGCCCGCCTTAATGCCCTTGATCGATACCGTCGCGCCAATAAGAGGCTCTTTGCTCACCGCGTCTTCGACGAAGCCCGACACAGTACCGCGGACCGAATCTGCAGGACGCTCTGCCGGCCTCTCTGCTGCGCGAGCAGCAAAGAGCGATACAGCCATGACGGCTAGGATGGTAGCGAAGTTTCTCAGAGGGCGTGCAGATGACGAACTTTGCGTTCAATTGTTGCGTTGAACAACGCGATAGACAACAAACGGACGGAAAAGGTTCCGTTCCGTAGATTTGCGTGCAATCGAACCCAATATTTCAGCGATCATCATGGCCATCTACATCACGAGTGACTGTATCAACTGCGGCGCATGCGAGCCCGAGTGTCCGAACACGGCTATTTACGAGGCGGGTGCCGAGTGGGAGCTCGCCGGAGCAAAGCACAGTGACAGCACTTCGCCGGGAGGATTCGGTGGAAGCTTCTTCTCGGGCGAATTCTATTTCATCGTACCGGATAAATGCACAGAGTGCAAGGGTTTCCATGATGAGCCGCAGTGCGCTGCCGTTTGTCCTGTCGACTGTTGCCTGCCTGATCCTCATAATGTCGAATCTGAGCAGCAACTTCTGGCAAAGAAGGATTATCTCGACTCGGTAGACACGATCCGCCTGCGCTCATAGGACATGTTCGCCGAGATCCACGTCGAGAGAGGGCGCATACGCGCCGTTCTACCCTGCCTGAGCGGCACGGTCATCCGAACTGAAACTGACACGTTCAGCTATCCGGGATGTCACGTCTATCCGGGCCTTGTTGATAATCACGCGCACATCGTCCTGCTCGGCGAGCAGCTAACGTTTACATCTCTTCACGCTGTGAACAATGCAGACGAGCTTCTCAGTGCGATCTCCCGAGCAGAGCCAGTTGATGGGTGGCTTCGGTCAACGGGCTGGAATGAAGAATACTGGTCAGACAGAAGAATCCCGTCTCGTGCCGAACTTGATGCGGTCTCCGGTACCGTTCCGCTTCTGGCCGTGCGCATCGACTCGCACGCAGCACTTGCCAACACAGCAGCACTGCTGCGCGCCGGTGTTGATCCTGCAACGGCACCCGACGTGCTGATCGATGAAGACCTTGATCCGCTTTGGGCTTGTCTTCCGTCTGCGTCGCCGGAAACGCTCCGCTCGATGATCGAGCGTGCCACGTCGGCATGTGCCAAGCATGGCATCACCGAGGTGCACGATATGAACGTTGCCGAACCATGGCTGGAAGTATTCCGCGCCATGGCCGAAAGTGGCCGGCTTCCGGTGCGCATACAGTCTTTTGTCGGCGGTCAAACGCGCCAGTGGCAAGAGATCGGACAGCTTCCCGCAGGGGGCGAATTGCTTCGCGTGTGTGGAGTGAAACTGTTTGCCGATGGTGCACTTGGTTCGCGTGGTGCATTGCTCTCAGCCCCCTACGACGATGATACGTCAAACGTCGGCCGACGCCTTCTGAGTGCAGAAGAAATGACAGCGATGATCACGGAGATCGTGCAGGCCGGATGGCCCTGTGTGGCCATTCATGCCATCGGTGACCAGGCGGTGCACAATGTGATAAATGCCTACGAAGCGGTGCGATCGTTACCCGAAGCGGCCGATGTGATCTTTCGACTTGAGCATGCGCAGATCGTGCGTGATGAAGACCTTCAGCGTATGGCGCGCAGTCGCATTGTTGCCTGCGTACAGCCGACCCATTGTATCAGCGATGCCAGCATGGCCGAGCGCCGACTGGGTCTCGAGCGTTGCCGATGGTCCTACCGCTGGCGCTCGCTTATTGACGCCGGCGTTCACATCGGAGGTGGATCGGACTTCCCTATCGAGTCGCCCGATCCGCTGGCCGGCATGGCCGCATTTACCGATCGCATTCCTCGCGGTCATACTGCCGCATGGCAAGCACACGAGCGAATCAGCCGGTCCGAGGCCCTCGAGGCATTCACTTTCGGGGCGCACGTGACATCCGGAATGGAGTATCGACGCGGACGCCTTGATGTGGGATACGACGCCGACCTGACGGTGCTCGACGGTGATGTGCTCGATGAGTCGCGTCCGATTGGTTCGTCCGAGCACGTCGTGGCCACATTCGTAGCCGGCATTCGGCGCTACGAGAGATGAGACCTGACCTTCAGCAGGTATTCAATGGTGGCGTGACGACGCAGAGTCATGCCGACTTGATCGCCTCGCTGGAACGTCGTCTAGGTCATGCGATCGAGTTTCGGGTCTGTGAAATGCCCATCATCATCTCAAGCGCGTTCGCTTCAGAGATGTCCAGCGCAGCGCAAGAGATCATCGAAGAATGTCTGTCGGCAGAAAATCTTGAGCGTTCGGCATCCACGCTACAGTCTCGTTACAGCGTTCGACATGAATCTGCGCGCCCTCTGTTTAGCGTGGTTGACTTTGCCGTGACGACCAACGAGAGCGGCGCGTATGTGCCGCGTCTTATTGAGCTTCAGGGCTTTCCCTCGCTATTCGGTTACCAGTGGATGCTCACGCAGGAGTTCATGCGTCAGTATGGTCTGAACACGGTAACGCCCTTTCTGTCAGGTCTTGATGACGGCTCTTATGCTGCCTTGCTTCGATCGGTGATCTTTGCTGACTGTGATCCGCGTGAAGTTGCCCTGGTAGAGATCGATCCCGAGAAGCAGAAGACCCGCCCTGACTTTGTGGCCATGCACGAACTGATAGGTCTTCAAACTGTCAATATTCGTCATGTCAAAAAGTCTGGCAGGGGGCTATTCTGGACCGATGCCGATGGTCACACTCGCCCCCTGAGACGCATCTTCAACCGGGCGATCATTGATGAGCTTGATGAACTTGGCGTCGACCTGAGCTTTTCGTGGAACGACGATCTTGACGTCGACTGGGCCGGGCATCCGAACTGGTATTTCCGTATCAGCAAGTTTCTGCTTCCCTATCTGAGGCATCACACCGTGCCGCGCTGTGTGCGCGTTTCTGACGTTACCGAGTCGTTGCTGAAGGAGCTCGATGCGTACGTTCTCAAACCGCTCTATGCCTTCGCCGGCAAGGGTGTGAACGTCCGTCCGACGCTTGCGGACCTCGAGGCCGTGCCTGTTGAGGAACGATCGGAGTGGATCCTGCAGGAGCGTGTGCAGTATGCGCCGTGCGTGCCGACGCCGGAGGGGGCTAACTACGTTGAGATTCGCATTATGCTCGTCTGGCCCGATGCGCAGCCTCGTCCGGTTCCTGTGATGACGCTCGCCCGTACGGGTCGCGGTGCACTCATGGGCGCTCGATACAACGTGATCCCGTGGACGGGAAGTTCGGGTTGTCTCATAGCCCCCTGAGGCGCGCGACCAGAGCGCCACTACTGCGCCAGTAGCGCCTCGATTCGCGTTGTAGCTTCCTCGAGAAACTGTTCCTCCGGATGCAGTCCCACTTCCTTGAACTGGATGCGTCCATCTTTTCCGAGGTAGAACTTGGTCGGGATTCCCGTCACACCGAACTTTCGCACTACGCTGTCGTCCTTGTCCATGAACATCGGAAACGTCAGACTCGTGTTCTTAGACATAAAGTCCTTGACAGTCTTGACGCGGTCATCGCTGCGCTCCCAGACGTTGACAACGGCGATGAGCACATTCGGGTCGTCCTTGTATCGCTCATAGAGCTTTTGCAACGATGGAAATGACTGCCGGCACGGACCGCACCAGGTGGCCCAGTAGTCGATGATCACCACTTTGCCCTTCCAGTCGGAGATCTTCACCGGAGTGCCGTCGAGCCGGGTGAACGTCCCATCGATACCGGGAAGATTGAGAAACTCCTGCTGAACGCGCCGTGCCATGGCGCTGCGGCCTTTGGAACGCAGTGCCGATTCCTGATCGGCGATCTCCGAGGAGTCTTCGCCCTGTGAGCGCAGGATCTCCCGGTAAGCCTGCAGGATGCCTGGTGTGGACGATCCCGAAACGATGGCGCTCTTGGCCACCTCGAGCGCCTTCTTTGGCTTGTTACCATTGCGGTAGAGATCAATCAGCATTTCCCGGCATCCCTTTTCGGTATCATCACCGGCGATCTGCATGCTCTTTTCGAGCGAAGCGATAGCATCGTCGGCGCGATTTTGAGCACGTTCGATCGCCCCTTTCACAAACAGTAAAAGCGATCGCGAGATTCGCTGCTCTTCATTCCATTCCGAAACGCCAATGTTGCGCGGACGTCTTGCCGGATCGTCAGCGGCCTTGAGTCCGTCGTCGATAAGCCGGAATGCCTGCGGACGCAACGTGTCATTTGCACCGATGAAGTTGACGGCCTGATGATAGGTCTTTGCCGATGCCATCGGATGCTTGTCGAGGAAGTAGATGAGCTCACGCAGAGCACCCTGCTGAGTTGTGGCCCGCGTCACAGCATCGGTGATATTCTGTCGCGCGCTCGTTGCCGGGAAGCTTTCGAAGTGCTTAAGCACACGCTGAATGAAGTCAGCGAGTGACTCGGCCTTACCGACCTGCTCAAGCTCGTACTGCTCGGCAGCAACACTCCTGGGGAAGCGAGCTGCAGCGTCTTCCATAACGCGGTTGGCATCCTCGGTCTTGCCCTGCCCTGCATAGGCCTGCGCGATCACTATGGCCTCGATGGGCGACTTGATCTGCATCACCGACGAGGTGAGCTCGCGATACTTGCCAGTGGCCTCTAGCTCATCGAGCTCGCCAACGGCCTTGGCGATCATGATGTAGTTCAGCTGCGCGACGATGTTCTTGGGATACAGGCGTGATTCTTTATTCAGCAGCTCGAGTGCTTCTTCAACGTCGTCCTTCATGCGGCATTGTGCGGGCAGCTGACCGGAGCGAGCCATGGCGGCCTTCATGTGAGCCCCTTCCACATGGCGCGTGCCGTCCTTTGTGACGAGGAACTCCCAGTAGAGGTCCTTGTTGGTATCGTACATGCGGCCGTTGCCTACCTTGACGATACCATAGACCGTGCTGGCCGGAAGCTGCAGCGAGCCACTCCAGCGGCCTGACTTCTTTGAAAGTGTGACGTCGACCGCTTCGGGCGACTCGGCATCGGCCGTAAAGAGGTATGCCACGGCATGCAGGTTGCCGCCGGAGGTCATCTCCTCATCGCGGGCCTCTGCAGTGTACTCGATCGTGACCGATGTGCCAGTGGCTGGACTCATCGGTAGAAATGAAACCGAACCGGCCAGCAGAACCTGTGCCGTCGATATAGACCACATCAGGCCAATGATCGAACTTATCACAGCTGCAGGAAGCCGTCGAAAGGGGCTCATGGACATCGTCATCCTCAGGATGTTTGTGGCACGTGTTGTGCCCAGAAATTCGTTTGGTGATCGTCGCTTAGCGCACCAGGCCGTAGCCGCCGTCGACCACGATGGTCTGTCCGGTGATGTATTCCGAACAGCGCGCAAAATACCGAACGGCATCGACTACATCGTCGGCACTTCCATGCCGCTCCTTGGGTATGCGACGCTCGGAGACGATCGCTGAGTGGGATTCTTGCTCACCCTCCAGGACGATCTGGCCCGGTGCGACGATGTTGATGCTCATCGTGGGTGCAAGGCTTCTGGCCAGTGACAGCGCCAGTGTATGTTGTGCGGCCTTGCTGGTATTGTACGCTGCCCTATCGCGCCAGATCTCCCGAGCGCCGAGCGAACCGAGAATGATAATACGCCCCGTGCGCTGATGCTCTCGGCAGCGCATTTCGTAGTGGCGCGCCAATGTCAGCACCGGGAGGGTGTTGACCCGTAAGGCCTGGAGCAGATCGTCTTCGTCGATATCGGCCGGAGGTGCTGCCCCGGGGAAGACCCCTGCGTTGTAGACAATGACATCGGCAAATCCCATACCGTCTTCAAGGTTCGTCAGGGCGCTACCGATCGCAAGGGGAACTGTCACGTCGCACTGCACGATCTGACACTCTCGGTTCAAGGCGACCAACTCCTGCTGCAGTTTTTGCGCTTCCGTAATGGAGGTGTTGTACGTCAGCCCGACGTCGTATCCGTCACTGGCAAGCCCCCTGACAATTTCCGCGCCGATGCGCCGCGCGCCTGCGATGACAGCAGCTACGGGCATGATGGGTCAATCATTGGTGGCAGAACCAGATCAGCCGTGATCATCAAGCCTGAGTGTTCGATGCCGATACTCGTTCCCGGATGGGCAAACTCTCCGCGCACGTATCCAAGAGCGAACCACTGTGAAGCGTCGAAACCAGCTACTGCACTTGTGATAACCCCAACGGCATTGCCATCGGCAACGATCACATCGCCAGGGGTCACCTGGCTGGGGGCGATCAGCCCCATGATGCGCTGCTTGACCTTGTTGTAGGAATCCAGTCGGGCCACGACTTCCTGTCCGATGTAGCAGCCTTTGGTGAACGAGGTCAGGTGCAGCAGTCCGGCTTCGAGCGGATTGTATGCGAGCGTCCACTCGTGTCCGACGCGCCCCATGCCGGCCAGAACTCGCACGTACTCGTCGATCTCTGTATCAAGCTCAGGAATCTGATCGTCGTGAAGGACAAGCTGCTCCCTGATGGTCTGCAGTGTCTGCACGGAACCGACCAGCCAGTAGGATAGCTCGCTTGCCGACGGCATCCGAACCGCCAGCAGCCCATCGTCGATCGAGCGCCACTGCGACATGGCCAGGTCTTTGACGGGAGTATCCAGAAGCGACTCGACAACTTCCGCGGCCCTTGGCCCCATGATCTCTATGATGGCATGCTGCTGGGTGACGTCACGGAGGCGCACATCATCCATGATGACGTACTTTCGTATCCACGACAGGACGTCGGCAGCCGTGCCTTGCGAACCAAGCAGCAGGGCCTCTTGTTTGTCCTGAAGCAGCGTCACGACGTCGATCATTCGAGCTTTCTCCGTCAGCAGCACCGTCTGACGGCCCCTACCGGGTTCAAGAGCACGCATGTCGTTCGTCGTAAGTCGGTGCAGAAGGTCGATCCTGTCGTTACCGCTGAGCTGGATCACCGTGCTTCCATCGCGCGGGATCCACGCCGAAGAGCTCCGGCACGAAGCTACTCGGCGAGCACGATCTTGTTTGTCTACTGTCAACATCAATATCCTTCGCATGAAACGACGGCAAACCTACGAAACCCTCCCTGTCCTTGCCCTGCTCGCGGTGCTTCTGTTCACAGCATCAGAAGGACAGGCCCAGCGCACGCCCTTTCGTGTCTTTCTGGCTGATAAGGGGCCGGGAGTTTTCGCGCCGGGAGAGCCGTTGTACGAGCAGACTCTGCTGCAGTATCATCCCAACGCAATCAGGCGTCGAACCCTGGCGGGAATGGATCCTGTGCTCGACGAGCTGGATCGCCCCATTCATGATGACTACCGCAAGCAGGTCCTTGCCATCAGCGATAGTCTTCTTTCGTCCAACCCATGGATGAATTACATGGTGGTGGGACTGACGCAGGATGAGTATGACCGAGTGAAGGCTCTCGAATGCGTCAGAGCGGTGTCGCCGGCAAATTCCATCTCATACAGGCTGACCCTACCGGAGCGATGTGCCCCCGTTCCGGAAACCTTCCAGAGTGAAATGCTAAGGGTCGGCAATGTCCATGAACTGCACGATGCCGGCGTGTTTGGTCAGGGGGCTCGCATTGGCGTCATCGACAACGGCTTTCGCTGGAAGGCCATGAGTAGCCTTTCGCACATAAATGTTGAGGACGAGTACGACTTCATCCACCGACGTCCGATCACCGCCAACCAGGATAACGACGTGCCTCTGCAGGACGAGCACGGCAGCGTCATCATGTCGGTCGCAGCGGCCTGGTACGGCGATCAGGTCATGGGCGTGGCTCCATTCAGCACATACCTCCTTGCAAAGTCCGAAGACATGCGCTACGAGCGAAGGATCGAAGAGGACCTCTATGTTGAAGCGCTCTGGTGGGTGGAACGCAGCGGAGCCGACATCTCGAGTTCATCACTTGGCTATCGGTTCTTTGACTCAACCGACGCGGCAACGCCGTATGAACTGCTGAACGGGTCTACCACCTTCCCCGCCCGGGCCATCAACATCGCCTCGCAGCGCGGGATGATCTGTCTCACGGCGGCCGGCAATAGCGGTCCTTCATCGAGAACGATCATTACACCGGCAGATGCCGACAGTGCTCTGGCCATCGGAGGGATCGCCCTCGATGGTCGAAGTGCATGGTCGAATTCGTCATGGGGCCCCAGCGCGTCCGGACGCCAGAAGCCGGAGTTCGCTGCTCCCGCAGAACGTGTTCCCGTGCAACAGGTCAACGGACTTGTTGGACGCGCTTCGGGAACGTCTCTTGCCACACCATATGTGGCGGCTCAGGTGGCGCTTCTACGGCAGCTCTACCCTGCCGTGCACCCGAGCTATATCCGCCAGGCCATGATCGAAGGATCGCGGTTTGGTCGCCAGACTGACAGCGTTCTTGGTCATGGAGCGCTGGATGTTGCAAGGGCCGCACGCATTCTCGGACCGTCAATTCCCGAACCTGCCACCGTGATAACGGCGGGCGGGATGGTTGTACTTGCGCCCATCTTTGCCATCGACACGCTCAAACCGATGCTGTATCAGCGAGCGAACTCATCAGCGCCCGAGATCGCCATTGAGGGTGAATACCTCCTTGGAGACTGGTACGCCTTCCGACTTAATGAAGCCTACTATGACGGAAATACCGCGCAGGTGCGCATCGTTGCCCCGAGTCAGGCCACGAAGCGTACGGCGGTCTACCCTCCCGGTGCCGAGGGGATGCTCGTCAAACGCGCAGAGGTCTCGATTCCATGCGGCATGCGAATCCCGTCGATCATTGTATCGGTTGATGATAAGCCCGAGATGCTCACGCAAGTGCGCGTGGCGGGAATGCCCCTGGCTCGCCATTCAAGAACGTTTGACCTCTTCGGGCTCGACACCACTCCGCTGTCGGTGCGCATAACCAATGCAGTGACCGGGGCAACGTATGCCTGTGAAATGCTCGGACACGACCAGGACAGATTGTCCGTCATGACGCCGTCGGCACTCAGCGTAGGGACGTGGGTCCTTGAATGCCGTTTGCCTGATGCGGTCGTGCATTGTTCACTGATTGTCCTCTGATGCTATGACAGTTCTCCTGACCGGAGCTCGGGGCCAGCTCGGCCGCGTGGTTTCGTCCTATCTGACAGAGCGCGGCACCGTGGTTATCCCTGCTGACCGTGACGTGGTTGATCTCTCCAGTGCCGACGACACACAGCGCTTCGTCGCCCGGGCAGCCCCTTCCCTGAACGGAGTCGTCCACTTAGTTGGTGGCATACGAGCCGGCGCGCCGATCGAGTCGACCTCGCCAGATGACGTCGAATCAATGATGCAGCTAAACCTTGTCACGACGTTCAATGTCATGCGAGCGGCGATTCCGCATCTCGTAAAGAACGGTGGTGGCTCGATCGTGACCATCGGTGCAAAGGCCGTCCTGCAACCTGAGGCCAACCGTGCTGCATACGCCGCAGTGAAGGCTGCCGTTGTCTCGCTTACGCTCTCGGCTGCGGAGGAAGGGCGCGCCTCGGGAGTGCGGGCTAATTGCATCGTGCCCGACGTGATCCGTACGGCCGCTAATCTTGAATGGGGCTCGCCGGATCAGGCAAGCACGTGGGTAGAGCCAGACGAGATCGCCTCGGTGATTCATGGTCTCATGGAACCTTCATGCGCCATTACCGGCACGGTCATTCCCATGCTATCGACCACACGGAGACGCCCTTGAAAACCGATACACGATCCGTTTTCGGCTTTCTGCTTGGGTATTATCGTCCGCACAAGTGGCCGATGATCCTTGCTCTGGCTTTCATGATTCCGAGCAGCGGCGTAAGTCTCATCTTTCCGGTGCTCACTGGAAACATCATCGATCAGATCCTTGCCAACAGTCAGGCTGCGTCGCTGATGAACACCGGTGCTCTCTTTCTGGGTCTGCTCACGGCACAGGCCATTGTCGGATACGTCGTCTCGGTGACATTATCGCGTACCACCGAACGGGTCATTGCCTCGATTCGGTCGCAACTGTATGAACATATTGTCCGCCTGCCCCTTTCGCGTATGTCCGGGCACCGTATCGGCGAGCTGGCATCGCGTCTATCGAGTGATATGACACAGATCCAGGAGACTTTTTCTTTTTCTCTTCTTCAGCTAGTTCGACAGTCGATCTTCCTGATCGGCTCGATCATTCTCATTCTTACCACAAGTGTCCGGCTGACGGTGCCGATCGTCGTCGGCATGCCGATCATTGTCGGCGCTGCGGTGCTCATCGGACGTCGACTGCGCCGGCTCAGCACCAATACGCAGGATGCACTTGCCCGCACCTCGACCATTGTCGAGGAGTCTCTTCAGAGCATATCGGCCGTAAAGTCCTATGTGCAGGAGCCCCATGAGATTCACAGGTACACTGCGACCTTGAGCGAGTATGTGGGACTTGCCATGAAGGGGGCCCGACTGCGTGCCGCATTCGTGACCTTCATCATCTTCACCGTGTTTGGTGGCATTGCTGCCGTCATTTTGTACGGTGCTCGCCTTGTCGAATCCGGTGACCTGCGCATGGGCGAGCTACTGTCGTTTCTCATGTATGCGATGTTCGTTGGTGGTGCTCTGGGATCGTTTGCCGAGTTGTACGGTCAGATCCAGAAGTCCCTTGGCGCGGCCGTGCGTATCCGCGAGATCATGACCGAACCGACGGAGGATGTTGGACCCGACGCTCCGCCGGTGCGTTTGTCGTCGATCGACCTTGTAGGAGTTTCGTTCCGCTATCCCGATCGGCAAGACATGCTGGTGGTAAACAATGTATCTCTGCATATCGGTGCCGGTGAACGCGTGGCATTCGTCGGGGAAAGCGGTTCCGGTAAGTCCACCACGGCCGCTCTGTTGCAGCGTCTCTATGACCCTACCGAGGGGCACATTCTGTACAACGACAGCGACGCCTCGTCGTATACGCGGGCGCAGGTGCGAAGAAGCGTTGGAGTCGTCCCGCAGGACATTGTACTCTTTGGTGGCACGATCGAGGACAACATCCGCTATGGGCGCCCGGGTGCGACGTTTGATGAGGTTCGCAAGGCAGCTGCCGATGCGAACGCGTTGGACTTCATCGAATCCTTTCCGGAAGGATTCGCAACGTTAGTTGGCGAACGCGGCCTGAAGCTCAGTGGTGGACAACGTCAGCGCGTGGCTATCGCCCGTGCCCTCTTGAAGAACCCATCGATTCTGATCCTCGACGAGGCCACCAGCTCGCTTGATGCCGAAAGCGAACACCTTATTCAGGATGCTCTTGAGCGCCTGATGACCGATAGAACAACGGTGATCATTGCGCATCGGCTCAGCACGGTCAGGACATGTGACAGGATCTTTGTGTTCTCTGCCGGCTCGATAATCGAGTCCGGCACACACGAAGAACTTCTACGTCTTGGAGGACTCTACAGCCACTGGTGTGACCTTCAATTCATCCGTTAGCGCTGTGCCGCTTGTGAATATCAGCGCGAGGTTTATATTTGCACTCCGTTTTTGATAAACGGGCCCATAGCTCAGCTGGGAGAGCGCTTCAATGGCATTGAAGAGGTCAGCGGTTCGATCCCGCTTGGGTCCACCCGAAAACCGGTAATTGGGATCGTAGCTCAGCTTGGTTAGAGCGCCGCCCTGTCAAGGCGGAGGTCGCGGGTTCGAGCCCCGTCGGTCCCGCCCAATTACACGAAACGCCCGTCAGAAATGATGGGCGTTTTGCGTTTTACATGCTATCGTGCGGTCGCAGCATGCAATCGCGGGGTCGCAGCATGCTGCGACCCTCCCTACCCCCCCTAATCCCCGCTTCCCTTGAACGTATCGTCTTCATCAGCAAAGAAGACATTGAAGGACGTCATAGAACCGTAAATGCGGGTGATATAGCTCTGTAGCTTCACCTTCTCACCGGTTTCGAGGGACTTGTTGGAGTTGATCTGCTGCTCGAGGACTCTCAGATTGTCGCGCATCATCACGATCTTATGCATGAAGCGCTCAATGGACATCTCATGCTGTTTCAGGCGATCATCTCCCGGCTTGAAGATCATCGTGCCGTGCTGCCACTTTGGGGCGATCTCGACGTTGGAGGTGCGTTCGAGTTCGCGCGCGATCATACGCGCAAGGAGTTCTAGTTCGCTGCGTTCCACCGCACGCTCCGGATCATCGTAAACAGTAGGACCGACTTGATCACGTCACCGGCAAGGAAAGGGGCTACCCCCATGGCAACGGCGTTTTCGGGGCCGACGAACGTCGAAAGGACAAGTGAACCGAAAAGGAGGATGAGCGCCTGCGCACCGACAACAGAAAGGGCCAGACCGGAGCGTGTCGATGTCAGACCGGCATCGCGCAGGCGTCCAAGTAGCGCGGCGGCTGCGGCAAAACCGATCAGGTAGCCGGATGTTGGACCCCACAGCGCCGACATCGACTCAAAGCCGGCAAACACCGGCGCACCCAGAACGCCCAGAGCGAGGTAAGAGAGCACGCTTGCCATTCCGACGCGGTAGCCGAAAAGCAGTGGCCATGCGATCACGGCAAAGGTCTGCCCCGTGATCGGAACGGGTGTGAATGGTAACGGCACGCGTATCTGCGTGCAGGCTACAAGCACCAGCGTGCCAAGAACGCTGAGCTGGACTGTGCGGTTGGAGATGGCCTGTCTAAGGCTGGGAGTTAGTGTGCGTGGTGTGTTCATGGGCGCAAAAATACACGATGGTTACTCTTTCAGTGCACCGGCAGTAAGACCCTCGATGATGCGACGCTGAAAGACAACAAACAGCAGAAGTATCGGTGCTGCAGCAATGCTTGCTCCGGCCATCAGATGTCCCCAGTCAATGGACTGCTTGCCGAGATAGAAGGCAAGTCCGACCGGAAGAGTTCGATGTGCTTCATCATTGGTGAACAGAAACGGAAAGAGGAATGAGTTCCAGTTCGACAAAAACGTGTAGATCGCCAGCACCGTCAGGACAGGTCGACAAAGGGGCGCTACGATACGCCAGAGAATGTACCACTCGCCTGCCCCATCGATGCGGGCGGCATCTTCCATTTCGGCTGGCATCGACTGGATGTATTGTCGCACGAGAAAAATCCCGAACGGCGTGACAAGCCATGGCACGATAAGCGCTGCGTAGGAGTTGATCCATCCCAGGCTGGCAACAAGTCGATACAGCGGGATCATGATGACCTGCTGCGGTACGGCCAGAACTCCTAAGATCGACAGAAACAGCAGCCCCTTACCGGCGAAACGTCGGCGGGCAAAGGCATAACCGGCCCAGAGACAGAAGACTACATTGCCGAACGTGACGATACTTGCTACCAATAGTGAGTTGACAAAGTACCCCAAGAAGTTGTCCGAAGTCCACGCATCGGCGTAGTTGACCGTGCTCATCGGCGCGCTAAGCATCTGTCCAAGTGTTGCATGCTGCTCGGGAGATTCACGCAGCGAGACAAGGATCATCCAAGCCATCGGGGCGATCATTCCAAGTGCAACCACGCACAAAAGCGTTATCACAAACAGGCGGCCAAGAGAGAAACGTCGGGCAATCATCTTCGGTACAGTCCGTGCTCATTGATGAAGTCGCGCACGGCCTTTGTCGTGAGGTAATTGATACTCTTGTCCTGACGCACGCGATGGCGGATATCGGTGGACGAGATCTCCAGCAAAGGGGCGTTGATCCATACCGGCGACCGAGAACCTACCGTGAGTGTTTCCGTCAGGCGCTCCTCCATCTCCGGAGTCAGCAGAAATGGGCGACGAACAATGCAAAGCTGCGATTGACCGAGCAGATCCTGCCAGCGGTGCCAGCGCACGAATTCCACGGCCTGGTCGCTGCCGATCAGCACAAAGAGCTCTGCCCGAGGATGCTCGGCCTGCATGGCCGCAACCGTGTCGATAGTGTAGGACACGCCGCCTCGGCGGACCTCGACGTCACTGACATGAAATTTTGGATGCTGCTCGGTAGCCAGCTGCACCATCTGCAGACGCTCTTCGGCCGATGCCAGCATGGGGTCATCGATCTTAAATGGCGACCGAGCCGTCGGCACGAAGTAACAACGGTCGAGATCCAGCTGATCGACAAACCTGTCCGCAATGATCAGGTGAGCGATGTGAATGGGGTTGAATGAGC
Organism: Ignavibacteria bacterium; assembly: GCA_947459875.1. Lineage (GTDB taxonomy): Bacteria > Bacteroidota > Ignavibacteria > Kapaibacteriales > Kapaibacteriaceae > UBA10438. The sequence continues at coordinate 57,740 of CANHFG010000004.1, forward strand.
CGCCTATGATTCCTATTCGCATGGGTGTGGCCATCCGTGCTAGAGCAATAACAGCAGTGAAGCGGCCATGACGGCCATCCCGGCAACCAGACCATACACGCTCAGGTGATGTTCTCCGTAGTCGCGCGCAGCCGGAAGTAATTCATCGATCGAAATGAAGACCATGATCCCGGCCACAAGGCCAAACAGGATGCCCATAACGAGCGGACTCATGATCGGGAGCAGGATCAGGTATCCAATGATAGCGCCGACCGGCTCGGCAAGACCTGAAAGAAACGACCAGAAAAAAGCACGCTTGCGGTCGTTGGTGGCATAGTACACCGGAACACTTACGGCAATGCCCTCTGGGATGTTGTGGATGGCAATAGCAATGGCAATGGCCAGTCCCAGACTCGGGTCATCAAGCGCGCTGACAAACGTGGCGAGACCTTCGGGGAAGTTGTGAATGCCGATGGCGATGGCCGTCATCACGCCAACACGCATGAGCTGGTTGCGCTTGCGGTACTCCTGGCTCTTCTCCGCGTCGTCCATATACTCGACGCTCATATTCTCATGCGGGTTCTCATAGGTCGGCACCAGCTTATCGATGATAGCGATCAGCGCAATACCGGCGAAGAACGAACCCACCGCCAGCCAGCGTCCCTGCTGCATGCCGTATTCCTGCGTGAGGGCCACGACGGACTTGTTCAAGATCTCGACGAACGAGACATAGATCATCACACCGGCGGAGAAGCCGAGCGAGATCGATAAGGCCTTTGTGCTGGTGCGCTTCGTGAAGAATGCCATGGCCGAGCCGACACCAGTTGCAAGCCCAGCCAGAAGCGTGAGTGCAAAGGCGTACCCGACGGCATGCATGTCCATCTTATGCCAGGGTCTTTACCAGCGTCGAAGCCGTGGCACGGCGTCCGTGCACGACGTTCAGCGAGACCAGCGAGCGTGATGGCCTGCAACGGGCTTCGAATTCATCACGGAACTTCTCGATGAAACCCTTTACCGGCCAAGCGGCAGCGTCACCAAGAGCACATATCGTATTGCCTTCGATGTTCGAGGCTACACTGTAGAGAAGGTCGATGTCCGATGACGTCGCCTCGCCATGCTCGATGCGGTGCAGAACCTTTTCCATCCATCCGCATCCTTCGCGGCATGGAGTGCACTGACCACATGACTCGTGATGATAGAAACGGGCTATGCGCAGCGTAACGGCAACGACATCGGTGTCTTCGTCCATCACCATGATACCGGCCGTTCCGATGTGCGTACCGAGCTTCTTGAGAGACTCTTCGTCCATGCGGACGCCTTCGATCTCATCACCACGCATTGGCGGCATGGACGAGCCACCCGGGATGATGGCCTTAACCTTCTTGCCACCGGGCACGCCACCGCAGACGTTATTGATAATATCTGTCAGAAGCGTTCCTGTCGGAAGTTCAAACACGCCGGGCTTGTTGACGTGTCCACTCACACCATACAGGATCGTACCGCTATGTCCGGGCGCTCCTATCTGCGAATACGCCTCGGCACCCATGGCAATGATCGGGGGGACTGTGGCAATCGTCTCAACATTGTTGATAGTCGTCGGCATTCCCCATAGCCCCTTGTTGGCCGGGAAAGGGGGCTTGTAGCGAGGATAGGCCCGGTCTCCTTCGAGCGAGTTCATCAGAGACGTTTCTTCTCCACAGATGTAGGCCCCTGCTCCCTTGTGCACGACGATGTCGATCGTGTACTCACCACCAAACGTCTTTTTCATTCCTTCGCCAATGAGCCCCTTCGCATAGGCCTCATCGACGGCTGCCTGCATCATGTCCACCCATGCATGGTATTCACCACGGATGTAGATAAAGGCCATCTTGATGTTCATGGCATAGCCGGCGATCAGGATACCTTCGATCAGCTGATGCGGATTGTACTCGAAAATCTGACGGTCCTTGAAAGAGCCGGGCTCGGATTCGTCACCATTGATGGCCAGGTACTTCGGCTTGTCATTCCCCTTTGGCATGAAAGACCACTTCAGACCCGTCGGGAAGCACGCTCCGCCGCGACCTCGAAGGCCGGAGCGCTTCACTTCGTCGATCACGGCATCCGGCGTCATCGACAGGACCTTGCGGTAGGCATTGTATCCACCGTTGGCGATATAGACATCAGCCTTGTGCAGGTCGGCGATCTTCGGAAGGACAAGATGTGGCGAAGTGTACATGAGCATCCTCAAAATGATGGCAAATATAACGAGTCAGACATCGAGCCGGAATCAGGAGTGGTTGACAGATTCCACAACAACCGCCAGACCCTGTCCGACACCGATGCAGAGGGAGGCACATCCGAGGCGTGCTCCGCGTCGGCGCATCTCTCGAACAAGACTTCCCAGGATTCGTGCGCCACTCATCCCGAGGGGGTGACCGATGGCGATCGCACCGCCGTTGACGTTTACGCGGTCCAGGTCGACGCCAAGCTCTCTGATGCAGGCCAGCGCCTGAGCGGCAAAGGCCTCATTGATCTCGATAAGTTCCAGATCAGCAACGCTCACGCCGGCCCGCGAACATGCCTGCTGGATAGCCCCCACGGGCCCGACGCCCATGATGCGTGGGTCTACGCCAACAGCGCCCGAACTGAGGAGTCGCGCATAGACATGCTTGCGCAGGTGCGGCTGACGATCCAGAGCCTCCTGACTAGCAAGAACCATCATGCCTGCACCGTCATTGAGGGACGAGGAATTTCCAGCCGTAACGCTTCCGCCCTTTCGAAACGCAGCGCCCAGCACGCCAAGGCGTTCCAGGGTAGTGTCACGTCGGGGCTGCTCGTCATGTTCGACGATAAGGGGCTCTCCCTTACGCTGCGGTATGCGAACGGGCACGATCTCTTCGGCGTGAATGCCGGCGTCTCGAGCGGCGCATGCGCGAACGTGACTGCGAAGAGCAAACTCATCCTGATCATGACGTGAAATGCTCCAACGCTCGGCAATGTTCTCGGCGGTCTCACCCATGGTTTCGAGTGGTATGATCTTCTCCAGTCGGGGGTTGGGGTAACGCCATCCGAGAGCCGTGTCGTAGGCGGTGATGTTACCGAACATCGCTCCACCGGAGACATTCTTTGGCAGACTGTACGGAGCACGCGACATGCTTTCGACGCCCCCTGACACAACGACGTGATGTTCCCCACTGGCGATCGACCTCATACCCTGTATGACAGCTTCGAGCGAGGAGGCGCAGAGCCGGTTGACAGTCACGGCCGGAACGGTTTCCGGCAGGCCCGACAGTAGCACGGCCATACGCGCAATGTTTCGATTGTCCTCGCCGGCCTGATTGGCGCATCCGACAATAACATCATCGATCGATGTCGGATCAAGCGATAGACGATCGACGAGCTCAGCGATCAGATCGCCGGCCATGTCATCGGGTCGAACTACAGAGAGTGCCCCACCGTACTTGCCAACAGGCGTGCGAAGGGGTTCAAGGATATAGACAGGTTTCATGTTCATAATGGATGGTCAGGTGTTCAGATCGAAGCGAGATTGCGCTGCAATTTCATGAGTGCATCCGTCCAGTCGGCCTGCTTCTGCCGTTCATTCTCGATGATCTCGGGTTTGGCATTGGCTACGAAGCTTGCATTGGAGAGTTTCTTCTCAACACCGGCCAGTGCTGCCGTAAGCCGGTCGATCTCCTTGGTGATGCGGGCACGTTCCTTGTCGAAATCGATCTTGCCGGCAACCACAAGGTAGATCTCATTGCCCCGGACCACATCAGCAACCGAGCCCTGTGGTGTATCGAGGTCGTGACCGATGACGAGCTCTGCACAACGGGCAAGAGCCGTGATGACAGCTCTTTGTGAAGAGTAGAACCCGACTTCGTCCTGTCGCACGCGCAGATGCACGTCAAGACGCTCTCCCGGGGGTATACCCATCTCGGCGCGTTGACGTCGAAGGGCTTCTACCACAAGTTGAAGCGTCTCGAAACGCTCCTCAGTGAGCTGATCAATGTCGTCGGTCTTGGCCAGTGGGGCCCTGGACGTGGAGATCGATTCTTCTGGGGTGTGTCCGAGGAGTCCGTGCCAGAGCTCTTCGGTTATGAAGGGCATGACCGGGTGCAGAAGGTGCAGTGTTCCGTCGATCACTGAA